>JADGOB010000359.1 GCA_017883185.1 Acidobacteriota bacterium
GCCCCGCCCTCCGGCGCCCATATAGGGCTACCGCCGGACGACCAGGACACGGTCGTCCGGCAGCGGCGTGGGAGTGCTCCGGACGCCCGCTTCTGCCGCCGAGCGCTTCCCACTAGGAGTGGCTTGACACGCAGGAACGAGAACCAAGCGGTGGGCGGCGAAATCCGCCCGCCGCCTGGCGGCGCGTGGCTAGGGTGCGTTCCGTGACGCGCCTCACGCAGCACTGGCCTGAGCTGGCCGGGCTCTTGTTGCGCGCGACAGCCCGCGCCAGCGCCAGATCGCCATTCGAGCGTCCATGGCTGGCCTCGAGGCCGTCAATGCAGTGTGTTGCCGAGGACTGCGAGGCGCTGTGAACGTTCGGATTCGTGTGCTGTTTATCGTCTTTGTGGTTGCTCTGGGTGGCTGTGTTGAGAAGCCACTGCCCGCTGGCGCACGCTTTGCTGATCGGGTTCTCGCGGCTATGGATTCTGGGCTGTATGCGACTGGCGAGGCGTGGCGCAGCGCGCGTGCGCAAGCCGTCGCCAGCACTCGCGACAGCCAGACCCCCGAGGATGCTCTCGCACCCCTCCGGTCGGCGCTCGCCACTGCCGGTCGCTCACATTCCTCCCTCTACAAGAACCTCGAAGGGTCCCCTTCCGAGGCCCCATCCCAGGCTGCAATGCCGACCGTCAAGGCCGGCTCTGGCCGTATTGCTGTGGTTCACGTCCCTGAGCTGTACGGGGGCGACGCCAAGATCGCCCAAAACTACGCCCGATCCCTCAGCTCCGGCATCAAGGATGCGGCGCAAGCGAGTTCTTGCGGCTGGATCATCGACCTGCGAGGGAATACCGGAGGAGACATGCGCCCCATGCTGGCGGGGCTGACGCCTCTACTCCCGAACGGGGTGGTGGGTTCAGCCGAAGCCCGCGACGGTGCGAGGACCTACGTCACGGTGACGGATGGGACAGTCCAAATTGGCAACGAACTAGCGTTCAGCGAGGAGGAACCCACGAAGGTGCCAGGCCCGATCGCCATCTTGCTCGATGCATACACAGCGAGTTCAGCTGAGTTCGTGGCTATCGCTTTCATTGGCCTGGACAACACGCGCTCGTTCGGCACCCGCTCAATGGGGTATTCGACCGGGAACGTCACCTTTGACATCGACTCGTACACGCTCGTCCTCACGGTGGGCGTCGACGCTGACCGAAATGGGACGGCCTATCCTGCCGGCATTGTCCCGGACGTGCGGGTTGCGAGGAATATGGACACCGCGGCCGCCGCCGTCAACTGGCTGAGCGAGCGGTGTGCGTGAAAACGCTGCCCATCGCTAGGTGGCGCAAGGGCGGGCGCAGGCTGGATCCGCGTGGTGGCCCTGATACTCCTCGGCCGTCGCGGATGCGCAACGTCCGCTTCTGCCGCATGCTGCGTGTAACCCTCCTTTCTTCGACCAGGTGAAGTTGACCGAGTTGAGGGCCCACGCGGGTCCGACTCGACAAGCGAGTATGCGGCGCCGCAGACCGTCCGGTTTCGACATGCCCTCAGAGTGCCAGCAACTGCCTCGGGGGCATTCACGCGGTCGTGCGGCCAGCAGACCGGCGGGCGGTTGGCCTCCCGTCGCTCATCCGGCCTGCCACGACGGGACCTAGCAGGATCGCCGAGACCAAGAGCAGGAACGTCCACACCGCGAATAGCGCGAGGGTACCGTTACCGAGCCCGATCAGCACGTACAGCGCCAGGACGATAATGGCCCACACGAAGCCGCGGGAGTTGGCTTGGGCGCGGGTCGTCCGCAGGAAGCGGGCGAGCCCCCACGAGACGCCCAACGCGAGCGGCGCGGTCAGGCCGAACTCCAAGGTCAGGTCGGTGGGGACACCCTCCCGCGGCGTGAATGGCAGGGTGACGAGGAATTCCGCCACCATCACGCAGACGAAGAGGAGGAGGCCCCATAGGGCGTTCTTGAGGAGCTGTTTCACCGCGCACCTCCACCATCCGGGTGGGCACTTCAATTTTACGCCGCCCGGTGGGCGCCGGTCGATCTTTCGACAACCGGAGGATCGCACGCTCTCTACTGAAGCTCGCGCGCTGAATGCCGCTGCGCATGTTCTCGGTGACGTCCAGGTCCGGCAGATCGGGAGCCGCGCAGGGGGCCTCATCCCGCCGAGAGATCGTGGAGTTCCCGTCCGACGGCCGCGATGAGGCGATCGACGTCGGGCAGGGCGTCCGCGTCCCGGACGAATGCGCGACATCATCCCGTTGGCGCGTCGGCTGGGACTGTCCACGGCCACGGACCTGACCGAACTGGTCATCAACGAGCACGACGGAACATCCTCTCTTGCCGCTGCGGGAGCGGTCGATCGCTGGATGGCAGGGTTGCTTGTGCGGTGTGACTCCGGTCTTGCTGGCGCCTGTTGTCCTGGTGCGGGCTGTTGATGCTGATGGGTGCGGCTCTAGACGGGGTTCGCGCCGGGCGAGGTGTGTGCGGTCCCGACGGAGTAGCGCAGAAACACCTCACTGGCGGCGCCCAGCACATCTCGAAGGGTCAACTCCACGAGCTTCTGGTACTCCGGTATGTGAACGATTCGGAGGCCTTCCCCACCAACCACCACAGGCGACACCGTCAGGAACAGCTCGTTGACCAGCCCCTGCCCAAGCATGTGGCCGAGCGTGGTTGGTCCACCTTCGCTCAGGACCCGGCCAAGTCCGGCCGCTCGCAGCGCCTGCAACGCCGCATGCAAAGAGGGTCGTCCGTCCTGACCGGCGGCGACCTCGAGAATATGGGCGTGGGGACCAAGACGCGCCCGGTCCGAGCCGGCGACGGTGATCAGCCAAGGACGGGTGCCC
>JADGOB010000360.1 GCA_017883185.1 Acidobacteriota bacterium
GCCGTTCGCCGAACCGCCGGCGCTGTGCACAGTTTGTGCAACGGCGGGCGCGGCAAGGTGGAAGCCATGAGGAAGCACTACGATTTTTCCGAAGGCCGCGGCGAACCCCTACGCCCGGCGCCTCAAGACGCAGGTGACCATCGGTCTCGATCGAGAGACGGTTGAGTACTTCAAGGGCCTGTCAAGCGAGTCAGGCATTCCGTATCAGACGTTGATCAATTTGTACCTTCGGGACTGTGCCTCGAATCGCAAACGTCTGTCGGTACTCTGGGAATCGACAGCCAATCAGGGCGCAGCCTAACTATCACTGGACCCGACCCGCGCCGGTGCCTCCTTCAGTACAAAGTTGGTGGAGATCAAGACCACACCCAAATGAAGTGGCCTAACAACGAGGCGCTTCGGCAGTACCTTGGCCGATCCCGAGAGCCCGTCGATGCGGACACGATCCGGCGAATTGGTCGAGAAGAGCTTCGGAAGACAGGATGAGGTCGGTCTACCACACAGAGGGAGCCGGCGCGGAACCGGACTCGCTGTGCCGCCTGCGCAGTGGTAAAATTAATGCCCCATGAGCGAGCCAGCAGCACGGAATCCGGGCGGGTTTCCGGCCAGGGATGCTGAGACACTTTTTCACGGTCTTGCGGGGTTGGTTTCGGAGCTCGTGTTCGCGACCGACGCGACGGGCGTCCTGACCTACGCCTCCGAGGCCGCCATCCCCATGTTCGGGTGGCAGCCTGGCGAGATGGTCGGTCGCCACTTCTCCGAGTTCCTGAGCGAAACCTCGATGGCCCCGGCGATGGCGGCTTTCGAAGCCGAGATGATCCGGCGCGAGCCGAGTGTCGCGTTGTCCCTGATCTTGCGCGGCAGGGACGGGGGCGTGTTCACGGGCGAGGTTAACAGCTCGGCGCTGGTGCGGGACGGGGCGGCCGTCGGGATCTTCGGGCTGATCCGGGACGTCACCGAGACCCGAACCGCGGAGAAGGCCCTACGCGAGAGCGAGCAGCGATACCGCGTGCTGTTTGAGAGCATCAACGACGCGGTCTTCGTCAACGAGGCGGTCCCGGGCGGCGAACCTGGACGATTCCTGCAGGTCAACGATGTCGCATGCCGCCGCCTCGGGTACACGCGCGACGAACTGCTGGCGCTGTCGCCGCGCGACATCTCGACACCCGAGGCCTTCGGCCAGGCGGCTCAACATCGGGCCGCCCTGGCGGACAGCGGCAGCACGATCATGGAAACGGTACACGTCGCAAAGGACGGGCGCCGGATCCACGTCGAGAGCAGCATCCGGTACTTCCAGTACCTCGGCCGCCCCGCCGCCCTGTCGATCTCGCGTGATCTCACCGACAGGAAGCGCGCCGAGGCGGAGCGCCTGGAGATGGAGCGGCGCATGCAACACGTCCAGAAACTCGAGAGCCTCGGAGTGCTGGCCGGAGGCATTGCCCACGACTTCAACAACATCCTGGTGGCGGTCCTGGGATACGCCGACCTGGCGCTGTTGGAACTCCCAGCGCGGTCACACGTGCGCGAGCGCATCGCGGAGATCGAGACGGCGGCCCAGCGCGCGGCCGAACTCTGTCGCCAGATGCTGGCCTACTCCGGGCGCGGCAGGTTCGTGATTGAGGCCTTGCGCCTCAGCGACCTCGTGGCCGACACCATGCCGCTCCTGAAGGCCTCGATCTCGAAGAAGGCCATCCTGAACCTCGATCTGAAGGCGGGGCTGCCGCCGATCGAAGGCGACGCGATCCAGATTCGCCAAGTCCTGATGAATCTGTTGACCAACGCGTCGGAGGCGGTGGCTGACCTCGGTGGGGTCATCACGGTCTCGACGGGCGCGATGCACTGCACGGAGGAATACGTTGCCCGGACGGTGGTGGCGGAGGGACTTCGCGCCGGTCACTACGTGTACCTGGAAGTCTCGGACACCGGCTGCGGAATGGACGAGGAGACGGTCGGCCGCATCTTCGAACCGTTCTTCACGACCAAGTTCACCGGTCGCGGACTGGGCATGGCCGCCGTGCTCGGCATCGTCCGCGGCCACAAGGGCGCCATCGAGATTTGCAGCAAAGTGGGCCACGGGACGACGTTCCGCGTCCTGTTTCCTGCCGGGGAGGGCGTCGTGCCTGCGTCTCCGCCGGCTGAAGGTCGTACGTTGTTCACGCCCTGGTCCGGCGGCGGATGCGTCCTGCTGGTGGATGACGAGGAGCCCGTTCGCGGCCTCGCATCGCGCATGCTGGAACGCATGGGATTCGAGGTGATCCAGGCGGCCGACGGACACGAAGCGCTGAACGAGTACCAGCGGCACGCGAACCGCATCTCGCTCGTGCTGCTCGACCTGACGATGCCGGGCATGGACGGTGAAGAGACTTTTCGCGCGCTGCGCCGCATCAGCCCGACGGTTCCCGTCGTCATGTCGAGCGGGTTCACCGAGCAGGAGATCACGGCCAGAGTGGCTGGCCAAGGCCTGGCCGGATTCCTACAGAAGCCGTATTCACTGGCGACGCTGCAAGAGAAGATTCGCCAGGCGATCGGGCGCCCCTAAGGCGGCGACTCGACCTTGTGCTCCTTGATGATGGTCCTCTTCTGCAGCACGCCGCCCTTCAACCAGTGCCATGTGCGCGCGTGGGCCTTCCCGTCGTCGCTGAGCTGGATCATCTCGTAGAAGGAGCCAGCGTCACTTCCCTGCGTGTTCCTTGAAGAACCTGACAATCAGCTCCGGGGCCTCGTCCGGGAACGTGTGCGTGCCCGGGTAGACCACCGACACGAACGGCGTTCCGGTCTTCGATGGGTACAGGGTGCCAACGAGGGTGCCGGCC
>JADGOB010000361.1 GCA_017883185.1 Acidobacteriota bacterium
TCCAGGTCGCGAGCGAGGCCCTCGCTGACTCTCTTGGCGCCGACGATGGCAAGGGGGGCGGCTGGCTCCTGGCTGCGTTGAGCGAAGGCCCGAGCCTGCAAGATGGCCTGAGCGAGCAGTGGCAGCAGGCGGTCACGGCGCCCTTCAGGGGCGCTCTTCACCTCAACGACGTACGAGTGATTGCCGCGCCGAGCCAGCAGATGGGCGCGAAGGTTGCCGGCCGACGGCAGCCGCCTCACCTTCCAGCCCGCACGCCGGAACAAGTCAGCGACGCGCTGCTCGAGAGCTTCGCCTCGGGATGCGCTCATTTCGGGTGCCATGATGCTCTCACATGGCCACGAGAATTATCATGGCCACGGTAATTAGCACGGACATAGTATACCGGCATCCGCCGAGAGGTCAACACGTATAGCCGGGCGGCGAGGCGGGGTGCATCCGCTGCTGGACCGACCGCGCGAGTCGCAACTTCTGATCGCGCTCGAGCGATCTGCGCATCTCCGTGAGGTCCTTGCCGACCGACACGAAGTGCGAGATGCGTCCGGCCGCATCGAGGATGGGCGTGATCGTCTATGCGGTGTCTCAGGATTGAGCCCGCACCCGACAACTCCGGGGAAGGTGGAGGGGCGGTGCTTGCGACGGCGGCAGCGACAGGAGGCGACGGGGAGGGGCCGCGGGTTCGTGGCCCCTTCCCATTGCAGGTCCTATTTGTGGGGCTTCGAACCGCCGAGGACGCGGTGCTCGTGGTTCCCGGGCGTGCTGGCCACCAGGTATCCGTCGTCATTCCCCAGCCAGATCTCGGACAGCACCAACTTGTCATTCACTTTGTCGAAAACGAGCTCTGTGTCTGTGTCGTTGTCGTGGCGTCCGAGACGCGTAATGACGATCATCGCCACCATCGCGCCTTTGGAGTCGTTCGACCGCAGCACGACTTTGCCGTTGTCCACCGCGAATTCGTAAGCCCCCGCCGCTAACTGTTTCGCCCCGGCGACGAAGGGGAAGTCGATTTTCGCCGTCCCCCGGGTTTGCGCACTGGCTGTGGCTGCGAGGCCGATCAGCAAGAAACCGAGCGCGGCCGCCGTGAGGCCGCAGAGTGAGGCTATATGCAGGTGGCGGATTGACGGAATCTTCATTCTGAACTCCTTGTTGGGGCTCCTTCCAAGAGCGATATTGATATTATACCATAATGGTCGGAGTCTAACACTTGAACCGGCGAGCGGCGCTGGCGGTGGGGCCCGGGCCTGGCAGCACGTCTGCCATCCCCAGCGGGTGAGTCCGTGGGAAGGGACGATCACATTTACGCGCGTGCACAGGTATGAGCAGGAAGGCCCGGTAAGTCGGAGCTACGGCTTGGCAAGCCACCCTGAAACCGTCGCATCCGACTGCCTGGACTCAATCTGACCGGCTGGAGCGCTTGGCCTGCGCGGCCCGGGTTAACGGCCCGTTAGGCCCGTCCTCTGCGACGACCTTGCGTCGTCTTCTGCCGGTCTCGCAGGGCGAACCGATCGCCTCACCCTCAACGAAGCTGAGGCGCGCGTCAGTTCCACGTCGACTTACCTCCGAATCCGCAGCTGGCGGCTGGCTCAGAAATGGGCCAGAAACTGCGAAAAGTATTTTAGTTGGTACGTTCCGACCGGTCGCGGTGAGCGGCGCAAATGTCGCCGAATTCCGCGGACCCCTTCCGCAACTTCGTAGAATGTGGCCAGTTTGGCGCGCCCGGCAGGACTCGAACCTGCGACCCCCGGCTTAGAAGGCACCCCCGGATGTCGGTCGATCACAGAAAGCCCCGGAAAACTTGGGCTTTCTGTCACCCAGCATCACCCTTCGAGGTCGTCCGTGGACGCGTGTCTTGGAACGGCTTGCCGTCTATCGCAAGCGCACACGATCAAATCCGAGGCCTGGCGGGGGGCGGCGAGGCGGGGACGACCGACCTTGCGATCGACCGGCGGAGCCGGCTAGAATACGTATAGTCTGAAAGGAACTATACGTATGACGGCCAAGCTGACCCTGAGCGTCGAGGCGGACGTGGTGCGTCGCGCAAAACGGCATGCGCGCCTTCACCGCACGTCATTGTCGAGCATGGTGGAACGTTTCCTCGCGCTGGTTTCGACGCCGCCTGACGCGCCCGCGACGTCGGGCGCGCTGCGCGACCTGAGAGGGGTACTGAAGCACGGCGACCGCGAGGCGTACCGGCGGCATCTGCGAGAGAAGCATCTGTGAGGCGGCTCCTCGTCGACCTGAACGTGATCCTCGACGTGCTCCTCGATCGCCACCCGCATGTCGAGGCGGCTGCTCGCGTGTGGGCAGCCATCGAGGCGAAGCGGGTCGCTGGCTTCGTGCCGTCGCATGCGATGACGACGATCCACTACCTCGTCGGCCGGGAGAAGGGGCTCCGCGAAGCACGGAGGGTCGTCGAGCGACTGCTTGGCGTGTTTCAGGTGGTGCCGGTGGGAGAACAGGTGCTGCGCGAAGCGCTGGCACTCCCGTTCGCGGATTTCGAGGATGCGGTGTGTGCGGCCTGTGCGGCATCGGCGGGATGCGACGCGCTCGTGACCCGGGACGCGTCGGGCTTTCGCAGGTCTCCCGTCCCCGTCCTCACGCCCGCCGCGGCGGCGGCGACGATCCTCCTGTTGGACGATGACTGATCCCACTGGCGAAGTCGGGCAACCCGACACACTAGTTGAACGCTGAGAGCCACCCGCCGACATGGATGGGTTTGCCCTGGGGCCACCGGGACGGTCCACCGCATCGTCCAGCGGATCGATCGGGGATGCGGTTCCGGATCGAGCTGAGAGATTGGCGACGAGGGCT
>JADGOB010000139.1 GCA_017883185.1 Acidobacteriota bacterium
CGGAGCAGTCGTGAACGCGTCACCACTCGACATCCGGCGACCGTCGAGCAGGACGAGCGTGCGTTGTGAGCCGAGGTAGCGCAGGTCCACTGTCGCTGTGCCGGACGAACCGTTTGAGACCGTGGAGTTCTGCGCGGCGAACACCTGCGGCAAGCTCTGGAGGAGGTCTTCGACGCGGGTCATCCCCCGATAGGTGAGCTCTTCAACATCCAAGGTCGTGACAGGGCTCATCGCCTCCAGTGTCGGGCGAGGAATCAGCGAGCCGGTCACCTGGACCTGCTCGGTCTGGCCGCCGACCTGAAGCTTCGTATCCATGGTGACGGGCTGGCCGGCCGACACGACCACCTTATTCGTCTGCCTGGTGAACCCGGCCAGCTCGAAGGTGACGTCATACGGGCCCGGCGCCAAGTTGGCGACGACGTAGCGGCCTGCTGAGTCGGTCACCGTCGAGCGGACCGTGCCTGTCTCAGACTTGATGGTGACCGTCACACCGGGCACCACTCCGCCCGTCGAGTCGGTGACCGCACCTGTGATGCGGCCGGTCTCAGTCTGGGCTGCGCCAACAAGCGGCAGCGCCAGAACCATGAGAGCAGCCATGAGCCATACCGTTCTCTTCATCGTGTCCTCCTCCAGGATGTCAACCGATCGGATCGCGGGATTCAAGAAACAGATGCGCACGAACGCCGAGACACTGTCCCTCGTACGGGACTCACGGGGCCTGCGGCAACCCCGACAAGTCACCGACTGCCTCAAGCAGCACACGCCATGCCAGAACGAGGCGGGCCTCAGCCGCCGACAAGACGCGACAAATCTCTGTATATCAATAGCTTAGCGACTTGGCATCTCGCGTCGATGTACCTGCAAGGGCAGAACGAACCAAGAATCTACGCCATTGGATCCAAACGGTTGGATTCGCATGCTCTCTATCGCGGACTCGGCTGGTCTGCGGGTCTTCGGCTGTGCCCCGCCAAACAAGTCCGGTCCGCCCCTGACGGCGGAGCCTAATCGTTCTTGATCTTGCCCAACTGCTTGAGCATCTCGCGCGCGGTGTCGGCTTCCGGGCCTTTCGGCGTAAGCGTGAGGAAGCGTTCGAGGTGGCTCCTCGCCTCCGCGTTCGCACCCTCGTTCACATAGACCAAGGCCAGGTAGTAGTGGGCCAGCGGTTGGTTCGGATTGACCTCGAGAACTTTGGTGAATCTTTCCTTGGCCCGAACCTTGTCGTTGGCATCCCAGGCTTCGAAGGCCAGCTTCAGGAGTCCGTTGCCTGCAATGGCGGGTTCCACGGCAGAGAGACCCACCAGCGAGTCGAAGAGCCTGTCCTTGTCCTCCAGGAGCAAGCAGGCGTTGTACCGAAGCCGTATCGCTTGCTCGTTCTTGGGATTCGCCTTCAGGATAGCCTCCGCGGCAGTTGCCGCCTCCGCGTTGCGGCCGATCTTCAAACCGGCCGTGGCGAGCCCGATCAGCGATGCCTGGAGGTTCGGGTCGACGTTGAGAGCTTCCTGGAATTTCGCGAAGGCGCCCGTATTGTCTCCGGCCTTTACGAGGGCGACACCCTCGTTGTGGAGCTTCTTCGCTTCCTCGGTCCGGCGACCGACTCCTTCCAGGTCCTTCAGCGCCTCTGCCGCCTTGGCCTCATTCTTGAGGTTGCGGTAGGCTTGCCACCGCAACGTCAGGACCGCCTCGTCCCTGGAGCCGAGGGCCATGGCCTTCTCCGCGGCCTCCGCCGCCTCCTGGTTATGCCCCGTTTCCATCTGGACCGTGCTCAGCGCCACCCACGCCTGGACCAGTTTGGAGTCGTACCCCACCGCCTCCTTGAATTTTGCCTCGGCAGTTGCGTAGTCCTTGGCTTTGAGAGCGGTGATGCCACCGTTGAAGGCGAGAATCGCAGGCTCCGACGTCGAGGCCGGGGGCACGCCGCCCACCGCCGACGCCTCTCCTGGGGTCATCGTCCACTGGCTGCGCTGGGTGCCCTCCAGGTGCCACTCCTGCTGGGCGTCGAGGGTCTGATATCCGGCCTTTTCGAATCGATAATGGTACGTTACGTTGACTTCGCTGAAGTCTACCGTGAAGCCGCCCTTCTTGTCGGTTGTTCGGGCTTCCCTGAAGCTCGGGATCTGCGGCGAGGTGGTGGTTACGACCACCCCTGAAATCGGGTCGCCCTTCGGGTCGACGACCTTGCCCATGAGCCTCGCTTTTCGTTCGGCGAAGGCCACCCCTGGGACTATCCAGGCCAGGATCAGGAGCCATGCCAGTGTGCGCCGGGTAGTGGGCATCGTAGTCACCTCTCTTCCAACTGAACTGCGGAAGTATAAACGATAGGAATTTCCTTTGCCACGGCAAACGATGGTACCCACAGGCTGGGGTACTGTCAGGTCTTGCGGGGGCACCTCGCTGGTGGGTTGGGGCAAGGACAAGCGCAGGTCTCGCCAGCGCCCGGCGAAGCCTCGCCAAAATCCCAGCGAACGAAACATGCGGCGTGGGTCCTGCTTGCCGAAGCGCTTGACCATTCGCCGCATCTCGGCATGCTGGCGGAGCAGCCGGTTGACCTCCTCCACTGAAGAGCCTGGACGATAGTCCGGATAAACGGGGTCTCCGCTCGCGGGGTTAACGAAAGGCCCGGTATCAGACACCGCCGGCGCCCCCCGGAGGTGGCGCGCCGCCCGGGCACAGGGCTGATTATGGCCGCGGCGGCCGACGTGTCAAGGGACAAGGCGCCGCCTGAGGATCGTTCCGCTCGTCCGGCCATCGCTAAAACGAGGGATGGGCGTACCTCCGGCCAGCCGGCACCAGGCGCGACGGTCAGGCGCACGGGTCGAAGGCCGCGACGCCCCTGTCCTCGTTCGAAAGACCCGGCCTCGAAGAGCGGCGCCCTTCGACACGGCTCAGGGCGCCCCGAGCAACGTCGAGAGGCGGGGACTTCGGTGGGCAAGCCCAGATGGCGTAGGATCCGCTGAATCACTGATGCCTGCTCGATCAGCGCGATCAGGCGCGCTCGCCCCCTCGTCGCCGTCTCCCAGCCCCCGTCGCTCGAGCAGACGCCTGACCCGCGGCTCGACGGTCGCGAGCACATCGGCGACATCCGCCGCGGTGAGCGGCGGGGCGGGACAGAAGCGCACGCCCGCGCCGTCATCGCGGCGTCGTTCGCCGACATCTTTCGGCAGAACGCGCTCAAGAACGGCCTGCTGCCCATTCAACTGCCGCCTTCGATTCACGCGGGCCTGCTCTCACGCGTCGAGGCCGAGCCGGGCGCGACCGTCGCCGTCGATCTCGAGAAGCAGGTGGTGACGCTCCCTGGCGGCGAGACGTCGGCCTTCACGATCGACCCCTTCTCCCGCGCCTGCCTCCTCGCCGGCGTGGACGAGATTGGCTACGTGCTTCGGCAGTCGGACGCGATCGCCCGCTTCGAAGCGGCCCGGGGCGCGGCGGCACCCCATAGGCGTTCACCTACGTGCACGCCAGGATGTTGAGAGCGTACGAGCGCATGGAGGAATCCCCCGATGATGGCGGAACGGCCGGCGAAGTCCCGCGTATTGCAGTCGCAGAATCATCCGGCGCGGGACCCGGTTCGATGTGTGGTTCGATGTGACGCGTGACGCGGCGACGCCGTTCGCGGGCAGGGTGCGATGAGCGTCGCGCCGATCGGCCTCAGTGAAGGGTCCGGCCTCGCGAGGTTGACGGAATGGCCTTCTCAGACGCGGACCGGCTCCCCGGGCCGGGAGATCGCGTCGGCCCGGCCAGGTCGGGATTCGAAAGTCGTCATGACACCGGGGACGCGGCCGACATGCTCATCCTGGTCGATGCCCAGGATGCTCCCGAGCAGGACGTCGGCGCCGCGGGTGCAATCCTCCCAGGACGTTCGCTCGCGCGGCGAATGGCTGACCCCGCCGATGCTCGGGACGAAGATCATGCCCATGGGCCCGATGCGGGCCAGCATCTGAGCGTCGTGACCCGCGCCGCTCGGCAGCGAAGCGTAGGCGATGCCGAGATCGTCGGCGCTTTTCGCAACTGCCTCCCGCACTGCGGGGGCCGCAAGCGCCGCCTCGTGATGGCTGCTCGGAGTCAGCTCGATTGTCGTCCGCGTGGCGGCCGCGATCTGGCCGGCGCGGGCACGCACCAGGCCGGCCAGCCGCGCGATTTTCTCCGCCGACAGGTCCCGGAGTTCCACCGTGAGGCGCACGAGGCCCGGAACGACGTTCGGCGCATTCGGCGTGACCTCGAGGCGACCCACGGTTCCGACCTGCCGGCCAGGTTCGCCCGTGACGATCTCGTTGACAGCCTGCACCAGCCGCGACGCGGCCAGCAGCGCGTCCCGGCGATCCGGCATCGGCGTCGTGCCCGCATGGTTGGCAGTCCCGCGCACGACGCACTCGTACCGATCGATGGCCACGATCCCCTCGACGATGCCGATCGGGATGCCCGCGCGATCCAGCACGCCGCCCTGCTCAACGTGCAATTCCAGGTACGCATGAATCGAGCCCGGCGCGCGGCGGGCATCGGTGATGTGATCCGGGTCGCCACCAAGCTTCCGGATGGCGTCAGCCTTGCGCACGCCGTTCCAGACCTGGTCCAGCTCGCCGGCCACCAACTCGTCCGCGGCTGCGCGGCTGCCGCAGAGCCCGTTGCCGTAGGCCACGCCCTCCTCGTTCGTCCAGGCCACGACTTCGAGCGGGTGCGCGGTGACGATGCCGTGCTCTGACAACGTATGGGCGACCTCGATGGCCGCCAGCGTCCCGAGCGGCCCGTCGAAGTTGCCGCCGGAAGGAACCGAGTCCACGTGCGACCCGAAGACGATGGGCTTCGATGCCGCGTCGCGCCCCGCCCGCCGCCCGATGATGTTCGCCGCCGCGTCGAAGCGCGGTTCGAGCCCGGCGGCCTTCATGAGTCGCACGACGTAGCCGCGCCCGGCCAGGTCGGCGTCCGAGTAGCCGACCCGGGTCACGCCGTCGGCGAACGTGCCGCCGGGTGGCCGGCCGAACTCGCTGAGCTTCTCGATGTGCTGACGCAACCGCGCGGCGTTGACGCGAACGAGGTCAGGCGTGGCGGCCGGCCACGCCCACACCCCGGGGACCGAAGAGACGGCCAGGCTGGCCGTCGAGAGCAGGAACGCGCGGCGACTGAGTGGCATATGATCCGGCCCATTCTACGGCAGTCCGTCCGCGAACGCGGCCTGCACTCGTCCGATGGCAGGACGATCACGTTCGTGCTGCCGAACGACCTGGCCGTGTGCAGCCCGTTCGCCAGCGGACCCTGCGTGCAGATGGTCATGCTGGTGGCCCCCGGCGAGTACCAGTTGAGCGTGCTCACCAAGTCCGCCGCGAGCAACACGGTCACGCTCGTCGTTCGCACGCCATAACGGGCGTCCGGCACGCCGCCGCGGTTGACATCGTGCCATATCATGGGCATGGTTTTCCATATGAAGACCACGCTCAACATCGATGACACGGTCATGAGCCGGCTGAAGCAGGAATCGGCGCGACAGCGACGCACGATGTCTGAGCTGGTCGAAGCCGCGCTCCGCCTGCCGTTCCAGTCGAAATCGCCGCGGGCGAAGCTGGCCGCCCTGCCGAGGATGCGGGGCGGGGGCACGCTGGTGGATATCGCGGATCGGGATGCCCTCTACCAGGCCATGGAGGGCCGCTGATGTTCGTCGTCGATACCAACGTGCTGGTCTACGCGGCGGACGCGGACTCGCCCCACCACGCGCGCTGTCGCAGCGGCCTCGAAGCGTGGCGCCGTCAACCGGCTGCCTGGTACCTCACGTGGGGCATCGTCTACGAGTTCCTCCGCGCCACGACCCACCCGCGGGTGATGCGATACCCTTGGAGCGGTCGCCAGGCCTGGCAGTTCGTCTCCGTGCTCCTGGCATCCCCGGGCCTCGCCGTGCTGGCGCCGACGGATCGGCATGCCGATGTCGCCGCGCAGGTGTTCCATGAGATTCCGGCCCTGGCCGGAAACCTCGTCCACGACGCGCACACGGCGGTCCTCATGCGCGAGCACGGTGTCCGGCGAGTCTACACGAGAGATGCCGACTTCCACCGGTTCCCGTTCCTGGAGCCGATCGACCCGCTCTCGTAACCGGGCCCGCCCGTGACGGTGACGGCCGTGCCGTTGGCCGTCGCGCAGCACCGAGACCGCGCCGCCCAAGTTGAGACGAGGCTGATCGCGGACCTGCTTCTGATCGGGCCGAGCAAACCGGATGCCGCCCCCTACCGGCGGACGATGCAGGACCTGCACACCTCTGCCAGCCCCCTCCCATTTGGGGTTCGGGGCCATCCTCTCACGTTTCAGCTGGCCCGAAAATCGCTCAGCAGGTCATCCTGTGAGGCGGGGGCAAAAGCCCCAGGTTACGCCGCCGCCAAGTCGTGCCCGCTCGCGCTCTGCTGCCAGACGAAGTCGTACACGCGACCGGCGACTGCCTCGGTCTCTTCGTCCGTGAAGGGCGGCCTTGGCAACGCCCGCCAGAGACTGTCGAGAATGAACACCTTCACTTCGGCTTGGGTGGTCGTGTTCTGCGTCCAGTCGTGCATGGGCCGGAGCAAGTCTCGTAGCGACGCAAGCAGGCCCTTGCTCGCCTGCTTCAGCCGCTCCCGGTCGGCCTTGCCAATGCTGTCCATGAACAGAAGATCGAACAGCGCAAGCTCGGCATCGCTGAGGCCTTCATCGGCAGCACGCCGCTGTTCGGCATCGAGGGTGGATGCAAGTTCGACCAGCTGCGCGAAAGTCGCCTCGACCGTCACCCGGTCCTTCTCGCGGTTGTAGTCCGCGACGATCTCCTGGTACCTCTTGTAGTAGTCCATCCGCATCGGGTTCCGGGCGAGCATCTGCGCCAGCTTCTTCTCGACGACTTCGCGGATGTCCTGCAGGGCGGCGTGCTTCCGCTTGACCTTACTGGCGAACTCATCTCGCAGCTTCGCGAAGTCGATCAGGCTCAAATCCACCGTGAGCCCCTCCGCGTGGTCGTCCCCGGACGCCGCCGCGCGGATCGCCTCGTTGACGATTCTCTGCAGCTCCTTGAGCACCTCCGTCACGTCCGCCGTGTCGCGCTTCTCCTGGAGCTTCTTGTAGATGGCCTCGATGTTATCGTGGCGCTCCGCGTAGGCGAGGGCGCTCGGCTCCATCAGCAGCGCCTTGAGGCGGATGAACACCTGACGCGCAATGATCTCGAATCGGCGTTTGGCCTCGTCCGAAGTGTAGAGCGCGTCCACACCGTCTCTCAGCGCTTCGATCCGCGCAAACCCGGTCGCGCCGAGCAGCCGGTCCGGATCGAACCCGAGACCCCGGAGGTGCGTTTCGGCCGCCTCGATGGACTGCAGCAGGGCCGCCACCAGCTCCTCGATTGGCGCCACGATGCCGCCGCCACCCTCGCCGCCGTCATCCTCGTCCCCGAGCGCGTATTGCGCCAGCGCCTCGCGCAGGCTCTTCAGCATCCCGTTGTAGTCGACGATCACGCCGCAGTCCTTGCCCGGGTAGACGCGGTTGGCGCGGGCGATGGCCTGCATCAGGTTGTGGGCTCTCATCGGCTTGTCGATGTAGAGCGTCGCCAGACACTCCACGTCGAAGCCCGTCAGCCACATCGCGCAGACGATGGCGATGCGGAAGGGATGCTGCGGGTCCTTGAAGGCATCATCGACTCTCACCCGCTTGCCGTCGGGCGTCTGGAAGCCGGTCTTCATCACGACGCGGTGCGGAATGATGTCGAAGCCCCACTTCTGAAAGTCGCGAACCTCGTTCTGTGCCTCGCTGATGATGATCTCGATGAGGGTGCTCTCCATCCACTGCGCGCGCCCGCGTAGCTCATCGAGTTGTTTGATCAGGCGTTCCCGCGCGTCGGGGTCGCCCGAAGCGGCCAGCTCCGCTTCCTTCGTCGGGATGATCGTCTTCAACTGGGAGAGCTTGGCGTTCCAGCGTGGCTCGATGCGCTGGAACATCCGGGCGCAGGTCACCTTGTCGATGCACACCAGCATTGACTTCCCGCTCTGCCAGCGGGTGGAGCAATGCTCGACGAAGTCGGCGGCCAGCTTGTCGAGGCGATCGTCGGCGGTAATCACCTCGTAGTCCTTGCCGAGGAGCATCTCCAGCAGCGCGGTCTGGTCCGGGTCCAGGTCGGCCTTCTCGACCGCCTCGGCGATCCGGTCATTCAGATCGAGCCGGGCGATGCCCAGCTTCTCTCCTCGGCTCTCGTAGACCAGCTTCACCGTGGACTGGTCTTCCTCGGAACGCTTGAAGTCGTAGCGCGAGACGTAGGACCCGAAGATGCGCCTGGTCAACTCGTCGTGCTTGAAGAGCGGCGTCCCGGTGAAGCCGATGAAGGATGCGTTGGGCAGGGCGAGGCGCATGTTGCGCGCGAATCTCCCGGCCTGTGTCCGGTGCGCCTCGTCCGAGATGACGATGATGTCGTCACGCTCGCTGTAGGGCTCGGCGACCGATTGATTGAACTTGTGGATCAGGCTGAAGACGAAGCGGTGATTGTCGCGCAGAATCTCCTGAAGCTCCTTGCCGGACCTGGCGCGCGGCGTCTTCTCGTCGGCGACCCCGCAGCCGATGAACGTCCGCCAGATCTGGTCGTCCAGGTCCTCCCGGTCGGTCATCACCAGAAAGGTGAAGTTGCCGGGCACGACCCGCCGCACCTTCTCGGCGAAGAACGCCATCGAGTAGGACTTGCCGCTGCCCTGGGTGTGCCAGAACACGCCCAACCGCCCAAGGTCAGGGTGCGCTCTCTTCAGCAGCGGCAGATCATCGCCGTCCGTCCATTCTGCCGCTGCCTGCGTGGCGTAGGCTGAGTACGCCGGCGGCGTCTCGGCGACTTTCAGCAGCTCCGGCTTCGGTACGCGGTATTCAACGATCCGTTCGTGGGGCGGGAACAGCCGTTTCAGCCGCTCCTGCCGCAGGACGGAGGCGACCGCATTGTTCACGCCGAGCACCTGATGATTGCGGGCCACGATCTTGCGCGTGCCCCCGGCCCGGCTGTCGTCGAGCAGGATGAAGTTCTCGACCAGGTCGAGCAGCCGCTCCCTGGCCAGCATGCCGTCCAGAAGCGACTCGGCATCGACGCGGCCCTTGTCCTGCTCCGCTTTGCGCTTCCACTCGACGAAGTGCTCCCACTTGCTGGTGATCGAGCCGTAGCGGGCCTGGTCGCCGTTGCTCACTACGAGGAATGCGTTGTGGTGAAAGGCATGGGCGATGCTGTGCTCGTTCAGGTAGTCGGTCAGGTTGCCATCGAAGCCCGCGCGGATGTTCCGATACACGGCCTTCAACTCGATGAAGACCAGCGGCAGGCCGTTCACGAAGCAAATCAGATCGGCGCGGCGGTTGTAGTGCGGAACGCGCACGCCCTGGAGCTTCAGCTCACGCACGGCGAGGAAGCGGTTGTTGGCCTTTCCATTTGGACAAAGGCCGTTTCGGAAGTCGATCACCTGCGCCCGCGCGTACCGAGTCTCGCCGACCCCGGCGCGCCACTCCACGGGCACGCCAGTGCGGATGAAGCCGTAGAACTCGCGGTTGTGCTGCACCAGCGATCGCGCGAAGTCGATGCGCGTCAGCTTCTCGATCGCCTGCTCGCGCGCCGAAGCCGGCAGGTCAGGGTTCAGCCTCTCCAGCGCCGCGCGCAGATCGCGCACCAGCACGACATCCCGCTCGGACATACGGCCCAGCGTGCCGTTCGGCCCGAAGGTCTCGGACTTGTAGGCGTAGACGCTCTCCCAGCCGAGCACCTTCTCCAGATGCGCGGCGAAGGTCTGCTGGACCAGCCGGTCTTCGCTGTTGATGTCGGTGATCATGGAGTTCGGTCGAGCGCGGCCGCCACCTCGGCTACGGTTGCGAAGGCCCGGTCCAGATCGAAGCTCGCGAAATCCTCCGGGCGGAGCACCGGCTTGAGGGCCGTGTCGAGTTGGGACCTCAGGTCCGCGAATCGGGCCTTGGAGAGGTCTACGGCGGAGTTCCCCGGCAACTCGAGCTTCCGCCGAACGAGCGTCAGGAACGCCGGATCCCCGACGCGATAGCTCCGACGGTGCACGGCGTGATCGACGTCGTAGAAGTCCCGAATCGCCGCGTCCCGGCGTGAAA
>JADGOB010000140.1 GCA_017883185.1 Acidobacteriota bacterium
GTGTAGGGCAGTCGGAACTGACGATGACGGGTCGGTGCTGCCTGCCACGCCGAAGTCGTGGTTCGACAGGCTCACCACGCCCTGAGCAAGGTCGAAGGGCGCGGAGCGACGAAGGCGGGACGATGACGAGTCGGAACTGACGCAGAAGGGTCGGAGCTGACGATGACGAGTCGGAACTGACGCAGAAGGGTCGGTGACATCAGGCCAGTCAACAGAGACGGTCCCTGCGGCGTGAGTTCGCCGGGCATCTACGACAGCATCGCGATGATGACCGCCCAGGGGACGATCGCGGCCCCGACGTAGATCGCGGTGAGGACCGCGATGAGCCGGTGCGTGCCGAAGAGGTGGAGGACGATTCCCAGCGAACCGGCGACGAGCTTCGCGCTAGCAAGCGCCGGCACCAGGCCGAACATCGCCATCAGGCCGCCCAACAGAGGATTCCCCTCGGCGGCCCGTCCGATCGACGCCAGCCCGATGTAGGTCAGCACCCCGTCCAGCGCTTGGACGAGGAGGAACGCCAGCACCACCCCGTTGCCGAATCGGGATTCCCTCGATTGGTTGAATATCCACCGAGACAGCATCTTTGTGCTTCCCCTGGGGCGACTTTCCGGCGGTTTTGGCTTCCTAAGCTGATGTACTCACAAGGGTTGTGCCAGCCTCTGGCAGAAATGTGTCAAGGGCTTTTGCCGACGATGAACTGGCCGATCAACCGTGCACGGTGCAGAAGCCCCAATCGAGCACTCTTTACACCCTCGAACTGGCTCTTACAGCTCAACCGTGTAATTATTACGCGACACCAAGGACAGAGCTCGTGCCTCTACCAAGAGGCAATACGATAAGATCTTATTAATCAATAGGTTGATATCATGGCGAGGCGTTTGCTATAGTAAGTCGACGGATGCGATGTTTCCCGACGTTCTCAATCGTGCTTACGTTGCTTGGCAGCCAGACGGCGGCGGGGCAGACCCCGAGCGTGGCAGCGCCAACGGGCGCCACCTTCCGCAGCGGGGTGGACTTGGTCACCGTCAGCGCGGTGGTCCGCGATCAGAAGGGGAGGGTTGTGACCGACCTCACCCGTGCCGATTTTGAACTGCTCGACCAGGGCGAGCGTCGGCCGATCACCGGCTTCAGGGCGGAGCAGGCGGCCGTGAGCGTCGCCCTGTTGTTCGACGTGAGCGGGAGCATGGAGGTGGCCGCGAAGATCGAAGCCGCGCGGCGCGCGGCGCGGCACGTCCTGGCGTGGCTGCAGGTCGGCCGTGATGAACTGTCGGTCTTCTCGTTCGACACCGGGCTGAGTCTCCTGCAGCCGTTCGCGACCTACAAGGACGACGCGTCGCTCGAACGGTCGCTGTTTGGACTCGCCCCATTCGGGATGACTTCGCTGCACGACGCCATCGCGGCCACCGCGAAGGAACTGGCCACTCGTCCGAACGCGCACCGCGCCGTGATCGTGCTGACCGACGGCATCGACAACAACAGCCGGCTCTCGGCTTCCGACGTCTCGGGGATCGCGAGCTCGATCGATGTCCCCGTCTATATCCTGGCCGTCGTTTCACCGCTCGATCACGTGGGGGCGGCGACGGCGGTGAACAGCGAGCGTCCCGTCCCGGTCGGTGACCTGGCCGACCTGGCGCGCTGGACCGGGGGGGAGTTGTTCGTCACGAGCGCGCCCACGGAGACGAGCCAGGCCGCGCGTCAGATTGTCGATGAGCTTCGCCATCAGTACCTGCTCGCCTTCGAACCAGCCAGCCCGCCCGGGTGGCACCCGCTCGAGGTGCGCACACGCGGACGTCAGCTGGTCGTGAGGGCGCGCAGCGGCTACATCGCGGGTCAACCAAGAACCGGAAGTCTCGAGAGCGCAAGTCGCTAGTTTCAAGGGAGGCAGATCATGAGGAAGTTCGTTCTGGCATTATCCGTGGCGGCACTGGCGGCCGGCAGCACGACCGCGTGCGCGACCAAGGGATTCGTTCGCAACCGAGTGGGCGCGGTCAACGACAAGGTGGAATCCGTTTCCAAGTCGGTCGAGGAAACGCAGGAGCGGACCCGTAAGAACGAGGCGGCGATCAACGAGGCCAACCAGAAGATCGTCCAGGTCGATCAGCACGCTACGGCCGCGAACGACGTGGCAACCAACGCGCGCTCGGCGGCCGACACAGCGGGCAGCAAGGCTGACGCGGTGGACAAGGCGACCAAGCGGATCATCTACGAAGTGACGCTGAGCGAAGACCAGGGGAACTTCAAGTTCGGCCAGGCGAAGCTGCCGGACGAGGCGAAGGCGCGGCTCGATGAGGTGGTGAAGCAGCTCAAGTCGAATCCGAACGGCGCCTACATCGAGGTGGAAGGCTACACTGACAACGTCGGCGACAAGGCCTACAACGAGAAGCTCGGCCTCGAACGGGCGGAGTCGGTCAAGCGCTACCTCTACATGGAGCACCAGATTCCGCTCCACCGGATCAACGTGATCAGCTACGGCCCCGATAAGCCGATCGCGCCGAACAAGACCAGGGACGGCCGCGCGAAGAATCGCCGCGTGGTGATCAAGGTATTGGTGTAGGACGGCTCTCGGCGCTCGGGTGCTGAATGGAGCGCCATCGCATCGTAGGTGAGGGGTCGACGTCGGGACAGGGGAACCGACGCTCGGCCCTTCGGTCTTTTCGGGACCTGTCCTTTCGCGCGAGAGTCGAAAGTCCGAGAGGCGAGATCCGTCTACAGTCCCGCCGCGGCCGCCGCACGTTCCGCGTCCGGCACTCCCACGACCAGGCTTGCCATCGGCTGCCCTTCAATCGCCGTCGCGTACAGATACTCCATGTTGATCCCGGCTTCGGCGATCAGGCGGGCGACGCGCAGCAGTGCGCCCGAGTCGTTCGGAGCGGTCGTGTAGATCACGTCGCGTTCCTCGACCTGATAGTTGTGCTCCCGGAGTACGCCGGCCGCGTGCGTGGGGTTGTCCACGACCATCCGCACGACGAGCGGGCCGGCCAGGTTGATCGCGATGATGTTGATGTGCTCTTCGGCGACCAACTGGCACACCCGGGCCAACGTGCCCGGGTTGTTCTGCAGACGAAGCGTGAGTTCGGTGCGAATGGCCATTTCGGGAATCTAGCACAAATGGCGGCGTTCCGACGTACAAGCAAAACGGCCCTCGAAACCCAGACAACCCGGCGGTCCGACGCGCCGGTCTCCTACCCAGGAGACCGGCGCGTCCATCACGGGAAGCTGGTCCGAGGACCGTTGAACCGCAGGAACCGCAGACCTACTTCTTCTCGGCCGCGATCGTGACCTTCGACGCCACGTGCTTGCCGTCCACCATCGCGTAGGTCACCTTGACGTTCTTGCCAGCCACCAGGTCGCCGGCCACCGCCGCCTTCGCGCCCACCATGATCTTGGCATCAGTAGCCAGCGTGAACTCCTTGTCGCCGTCCTTGGTGGTCACGGTCAGGATCTGGGTCGCCTCGACGAACGTCGCCACCTTGCCGCTCGCGGACAGAGCGGCCGGGGTGGCCACCTTCACGGCAGCAACCTTGGGCTTCTGGGTCTGGGTCGCGGCCTGGGCAGACACCATCGAGCTGAACGACACAACAGCGAACGCAACGGTCAGAACAGTGAATAGACGACGCATTGGAAAGCCTCCAGTGATGTTTGAGTAACCTTTGATGCCGCCACCAAAAATAGGCGCGGTACCCCTTGCATTCACAAAGCGCGTGCCAGGCTGGCCACGGTTGCTTACAATGAAGTAAATTACTCTCGCGCAGCGACTTACATGACTCCTCCCACGAATGGCCAGGCCGGCGGAGACCCGCAATTGCGCCCCAGCGTGGCGGACTTGCTCGTATCCCTTCGGATTCGGCTGCCCCTGCTCGTCGCCCTGATCCTCACCGTGGTGGTCGGCGCGGCGGGCTACTGGGAGCTCCGGGTGTTCGAGGCGAGCATCACCGCCGACCTGGTGGAGATTGCGCGATCGACGGGCCAGGCGGTTGCCGACGACATCGAGGTGGGAGAGGAGCCGTCGAAGCGCGAGGACCTGGCCGACAGCCTCCGGGAGTTCACCTACGCCTTCCCGTCGATCCGCGCCATCCTCGTGGTGACGGTCGAGAACAACGAGCCGACGGTCGTCGCCAGCACCTCCTCGGCCGAGGGGCGCGACTGGCTGGCGCTGGCGCGCCAGGCCATGACACGCGACGAGATCGTGACGTCCGAGCCGGTCAAGCAGATCCACCTGATTGGCGTGCCCACCAAGCGCGACGGCCGGGTCTGGGGCGCGGTTGTCGTCACCTATTCGCTGGCGTCGGTCCAGGAGCTTCGCCGCCAGGGCCGCACTATTGTCCTCTGGTTCGTGCCCGCGGCCGTCATCCTGATGACGCTCGTGCTCGACCTTTTGATGCGCCGGATGGTGCACAAGCCGATTTCCGGCATCCGCAAGACGATGCAGCGCGTCAGGGCGAGCGACTTGGGGGCCCGTGCGCCCGTCTTTCGCAACGACGAGATCGGCGCGGTGGCGCTGGGCCTGAACGAGATGCTGGCCGAGATGGAAGGGTTCAACGTCGCGCTGCAGGAACGGGTGCGCGAGGCGACCAGCGAGCTGCGCGCGACGAACGTGGAACTGGTGGAGAGCTACGAGCGCGTGTTCGCCTTGCGCGAGGCGCTGGCGCGCGCCGACCAGATGGCGGCCGTCGGCCACATGGCGGCCAGCGTGGCGCACCAGGTGGGCACGCCGCTGAACCTGATCTCCGGCTACGTGCAGCTGATCCGCGAGGAAGAGGGCGTCAACTCGCGCGTGACGCGACGCCTCGCAATCGTGCAGGAGCAGATCGCGAAGGTCACGTCGATCGTGCGGACCATGCTCGATCATGCGAGGCGGCCGGTCCCGAAGGAGGAGTCGGACCTGGCGGACCTGGTGAAGCGCGTGTCGGACATGGCGCGGCCCAAGCTCGACGCGCAGGGCGTGACACTCGACCTGACCGCGGCCGATGTCCCGCTGGTGATGGCCGACAGGGTGCAGCTCGAGCTGGCGCTGCTGAACCTCGTCACCAACAGCCTCGACGCGATGCCGTCGGGCGGCGTGACGTCGATCACCGTGGCGCCAACACCGGATGGGAACGTGCGCATCCAGGTGGCAGACACCGGGACGGGCATCGCGCCCGACCTGCTGCCGCAGATCTTCGAGCCATGGGTGACCACCAAGGAGGCGGGACGCGGCACGGGCCTCGGCCTCAGCATCACGCGCGACGTGGTGGCCGGCCACGGTGGGACGATCACCGCGAAGAGCGAAGTGGGCGTCGGGTCGATCTTCACGATCGAATTGCCGGCCGCGCCCGCGCATCAGCCCGACGCGCACCCGACGACGTGACGAACGCAGAGCGGAGGCCACCACGGAGTTCACGGAGGCACACGGAGAAAATGCCCGAACCGCGCGGGGCTTCGACCGGGGGCGAGCCGAAGGCGCGTTGCGCCGGTTTGTCTCTCTCTCTCCGTGGTCTTTGTCTTCTTTGTGGTTGAATGTCGTGGGTACGCAGAACCCGAGATGCCGAAAATCCTGATCGTCGACGACGACCGCGAGACGTGCCGGTTCATGGCCGACCTGCTCGAACAACCCGACAGGGAAATCGAGTCGGCCTACGAACCGCGGTCCGCGCTGGCCCTGGTGCGCGACCACGCGTTCGACCTGGTGATCTCCGACATCAACCTGAACGCCGAGCAGTCGGGCCTCGACATCCTTCGGGCGTTCCGCGAGTCGAGCCCGCAGGGGCACGTGCTGCTGATCAGCGGGTTTGGCACGCTCGAAACCGCGATCGACGCCGTCCGCGCCGGCGCCTTCGACTACATCAGCAAGCCGTTCAACATCAATGAGGTGAAGGCGACGGTCGAGCGCGCGTTGGCGCAGACGGGCGCGCCAGCGGGGCACCCGGCGCCGTCGCGGGACATCCGTCCTCCGGGGTTGCTCGGACGCACCGCGCCGATGCTCGCCGTCTACAAGCAGATCGCCCACGCGGCCGACGCCGCCGTCCCGGTGCTGATCGTCGGAGAGAGCGGCACTGGCAAGGAGCTGGTGGCGAAGGCCGTCCACGCCCATGGCCGGCGAGCCAACCGCCCCTTCGTGCCGGTCAACTGCGGCGCGATCACCGAGAGCCTGCTCGAGTCGGAGCTCTTTGGCCACGTGCGCGGCTCGTTCACCGGCGCGGTGAGCGACACCAAGGGGCTCTTCGAGCAGGCCAACGGCGGCACGGTCTTCCTCGACGAGATTAGTGCAACATCGCCCGCCCTGCAGGTGAAGCTGCTGCGCGTGCTCGAGGAGGGCGAGTTCCGCCCGGTGGGCGCCAGCCGGCCGACCAGGGTGGACGTGCGCGTCGTGGCGGCGACCAACGTCGAGCTCGAGAAGGAGGTGGCCGAGCAGCGGTTCAGGCAGGATCTGTTCTACCGCCTCAGCGTCATCGTCATCCACGTGCCACCGCTGCGCGACCGCCGGGCGGACATCCCGTTGCTGGTGGGCCAGTTCCTGCTGAACGCGTGCAGCCGCGCGGGTTGGCAGGTGGAAGTGTCGCCGGCGGCCCTGGATGCGCTGACGGCCTACGCCTGGCCGGGTAACGTCCGCGAGCTCGAAAACACCGTGGAGCGCGTGGTGCTGTTCAGCCGCGGCGGCGTCATCGATGTGAGCGACCTCCCGCCGGCGTTTCACGGCACGCCGCCCGGGCTGGGCGATCGCCTCTTCATCGGCCTGCCACCGCTCGAAGAGATCGAGCGTCGCTACCTGCTGCACGTGCTGGAAAGCGTTGGAGGAAACCGCACGAAGGCGGCAGAGGTCATGGGCATCGACCGCCGCACGCTCTACCGGATGGCGGAACGGTTTGGGCTGGACTTGAAAGACGAAGGGTAGCTGGCGGGAGAGCGTCATGGATCTCAAAGACCGCGTTGTCCTGTTGACCGGAGGGAAGCGAATCGGCTCGACCGTGGCGGTCGCGCTGGCGCAGCGAGGGGCGGATATGGCGCTCAGCTACCACCAGTCGCGGGCAGAAGCCGAAACGACGGCCGAGGCCGTGCGCGGCGCGGGGCGCAGGGCGATGATCTGGCAGGCAAACGTCTCCCGTGCCGACGAGTGCGAGGCGCTCGTGGCGGCGACCGTCGCCGAGCTGGGCCGCCTGGACGTGCTCGTCAACATGGCGTCCATCTACCGGTCGATCCCGCTCGACAGCATGAGCGGTGACGATCTGCAGGCGAGTCTCGACGTGGACCTCAAGTCGGCGTTCCTCTGCGCGCGTGCGGCGATTCCCCACATGCGAGCCGCGGGCGGCGGCCGCATCGTCAACTTCTCCGACTGGCTGGCGGTGAGCCAGAGGCCGCGGTACAGCGGTTACCTGGCGTATTACGTCGCGAAGAAGGCGGTGATGGGGCTGACCGAGGCGCTTGCGTTTGAACTGGCGGCCGACCAGATCCTGGTGAACGCGGTGGCGCCCGGACCGATTCTCGCCCCGCCCGACCTCGAAGACGATGAGCTCGAGGCGGTGGAGAAGGCGACGCCGCTCGGGCGGTGGGGTGGCGGGGCAGAGATCGCGAAGGCCGTGGTCGCCTTGATCGAGACCGACTTCATCACGGGCGAGATCATCCGCGTGGACGGAGGCCGGCACCTGAAGTAACTGGGATCAGGGATCATCGGAAGAGCCGTCGCAACGACTCAATGGCGCCCTCCAGTTCTGGGCGCTCGCGGGCAAAACAGAAGCGCAGATAGCCCTCGCCGAGGGGGCCGAAGTCGGCGCCAGGGATGCACCCGATCCGGCCTGCGGAGATGAGGTACTCGGTCAGCTCCCACGACGGGGACACCTCGCCATTCTTGGGCGTCGTCGCGGAGACATGGCCCGGGGCGGTCCGCGTGTCTGACGGCGTGGCGCGGCGCGCTTTCCAGCCCGGGTCGAACCGGAGGAACGCGTAGAATGCTCCACTGGGCGGGCGCCCGGAGAAGAATCCTCCCAGCGTTTCGACACCCGCGTAGAACAGGTCACGCCGTGCCTGCAGTTCCACGCGGTACTGCTCGACGACGTCCTGCGATCCCTCGAGCGCGCCGATCCCGCCGTATTGCACCACCGACGATACGTTGCTGGTCGTGAAAAAGAGCACTTTGCGAACGCGGTCGCGCAGTGCGGCATCGGCAATGGCCATGTATCCGAGCCGGAGACCGGTCATCGCATACGACTTGCTGAACGTGTAGACGGGCACCGTACGCGAGTAGATGCCGGCGATCGATGCCACGCTGACGTGCTCGACGTCGAAGACCACATCCTCGTAGGCTTCGTCCGAGACGATCCACAGGCCGTGCTTGTCCGCCAGCGCGGCGATTGCCTCCAGGTCCTCCCGCGTCACCACGCCTCCCGTTGGGTTGTGCGGCGAGTTCAAGTAGATGACGCGCGTCCTCGGCGTGACCTGCTCCGCCAGTTCATCGACATCCAGTCGCCATCCCATCTGTTCGTGCAGCGGGCAGCGGACGATGGTGCCGCGCGCGGAGAGGATGGTGCCCGATGTGGGCGGCCACTGTGGGTCTGGGATGATCACCTCGTCTCCGGGATCGAGCAGCGCCTGGAACAGGATGTAGAGGGCGTGGATGCCGCCGTTGGTGACGAGGACTTCGTCGGGCGAGCCGACCGCGATGCCATTCTTCCTGCGAAGCTTCTCCGCGAGCAGTTCCTGCAGGCGCGGCAGGCCGGCGGTCTGCAGGTAATGCGATCGGTTGTCGGCGATCGCCTTCGCCATCGCGGCCTTCACCGAGTCCGGCGCGTCAAAGCTGACGTCGCCCTGGTCCAGCCTGAATGGCCGCTCGACGGCGTACATCAGGTCGCGGATGCGGATGATGCCGGAGAACGGAACCGAATCGAGGTAGTGAGACATCCCATCTCGCGATCGAGGCAGCGGAGGAACTGAATCGGGTCACCTACTGACGATAGGCAAAGTAGTTGGCCACCTGTTCGGCGACGCGGCCGATGGCTTCCTCGAGCCGTTCTTCCGAGCCGAAGTGGTTGGCCGTGAAAATGCTCACGATGATCCGCTGCCCGGACTGGCCGGCGCCTTCGAGGACGCCGACGTCGTTCCCGATGTAGGGCAGGAAGTCTCCGGTCTTGTGCGGGACGCGGAAACCGCTCACGTATCGTGGGATGCGTGTGCGATAGAGCTGGCCGCGCATCATCTGCAGCATCAGATCGGACGAGGGCTTGTCCACCAAGGTGCCCTTCTCCATCATCTCGAGCAGTTGGCCGATCTCGTGCGGTGTCGAGAGCCCGTACGGGTGTTTGGCGTCGCGGTGGAACTGCGCACGGTCACGCGACGCGTTGAGCGCGTCGAACCACGCGCGGGCCGGCGCCGGCGCCACCGTCTGCTTCAGTCCGAGCGCCTGCATCCGCTTGTTGACCGCTTCCGGGCCGCCGGCCATCCGATAGAGCACGTCCGTTGCCGTGTTGTCCGACACGATGATCATCAGCGTGAGGAGATCCTTGACGGTAAAAGTGTCGCCCGGATCGAGGCTCCGCATGACGCCCGTTCCCGGGAGGATGTCCTCTTTCATCAACGTGTACTTGTCGGTCAGCGCGAATGTCCCATCCTTGATCTGCTGGAACACCTCGGCCATGAGCGGGATCTTGATCACGCTCATCGTGTCCATCTGCCTGTCGGCGTTGATGGCAATCTCCTCGCCCGTGTCGAGCGACTTGATGTAGATGCCCCACGTGGCGCTCACACTGGTGGTGATGCGCTCGATCGCCGACTGCAGCCGCTGGATGGGCGCGGGTCTCGTGGCTGGCGGCTGTTGCGCCTGGGCCATCACGCGTCCGGACAGCAGCACCAGCGAGACACAGACTACGGCGGCGTATCGTGACAGGTGTCCTGTCGTCATCGGTTGTTCTCCCTGATCCCTGGTCCCTAATCCCTAATCCCTAATCCCTAATCCCTAGTCCCTAGTCCCTAGCCCCTAGCCCCCGATCTTCCCGTCGTCACCCCGACGAGTTGCAGGATCGCGGTCAGCGTCTCGTGCGTGCGTCGCAGTGGCAGGTTGCTCACGTAGAACCGCCGGGCGCCCAGTTCG
>JADGOB010000362.1 GCA_017883185.1 Acidobacteriota bacterium
CGGATCGTATGTGATGGCCGACGTGTTCCGTCCCGATGCCCCGGGCGAGAAGTTCCCGCCGCTGCTGTCCTTGAGCGTCTATCAGAAGGAACTGCAGTACGTGCCCCACGCGGGTCCGTTCTCACATCAGGAACGACCCGAGCCCGACTATTGGGTGCCGCGCGGCTACATCCTGATCTTCGTCGACAGCCGAGGCACCGGCCGCTCGCCCGGCAACGCCGACGTTTGGAGCACGGCTGAAGCCCGGGACTACTACGACGCCATCGAGTGGGCCGCCGCGCAGCCTTGGAGCACCGGCAAAGTGGGCCTGGCTGGCGTGTCGTACTACGCCGTCACCCAGTGGAATGTCGCCAGCCTGAAGCCGCCGCATCTCGCGGCGTTCATCCCGTGGGAAGGATTCACGGACCAGTACCGGGCCTGGGCGTATCCCGGCGGACTGTTCGCGCAGGCACGCGTCACGCGCTGGTGGTCCGACGTCACCGGCAAGCAGCTCCTCGAGCACACGAGGATCGACAACGCCGCCGCCTACAACGAGAACTACGTCTACAACCTCATGGTGAATCACCTTGACGGCCCGTGGTGGGACCAGGTGAAGGCGCGCGGCCAGCTCGATCAGATCACGGTGCCCTTCTTCAGCGTCGGCAACTGGACGAGCTTCCATTTCCGCGGCAACGTCGAGGGCTTCGAGCGCGCCGCGTCGAAGGACAAGCTGTTCCGGGTGCATATCGGCGGGCGCCTGACGGAGTTCTACTCGGAGGAAGGCAAGACCGAGCAGCTCCGCTTCTACGACCATTGGCTCAAGGGCGTCGACACCGGCATGATGAAGGAGCCGCCGGTGCGGATCTGCGTGCGCTCGAGCCCGAGGGAATGCAGGTGGCGTTTCGAGAACGAGTTCCCCTTGAAGCGCACGAAGTACACCAGGTACTACCTGACGGGAGAACCCTCCGGAGGCCTGGTCCCGAAATCGACCAACGACATGAAGCTGGCCACTACGGCGCCTGCCACCGAGCGCGGCCTCACCTACGACGCAGGACCATCGTCGGCCGCGCGCGGCACCCGCGGCGAGCCCGGCGCCTCCTTCGTCTCCGAGCCGATGGCCGACGATATCGAGATCACCGGGCACGTCAACCTGGTGATGTGGATCGCCTCGACGACCGACGACGCGGACGTGATCGCGCGCCTGCAGAAGGTGAACCCGGACGGATCCATCGAGGCAGTGTCGGACGGTGTCCTCAAGGTCTCGCATCGCAAGCTCGACCCGAAGCTGACTCGGCCTGACCGTCCGTACCAGAGTCACGACGTCGAGCAGAAGCTCAAGCCGGGCGAAGCGGTGCCCATTGAAGTGGAAATCCGCACGACCAGCATGATTTTCCAAAAGGGAAGCCGCATCCGGATCGACGTGCTGCCGCACGACAACGAACAGTACTTCGCGGTGTACCACCTCGGGAGCAACACCGTCTACACCGGGAGCAACCGCGCCTCCTACATCCTGCTGCCGGTCGTGCCGCCCAGGGGCGGAGTGGAGCCGGACCTGGGTGGCATTCGTACTCGAGGCGGTTCTGGCGAGGGAGGATAGCTTCGGGATGCCGTTCAGAAGCGGATGTGGTCCATCTCCATGTCCAGGAGGTTGATCACCAGGATCTGGTGGCGCAGCAGGCAACCCTGTTCAAGCAGGATCTTGCAGACTTCTGCTACTTGGAAACTGGCGACCACGGCCGGGGTGAAGGAAGGATTGCCAAGCACGACTTCGACGCCCTTGGGTTCGGACCACCGTCCGTAAAGATGGCGCAGCGTCTCGTCGCCGGGCATGACCGTGCACACGTGCCCGTACCAGCCGGCAATCGCTCCGTGCACGAGCGGGATCTTCAGCTGCGAACAGGCCTCGGCCAATTGCAGGCGGATCGGCACATTGTCGGCGGCGTCGACGACGACGTCGACACCGCCGAACAAGGCGGCTGCGGTCTGCGGTGAGAAGGCCACCTCGACGGGCCTCACAACAACCCCTGGATTGATCTCGGCAACCCTGCGTTGCGCGGCCTGTGCCTTGCTCTGCCCGATCGCCGCCGGCGAAGACAGCAACTGCCTGTTGAGGTTGTGCTCTTCGAACACGTCGTGATCGATGGCGACTAAGTGCCCGACACCAAGCCTGGCCAGCTCCTCGATGACATAGCCGCCAAGGCCGCCGCAACCCACCACCGCCACCGTGCTGTTGTGCAGCCGCAATTGCAGCTCGATCGAGATGGTCTGCCGATTCCGGCGATACCGGGCAGGCAGGAACCCGGCTGAGAGGATGGCCCCTTCGGCTTCCGGACAGTCCAGTCCGAAGCGACGCATGACCTCGGCGTGATCGGCCCAGGCCACCACGTCCCCGTCCGCCCGCTCGGCCAGCAGCGCGCGCAATGCGTCCATGTCGTACATGCGAGGTACCGCCGCGCGTGGGCCGAGGCCCGCGCGCCTAGCCTCCTCCGACAAGCGGGAACAGGGAAAGCGTGTCGCCGGGCAGGAGCTCCTGCTCCAGCTCCGCTTGGCGGTTGTTGACGAGCACCATCCCGATGTCGGCCTCGCGGATGGCGAGGCTGCGCGCCACCCCGACAGCCGTCACGCCTGCCGGGCGCTCGCAGGTCTCTGTGCGGAATCGTCCAGTTCGGAACGTCAGATAGAGCCTGACGGTGATTTCCATGAACCTGTTTTTCTTAGCGTCGCCGTGCCGCCTAGTCGAGATCGCTGAAGATGTCGTCCATCTCGTCCTGCGGCACGTCGAACACGACGTTGTACGGCGGCAGGGCTTCGCGCGTCATC
>JADGOB010000363.1 GCA_017883185.1 Acidobacteriota bacterium
AAGGTCGTGCGCATGGACCGCAAAGCCTCGTCGGTGGCCTGCGCCCCGACGCTCACCCGGTCAAGCTGGGAAATACTGCCTTGAACCCGTGCCACTTCGACGCGGCGGAAGCGATCGTGGTCCGCATGCGGTAGGTGCCGCTCTTGGCCGGCGTGTATTTCCAGGAGTAGGTGCCGTTAGTGCGGATCGTCCGCATGACACTCTTGACGTTCATCCACTTGCCGCCACGCTTCTTCTGAACGGTGATCTTGACCTGGCTGCCGGCGAGGCTGGTGGGCGTGACCTTGCCCTTCGCCGTCACGCCCTTGCCCAGCGTCACGACGCCGTTCTTGAGGCCGCTCAGCGCGAGCGTGGACGTCGGGGTGGGTGTGGACGTCGGGGTGGGTGTGGGCGTCGGGGTGGGTGTGGGCGTCACGGTCACACAGGGCCCGTTGGTGATGGTGTTGGTGTCGAGTGTGACCTCACCGTTGCGCGCCAGCAGCTGTCCCTGCACCGTCGCGCCGGTCTGCGCGGCGATCGACGTGAGCGCGAAGATGTGTCCCACAAACTGGGAGTTCGTTCCCAAGGTCGCGGAGCTCCCGACCTGCCAGAAGACGCGGCAGAAGCGAGCGCCGTTGATGAGATTGACCGTGCTCGCTGATGCGGTGGTGAGCGTGGAGCCCATCTGGAAGATGAAGACGGCATTGGGGTCGCCCTGGGCGTCGAGCGTGAGCGTGCCCGTGATCAGGAAGGTGCCGGCGGCCGAAGCGTAGACGCCTGGGATCAAGGTGGTCCCGCCAAGCTCAGTGGGGATGGGCGTGACGGGCGTCCGTCCGGCGGCGTCGTTGTAGGCAGTCACCAGGTCGAGCTGGGCCTGGTTTGCGGCGGCGTTGTTGATGTTCACGGCCCCGTTGATGGTCACGCTCGCCTGCCCGGTGAAGGCAGTCCCGGGAAACAGTCCGATATCCCCGGTGACCGTGGTCGCTCCGGTATTGGTGATCGTCTGGCCAGCCAAAACCGCGTAGGAGGCGGTTGTTCCCAGGTTAACCGTCGGCTGCGCCGCCAGGCTCATCGCCGGCACCGCCATCAGGGCCACCAGAGCCAGTGCGACCAGCAACGGCATATGCCGCATCCTCTTGAGCGTTCTTATAGACATGCCCACTCCTCCCACGCAAAGTCATCCTGGACGCGTACCATACTCTCTTATATGTTCACTCGTTACCAGCGTTTCCTTTGCGGTCCGTCCCCATCTGCTGGGGCTCATCCTGAGTGCAGCCTCGAGCGGGAGGGCCAGCACCGGTTCGTGGGCCACCTGATTCTTTGGTCACGCCGAAACGAGTGTCGTTGCCGACGGGCCTGGACGTCGGCGGCGCCATCCGTCCTCACGTCAGTCAGACGGGCTCACGAGAGCGCCCGACACGGCCTCACGTTGTCTGGTTGGTGCCTCTCGGAATCCCGCGTCGATCGTCTCAGCCGTCAAACACCATGCCATCCAGAGGGCCGAGCAGGCGCCGCAGCCGCTTGGAGACGTGGGGCAGGCGGGCGAGGCGATGAGTCATGGCCTCGCCCGCTTCGCGCAGCGCCTGCTGCTCGGCGGCGATCGGCTTCCAGAGCGAGTCGATGAGCTCTGCCGGATCGCCCTGCAGCTGGTCCGGCGGCATCTCGAGGTGCTCCGACCACAGACGGATCCGTGCCGCACGGGCGGAGCATCGCGGGTCACGACGTTCACTTCCGTGCCCCGGGAGATCGAGGTCCTGCGGCTGCTGCCCACCTCGATGACCCAGCTGCAGATGGCCGCGCACCTCTACGTCTCACGCAAGACGATCCAGAACAACGCCTCCTCGCTCTACCGGAAGCTCGGCGCCGCGGGCCGCGGTGACGGCGTGGCGCGAGCCATCGACCTCGGCCTGCTCTCGCCGGCGGGAGGACGCGACTGATCCGCGGGTGCGGCCGCCGAAGCTCACGATCTGTGGTGGCTGCGGGAACAGGCAGCGTGAAGCGGAGGGTCGCGCCTGACTCGCGCTCTTTGCCTTGAAGCGGCCGATCGTCCCTATGAGTCCGAGGGTTGCGCGTCCTTTGGCGTCGGCGCGGATGTCGCCGCCGCCTCCTGCACCGGCGCACCGAGTCGCAGCACGCGGCCGCCGAACGCCACTACGCAGAGCGCGAACCACGTCCATCCGAGAAGAAGGCCGCCGATCACATCCGACGTCCAGTGCGCTCCAAGAAACACGCGCGAGCACGCGACCCCGACCGCGATCCCGGCAGCGGTGCCGGCAAGCACCGCGCGGACACGCGGCGACGATCCGCGCGAGAGCACCAGCGCCACGGCGGCCCAGGTGGCCGCGGCCGCCGTGGCGTGACCGCTCGGGAACGAGGGCCCGGACAGCACGTGAAACGGCGGCGCGTCGGGGCGCACGCGCTCGACCGCGTACTTGACGGCGTTCGAGAGAAGCAGCTGGCCGCCGAGCACGACGAGGAAGAAGAGAGCCACGCTCCATCGCCGCCACCTACGCAGGGCGAACACCGTGGTCGCCAGGGCGACCGCAACCACCCCGACGGTACTCCCGGCCAGGGTCAGCCAGCCAAAGACGTCCAGGGAGACGCCGGTGGCGTGGGCGGCCGCCCAGCGCGTGACCGCCACGTCCACGTTCACCACGCCCGAGCTCGAGCGGATCATCGCGATCGCGACGCCGAACACGATGAAGACGATGACGACGCCGACGAGGGCCAACGTCAGCGTGAGCCCAGCCTCCGTCCCAGGGTCGAGGCGGGCCCGCACGAATTGCCGGATCGTTCGATGTTCGGCCATCTGGGCACT
>JADGOB010000364.1 GCA_017883185.1 Acidobacteriota bacterium
CAAAATCCGGCACGATGGACACGCGCTGGCCGCGCCGTGGAAGACTCAGCTTGATGTTCAGCCGCCAGATGTTGTTCGTATGGCTCTTCGGCGCGCCGTTGCCGCCGGTGAACTCCGCGTGGTAAATCAACTCGGCCCGCCAGGTCCTGCTCACGACGTAGCCAATCCCGCCCAGAATGCGGTACCGCTCCAGGTACAGGTACTTGTCGTCGAGCCGCCAGAAATACTCGGCGTCGGCCAGGCCATACCAGGTCTTCGGCGCCCACGCATTCGCCTGTGTGAACGGCACTTCCACGCCGGCTCGATCCCTCAGGCGCGGCGTCGTCGTCGTCGAGCCGGACTGGCGGCCTTCTTCACGTGGGCGCTGGACAGGCCGCTCGAGTTCGCGGCTCCGGTGCAGGTTCTAGCCCGAGTTCGTCACGGAGACAGCGAGACGTCGAGAAAGCCTGGGGAATCCGCTCAGGACGCCGCGAAGTCTCCACTACATTCGGCGTTCCACTCCAGATGGGCGGGGACGGTGATGTCCAGCTGGTCGAGCAGGCGCTGCTGCTCCGGCGTGGGCCGGGCGACGCGGCGGAGCCGGATCTCGCGGCCATCAGTGGTGGGCAGGACGATGTCGGCGCTCTGCAATGTGGCGAGCTGTGCAAGCGCCTGGCTGGGCGAAAGCCCGGTGCCGCGGCGGCGCAGCTGGTGTTTCAACGTGACCCAGAGAGCGTAGCCGAGAAACGCGATGAGGACATGCGCCTTGACGCGCCGCTCGAGCTGATGGAACACCGGACGGATGGCGAGCGCGCTTTTCAGCGCGCGAAAGGCGGCTTCGGCTTCCGTCAATTGAATGTACGTCGTCCACAGGTCCTCGGCGTGCCGGTTCTCCAGATTCGTGCGGAGCAGGTAGGCCCCCTCGCGGGCATCGCGCCACTGGCGTCGCGTCTCGATCAGCTGCCAGTGGAGCCGCAGCCGGCCGTCCTCTTCGCGGACGGCCATCTCGTATAGGTCGGCGACGGTGGCGTAGCGCTCCTGCAACCGGCCCAGCGCCCGCTCGATCACGGCCCGGTCCTTCACGCGCCCCGTCGCGACCCGTGTCTCCAGGCGCTGGAGCGCATCTTCGAGGCGGGTCGAGAAGCGCCGGCGAATGGCGCGTTCCTTCTCGCGGCGCGCAGTCGACCGACACAGCACATACGTTTCGCTCCCGCCCGGGATGGGAATCACTTGGGCCTCGACCTCGTCGCGGACGCGGGTCCACGGGCCGTCCAGCAGCGCCTGCTCGACCGCCCGCAACTGGGTCCGCCGCGTCCCCACGAGATATTGGCCGCCCCGCCGCCGGATCGCGGCCAGATTGGCGTCACTGACGATGCCCCGGTCAAAGACCCACACGCGGCGCGCCTGGCCGTACTTGCGCTCGACCATGCGCATGATGGTCTCCAGGGTCGTCACATCGGTGCGGTCGCCGTCAAACGTCTCATAGCTGAGCGGAAACCCGTCGACGTTGACGATCAGCGCGAGCACGACTTGCAGGCAATCGCCGCGGTGATCGCGACTGTACCCGCGCCGTAGTAGGGGATTGTTCGGCGCGGCGCCTTCGACATAGCTGCTCGTGAGGTCATAGAGCAGGACGTCGAACTCCGCCGCAAATAAGGCCCCGTACCGCGTGGTGAGATGCTGCTCGAGCGCGGTCTTGTGCGGGAGCACCTGATCGAGCGCCCGATACAACCGGCTGTCATTGACCTTGCCGTCGGGGATATGCAGCAAGTCCTCGAGCGCGGTCGTCGGGTACCAGCGCTCCTCGATCGCCAGCTCGCTCCCAGGCGCGCAGAGCCGATTGATCGCGAGTATCGCGGCGATGCGCGACCACGGCACATCGGCGTCTGCCTGATCCACGCGCGCGGCGAAGAAGGCGTCCAGCTGCAGCTGGCGCCACAGCGTCAGCCCCAGCAAGCACGGGCCGAGTTGTCGCGTCCGCTCCAACCGCACCCGCTGGACCAGGACCTGCGCCACCTCCGCATCGTCGGATGGCGGCGCCACGTCCGACGGAAACAGTTTCAGCTGGTGCCGCTCACCGGCTTCGTTGAAGACCTCGATCGTCTTCAGCCACCGCGCCTGCGCCGAGTCATTCAGCTCGCCGAGATGACACACCGTCCGCTGTCGCGGACCATCCGGCGTCCGCACGGTTTCCACCAGCGACCAGTACGTGTGTCGCTTGCCGTCTTTCTCGCGGTGATTGGCCCGCAGGAACATCCGTGCCGATGCTCGCACGCACGATCGTCGAGAGCAAGGGGGTAGGTCTACACTACACCGCGAATCGGGCAACCCGTGATTGAGAATGAAGGACTTACCGCGACAAGCGACCCGGAAATTCCCTCAATCGCCGTTTCCGTGACGAAGATCGGCTAGCGCGCGGCCACGATTAGAACTTCATTGGGCGATCGCGGATTCCCGCGGACCAACGTCTTCCCGGGAGGCGACATGACCTTCATGCGTTGGTGCAGAGGCCTCGTGGCGGCAGCCTCGACCATGGTCGTCCTGTTCGGGTTCGCCTGGTCCGCGGCCGCGCAAGCGACCGCGACCGTGGCCGGCACCGTGAAGGACGCGCAAGGCAGCCCTATTCCCGGCGCGGCGATTACCCTGGTCAGCGAGAGCCGAGGCACCACCTTCGCGACGCAGTCCAGCACCACGGGGGACTTCGTCGTGCCGAACATCCCCGGCGACACCTATACCGTCAGAGTGGAAATGGACGGGTTCAGGACGTCGGAACGCACAGGCGTGCGGGTGAGTCTCGGCGAGCGTGCGGCCGG
>JADGOB010000365.1 GCA_017883185.1 Acidobacteriota bacterium
CGGTGACGGTGCAGAACTCGCACCCGTAGGCGCATCCACGTCCCGTTTCGACGGGCACCACGTACGCCTTCTCGAACCCGATCCCGATGTTCTTGAGCCAGCCGCGAATCCGGCCCGGCACAAACCGCAGCAGGTCGAACAGGCCAAGGTCGGACGATAGGACGCATAAACGGGGTCTCCGCTGCGGCGGTCAACGTAACGCCCGCTATCGGACACCGCGGGCGCCGTTCGGAAGAGCCGCCCCGCCCAGGCACAGCTATCCCCGCCTCTCAGCCTCGACTTGCAGATTCTTCACCTTCCCGGTCGTGCGCCGATTGCAGGAAACTCAATGTCGGGCGACAGCGCCTGACGATGAGGTCCGATTTCACGGAAGCCAAGTCGTTTTCCAGACTGGCACGATATTGGCGAATCACTCCGATGTGGCCGAACACCTCGCGTCGCTGAATGATTCTCACGCGCCGGACAGCGCGTCGCCCCCGAAGCTCCTCGATCGGGTCCGCACGGCTGTGCGTGTGAGACATTACAGTCGACGAACTGAACAGGCCTACGTCGACTGGATTCGCCGCTTCATTCTGTTCCACAAGAAGCGACACACGTCGACGATGGGGGCGGCGGAGGTCTCGGCGTTCCTCGCCTGGCTCGCGGTGGAGCGACGGGTCAGCGCGTCGACGCAGAATCAGGCGTTAAGCGCGCTGTTGTTCCTGTACAAGGCCGTACTCGCGATCGAGATCGCGGCGATTCCGCCCGTGGTGCGCGCGCGTACCCCTGAACGGTTACCCGTGGTCCTCAGCCGGGAGGAGATCGGCGCGATCCTGAAGCGGCTCACCGGCACAGAGCGACTGATCGTCATGGTGCTGTACGGGTCGGGGGTCAGGCTGGAGGAGTGTCTCGGTCTTCGGGTCAAGGACCTCGATTTCGATCGGCACCAGATCATCGTGCGGCAGGGAAAGGGCCAGAAGGATCGGGCGACGATGCTGCCGGCGGCGGCGAGGGAGGGGTTGACCCGGCACTTGGCTGATGTGCGGCGGCTGCATGAGCGGGATCTGGCGCGCGGATTCGGGCGCGTCGTCTTGCCGTTCGCGTTGGATCGCAAACTCCCCAACGCGGCGACCGAGTGGCGATGGCAGTTCGTGTTTCCGGCGGCAGGAATATGTCGCGCGCCACGATTCGGGCCGCCGTCCCGGTATCAGTTGCATGAGTCTGTGGTGCAGAAGGCGGTCGCAGAAGCCGCGCGGCTCGCGAGGATCACGAAACGCGTGAGTCCACATGCGATGAGACATAGCTTCGCGACGCACTTGCTCGAAGACGGCTACGACATTCGAACGGTGCAGGAACTGCTTGGTCATCGGGACGTCAAGACGACGATGACGTATCTCCACGTGATGAACCGTGGCGCGCTGGGCGTGAAGAGTCCGATGGATCGACTCTGAGTGGATACGCGCGAGCCTCGCGCGTATCCAGCGGCGCGCCAATCGCCCTGCCTGCCTGGAAGCCCGTGGCGATGAAGGGGCTTCGTGGCAACGGCCCTCCTCCTTCAGTCCTGGATACGCGCCAGTGTCAGCGCGTATCCGTCAAGATCGGCGATTTGGCGGGAGGTTTCCACGATCGCCTTCGCGCGTATCCAAGCCCGGCGGCGAGCCGGACTCCTGCTGGATTTGCTTTATGTTCTGTGGATTACGATAATGAGCGGCGGCGCGACACGGCCGTGGATACGCGCGGCTTCGCGGCCTACTAGTAGTTAGACGGCCTGAGCAAATGGCCAAAGGGGTTTCCGAAGTGCGCACACTGAGCGCTGTGATTCTTGCCTTGGTTGTCTCCGTCCCGTCAGCCTACGCGCAGGACGCTCCTCCTCGTCCTTCACGTCTCGATTCCGCCGATCTCCGAACCATCACTGCGGTTGTCACCGTATTCCGGGCATCGCGTGATTCCGTGTGGCCGGGCTTCGACCTGTCTTTGCAACCGTTCCTCATATATCGGCCAGGGCAGTGGGCCGTCGTTCTGAATCCGCCGGGTGACATCGAAGGCTTCCAACCGTACCCGAAGTCCTGGCCGCAACTTGCAGCCCCGGCGCTGCTTCACCTCGGCACCACTCCCGGACTGGTGGGCCAACTCGAGTTCGATTTCCCGGTGGGATCTTCGATGACGGTGGCGATCCCGCTCGCCGATAACCTGCCGAAACAGGCCCTTGCACGTGCGCAATCCCTGTTCGCGTTCGTCGTTCACGAAGCGTTTCATCAGTTTCAACGCGCCACGTTTGGCGAGGTAGATGAGCCTTCCGAGGAGCGGTACCCCATTCTGGATACCGAGAACAGTGCGCGCGCCGCTCTGGAGATACACATCCTCGAGGACGCGGTGCGAGCCGTTGCACGGCGAGATATGGCGGGTGCCCGCCGATTCACTGGTCTGTTCCTGGCGCAGCGTCGCTTCCGCTGGGAGTATGCCTCGCCGCTGGTAAGGGAATTCGAACGAGCAAAGGAATTGAGTGAGGGAACCGCGAAGTATGTGGAGACACGACTCGTCGCCATTGCGGCGGATCTCTGTCGAACAGGCGTATTCATCGATACCGATGTGTGCCCCCCGTTCAAATCGGTCACCGTTGCAAGCTACTTGCAGACGGACTTCGAGAGCCGTTTGACGGATGGCACGCTCAGTCCGGCCGATGTGCCGCGGAACCGGATCTACCCAACCGGCGCCGCGATGGGTGTCCTCCTGGACTTCTTCGGAGTCAACTGGAAACACCAGGCCGCCAATCTCCTCGACGCTTCGACGTTGGCCG
>JADGOB010000141.1 GCA_017883185.1 Acidobacteriota bacterium
TCTGCTCGTAGATGGCTGCGGCCGTGTTCGAGCACGACCGTTGCTGGGCCGAGGCCCCGGGCGCGGCGGCCGCCAGCGCCAGGAGGACGGCACCGATCGACCGACCTACGGCCGGGCATCCCTGTCTTGCTTCGCTCATCCTGTATCTCCGGGAATACCGACGTTGATGAAACCGCGCTATCGAGGCCGAGACATCGCCGGAGCCCGGGGCGACGCGGCCCGATGTTGATGGTCGCCGTCATGCCGGGCTCGAGGAGCGACCTCCCCGCAGGCAAGCTCTGGCACATTCGATGTCAATGGTAACTCTTCCGCACCGGCCCGTGGGCCTTCTCTCGCCGCCGGGCGGGGGTACGACCCGCCGCGGCTATCGCGGCGCCATTTTGTGAAAGACCGCCCGCGTTCGGTCGGTCATCGCCAGTGCCGTCGTGCCGTCAGGCTTGCGGTAGGCGACCACGCCCAGCATCTGCGGGTACGTGTCGATCAGCGCCAGCCCGCGAACAGGCCCCAGGTTGAAGACCGCCTTGGAGACGGCGTCGGCCAGCGTCGCGTCTGGAGAGTACAACGTGACGGCAAGCGACGCCTCGCTCGGCATGAGCGTGCGCGGATCGAGGATGTGGCCGAACTTCCGGCCGCCGACGGTGAAGAAGTTCGCGTACTGAGCCGACGTGGAGACAGATCCTTCGCGAAGATCCAGCGTGCCGAGCAGGCTGTCGGCCCGATCAGGGTCACGGACGCCGACGGTCCAGACCGCCTTTCCGAGTGGGCGTCCCAGCATGTACTGGTTGCCGCCCGCGTCGATGAAGCCGTCGAGCCCCCGCCGCCGAAGCACGTTCGCCGCCAGTTCGACGGCAAACCCCTTGGCGATGCCGCCCAGGTCGATTTCGACACCCGACCGGACGAATCGCACCGTGTGATCCGCCCGGTCCAACTGGATGTCATGGTAGTTCACCAGGCTGCGAACCGACGCCAGTTCGTCGTGTGTTGGCAGGTGCGGGTGTCGGGGACGAAAGCCCCAGAGCCTCACAAGGGGACCCACGGTCAGGTCGAACGCGCCGCCGCTGCGGTCGGACACCGACTGGCCCGCCTCGATCACGCTGAGCAAGGCATCGCTGGCGTGGACGGCAAAGTCGGCCGCATCCCGGTTCACGGCTGTAATCTCGCTGTCGGCGCGCCAATTGCTCATCACGCGATCGACCTCGGCAATCGCGGCAAACGCTTCGTGGATGGCCGCTGTCCGGGTCGTCGAGTCGCCGCCGACCGCTCGGACCTCCACCGACGTGCCCATGAGATAGCGATATTCGCGGGACGTATCGGATGACTGCCCGAGTCCGGCGGCGCCGGGAGCCGTCGGACCGAGAATCAGCATGGCCAGGGCAACGGCAAAGCTCTTCTTCACGATGGGTGTTACCTACAACGGAATGCGCAGTCCGAGCGTGAACATCGACGAAGCAAACTGGGTGCTCGCCTGGTATCGATCGTACTGGAGGTCGATGGCCGTCTTGTCGGGCAGCAGGTCGAGGAGGCGGTGCGCCGGCGTGTAGACGACGTGCCCCGTGTAGGTGGCCGAGTTGAACGGCTGCAGCCGGAAGTCGCCCGTGTAGTAGATCGGGTTGCCAGTGTAGGACGACTGGTAGAAGTCTGCCCCAGTCTGACCGTACCAGCGGTAGGTGAAGCCGACGAGCAGCGACGGCTTGAAGTAGTGTTCGACGCCGAGCGAAAACGTGTTCGACGCCAGGGACCACGTGTCGAAGTAGCGTCGGTAATCCGCCTGGAGATACGTGTCGCCGGGCAAGGCCTGCCGCAGACGCACGACGACGGCCTGACGTGACCTGAGGTCCGGCGTGTTGCCGACGACCATGATGTCGTTCACCCTGGTCCGCAGGAACGGGCTGCTCTGGTAACCGCTGATCCGGTTGTAGTCGTACGCGAGCTGGAGGATCGTGTTCTTCGTCAGTGTCTGGGTGACCGAGAAGAAGAGATCGTGCGCGTACTGGTTCTCCACCGACTGTGTCGGGTGAAGTTGCGGCTGGTTCAGGGAGAACGAGTATCCTCCGGCGATCGTGGTGTTCCCCTTGTTGAGATCCCTCGAAATCGAGACCATCGCCGTGTCTGCCGCGTAGAAGTTCTCGCGGCTGATCTGCCCGCCGACATCCAGCTTGTAGTCGCCGATCTTCCGCCGGTAGTCCACGTTGACGAAGGTCCGCTGGCTGTTCGCCCCGTCCGGGTGGCAACGGGCGCAGGAATCGGAGGCCCCGGTGATCGCGTCCACGCCGAATTTCACCTTGAGGCCCGACCGCTCGGTGAAGTCCTTGTCAAGGTCCACGATCGGCTCGAGGACCGTCACGCCACGGCTGTCCTGGAACGTGTGGAACTGGATGTTGAGGATGTTCTCGCCCCGCAGGGAACCTGCCGCGACCAGAGCGGTCGCTGTGACACACACGCCAGCCACCGCGAGCGGACGCCAGCGGTTGCGTGGCGCCGGAGCCGGTTCCCTCTCGCCTACTTGCACCCGCAGCCTCCTCCCTGGACCCCGAATCCGCCGGACGACCCTTCACGGGCGGACTGCCAGTGGCTGGCGAAGTCAGCCTGCCCGCCGTTGTAGTCGAACACCATGCAGGGGTTCGCGAGCCGGGCCCGCTCCCACGGCTGGACGGTGGCGCAGCCGGCTGTCCACATCGCGACCGCCAGCGCGGCGAGTGTCAGAAGGACCATACGTCCGGTTCGAGTCATCGCGTGTGTTCTCCTCCCGCAGGCTCCGACAGCAGCCGCTCGATCTCGAGCCGGTAGGCGTCGAGCACCTTGTCGGTGTATCCCGCGTGCGCATAGCGAATCGTCCCGTCGCGCCCGATAAGGTACGAGCTCGGCATGCCGGTAAGGCCGAACGCCCGCGCGCTGTCTCCGCGAGGATCGAAGACCACGTCGATCCCGTGCGGCCGGGCCACAAGGAAATCGACCGCATCCTGTCGTTTCTCGTCGAGGTTGACGGCGATCACCCGGAACCCGCGCGAGCGGAAATCGACGAACAACTGGTCGATGGCGGGAAAGGCATGACGACACGGCGCGCACCAACTCGCCCAGAAGTCAATCAGCACGACGTTGCCCTTTTGATCCGCGAGCGACAGATACGTACCGTCGGCGGTGGGCAGCCGCAGCGCCGGCGCCTGCTGACCTGCCACGGCGCCGCGCACGTCAAGGGCAGCCGGCGACGCGGTCAGGCCGAACAGGAGCACGACGGCCGCAAGGCCGGTGGCCGTGAATACTCGCGAGAGCGTCTGCATCCCGTTTCCCCCCGTCAGCGCGAGGCTGCCGCCTGATAGTTCACCACCCAGCGCCTGACCATGTCCGCGCGGCCTGCGCGATCGACGCTGAAATATCGATACATGCTTCCGCCCGACTGCGTCTTGGTCACCAGCACCGAGTTCGCGTTGCCCGGGCTCACGTCCCTCATTACGGCCGCATAGTTCGCCATCGAATAGTTGCCCTGGGGCCGCGAGCCCGCGTGGCACGGTACGCAGTCGGACACGAAGATGGGGGCGATGTCGGGTGTATACGCGAGCGGCGCCGTTGACGTGGTCGGGGTCGGGGTCGAGGTCGAAAGACTCGGACTCGCAGGGTTGGCGGTGTCGGTGGCCGGCTGCACGGCAACGCATCCAGCAAGGGCCACGACGAGAGAGAGCGCAACGATGGGGAGACCAGGCGGACCTCCCGCCGACGCCACCCGACAGCCGACCCGGACGACCGATGCACGGAAGGGAACGACACTCGTCCCAAGGACGTCCTTACCCATTTGTCACGCTCTCCGTTGGTGTTGACCCGAGCTGGCTGCCAGCAATAAACAGACCAATGTGGTCAAGAATGAAGCGCGCGCGGGTTTCGGCCTGAATTCGGCGAGTTCAGGCCTTCCGCCGGTTGAGGCCAGGCAGAACTCGAATGGACGAACTGACCCGGCCGGAGGTCGCGATCGTCCTCTCGAGATTGCACCTCGGGCCGTCGCCGAGGCGTGTCGGCGTCGCCCCGATCTTCCGCGTGTTCAGCGCGGCGCGCAATCGGTTACTTCCGGCCCCAGAGCAGCTCGAACACCAGCGTGAAGTCGCGCGGGATCGGGTTGTAGGCCCGGCCGAAATCCGGCCGGGCCACGTCGCGCTGGATGTCGCGCTCGGTGTGGAGGGAGGCCACGTTGTAGAGCTTCAGCCCGATGCGGGCGTCGGGCAGCCGCGGCGAGATCGTGAAGACCTTGTTGACGTAGAGATCGAACGACCCGAACCACGGCAGCCGGCCGCTGCCGGCCGGGCCCGCGTACGTCCACGTGTCGTCGATCAGCGAGTACGGGAACCCGTCGCGGAGTTCGAGGTAGGGGGCCACGGTGATCCGTAGCGGGAGATGGACCTGGCCCCAGGCGAGCAACCGGTTCGGCACGTCGGCCCTGAGCGGCGCCGCCTGGTCCGGCTGGACGAACGGGTTGCGGAACGCGCCCTGGATCGACTCGAGCGTGTTCACGTTGCCGCGCGTCGCCGACCGGACGTAGGACACGTACCACTCGGCCGCCGCGCCGGTGGCGCGATACGCGAAGGTTGTCTCGACGCTCCGGGCGCGCGACTCGCCCTCCGCGCGAAGTTCCAGCCAGCCGGCTGTCGGCGAGAGAACGACCGGCTCGACCACCAGTTCGTTGCGCCCGCGCCGCTCCTGGTAGCGGATGCGCGCCTGCCATCCCCGCGCGAAGCGGTGGTCGATTCCCACGTCCCATCTCGTGGCCGTGGGCGTCCGCCAGTCGCCGCTGGCGGCGTTGGTGAACAGCCGAGACGATCGCTGGCCGCCCAACGCGTCCCACTCTTGAACCAGGCGCGGCTGGCCGGCCGAAAACACCAGGGCCTCCAACGGGATCTTGTCCGCGTAGATCCCGACGCTCCCGCCGAGCGTCGTATCGCCCGGCGGCAGCGTCACCGTCCACGCGACGCGTGGCGAGAGAACGGCGCGCGCCGACGACGATCGGTCGTACCGGACACCGGCGTCGACCGTGATGCGCGGCGATATCGTCCACCGATCCTGCACGAACAGGCCGGCCTCGAACGCCGAAGCGGCGATCGGCGCCGGCAGCGGCTGGAAGATGATCGCCCACCCAGGCGTGCCGTCGCTGCGCAGGAGGTCCAGCCGGCCCGCCGCCTCGGTCCCCTCGAGCGCCGCGCGAGCCAGGCTCGCGCCGGCGCTGACCTGGTGCCCGCGGGGCGCGGTCCACGACCACCCCGCCGCCGCCTCCGTCCGCGTGCCCCGTAGGTCGCGGGCGTCGAAGTAGCTCCCGGTGGTCCCGTCGTGGCCCACCTCGTACGGCGCTGACCCGTCGGGCGTGACCGTGGACCGGTTGCGCACCACGCCGGCGCGCAGTTCAACCACCGACCGATCGCCGATGGTCACGCGGTCGCCGATCCCGGCGCTCCATCCACCGCGGTCCAGCCGGGGCACGCTCGCTGCCGGCGTGAAGGCCGTGATGCCGGCGCGGTCGATGCGCTGCGGGTCGAACGACAACCACGCGGCCACGTGGTGCGAGGGCGAGAGGGCCGCGTCCACCTGCCCCCAGGCCATCAGCGCGGCGTACACGCTGTCCTGCGGCCCCGAGAGCGTCTCGTAGCGATTGCGGTCGTACCGGTAGCTCACCGCCCCCTCGACGAAGAGCCGGCCGCGTACGATTGGGCCGCTCGCCCCGACGTTCGGCTCCCACGAGTCCACGCCATGCACCGCCCCGCCGACGAACCGGAGGCGCGGGAAGAAACTGTTCGCCGAGGCGTGCCACCGGTCGCCGCCCGACCGGGTGTGGACGGAGGTCACGCCTCCGGTCGCACGCCCGGCGTCAGCCGCGTAGCCGCCCGAGAACACGTCCACCGACTCGATTGCCTCGAGGGGCAGCAGCAGCACGGCCTCCCCGCTGATCGGGTCGGCCAGGTTGACGCCGTTGACGAGCAGGCCGCCTTGCGGCGCACTCGCGCCGGCGACACTAATCAGCCCGTCCGGGCCGCGCACCACGTTTGGCAGCAGCGGCAGCACGTCGTCGTACTGGCTATTCGGGAGCATGCCGCTGTCCACCACCTCGCGCGTTGCGGTCACCGGCGCGTCGGGGCGCGGCACGCCCAGCACCGGCTGCGGGGCGTCCTCGTGCACGGTGATCTGCTGCTCGAACGCCGCCAGGCGCAGACCGATGGACAGGTTGAGGGGCGCGCCGGGCAGAACGGTGAGTGACTGCTCGGCCGGCTCGAAGCCGGAGATCTCGGCCCGGAGGCGATACCGCCCTGCCGGCGCATCGGCGGCGAACGTTCCCTGCGCGTCGGTAACGGCGAGCAGCGCCGGCCCGCCAGCCGCGGGGACCAGCGTGACGGCCACTCCGGGGAGTGGCAGCCCGGCAGGGTCGGTCACCCGACCGCGCACGGACGGTCCGGCCGCGGCGCCCAGCCCGAAAGCTGCCGCCAGCACGAGCGTCGCGACGATGGAAATGCGGAACCCCACAGTCTTAAGATACCGGCAAACCCGCTGGTTTGGCCAGCGTGTGCTGTGAAGATTCCATGACGATCCTGCACCCCCCCAACCCAGCCGTCCTCATCGTGTTCCTGCCTGGCCGCACGAGCGGCCCCGCCGACTACGAGAAGCAGGGGTTCGTCCAGGCGGTGCGCGATCGCCGGATCGCCGCGGACATGGTGTCGGCCGACGCGCACATGGGCTACTACTACCGGTGACCGCCTGACGCCGGCTCCCGCGCACGCCGCAGGCGGCGTTCAGCCTGCCTACGGCCGGTCGATGGCTTCCGCCGACGGCGATTCCGGCCAGACGGGGAGCGGGGCGGCCGCGTAGTCGGCGTGCGCCAGCAGCGCCTGGAACAGCGAAATCTCCGACGCGTAGAACACCAGCTTCGCCCACAACCGCAGCAGCACGTAGGCCTCGCTGACCGCGAACCCGAGCCACATCGACCAGCCCGCGGAGCCGGCGCCCGGCACCACCACCCCGTAGAGCGCGAGCACACCGACGAACACGAGGCTGTCTGCCAGGTAGAGGCCGACCGTCCGGGCCGGCTGACGGCGGATGAACCGGAACGCGGCCAGCAGCGCCCCGATCATGCTGCGGCGGTCTTCGACCACCGCCCGGACCTTGGCGTAATCCAAGAGCAGGTTGAACGCGACGAGCGCGCTGCCGAACAGGACATAGAGCGCCAGGCGGAGGAAGAACGCGTGCCGCTCCACTGTCCAGTTGTGCGTGGCCCACGGGTAGAAGACGTCGAACAGCCAGCGATGAAGGGCGCCGAACAGGATGAAGTATCCGACGGCGGCGAACAGCGCGAGACGCAGGAACCGGAAGAAGTAGACGCCGCAGGCGGAAAAGAACGCCGCGGTGCGCGTCGGCCGATTCCGGGCATACCGATCGAGGATCCCCCCGACCAGGAAGGTCCAGAGCAGGAGATAGGCGGCCGCGGCGCCGGTGATGACGAGCGCCTGCGGTTGCGCATCGAGAACGGCGCCGAGGTTCGACAGCACCGCGCCGAAGCCGAGGATGCGGGGCGTGAACGTCACCGCCACGCCGCTGGCCTCGGACGAGAAGGTCTGCCACCAGTCGGAATTGACGCCAGCGGCTGCGGTCTCGGCCGCGAGACTCGCGCCGAGGCTCTCTCTCAGCATGCCGCGCAGGACGAGCCCGAGCGGCAGCGCCAGCAGGAAGGTGAGCGCCAGCACGCCAGCCAGCACCGCCGGCGCGGCGTTGACGCGGCGCATCCCGTCACGAAGGGACTTCAGTATCATAAGAAAAATCTGAGAATCGACGAATCTGAGTGTCAGACGAAGAAGGCGGCCGTCAGCAGGAGGTCCTGCAGCCAGGACATCCACTTGAGCGTCCACTTCGTCGCGGCCTCGTCGCCGCGCGGTTCCAGCGTCCGGCTGTTGTTCGCGTAGTCGATGTCGAGCAGCAGCACCCGCTCGGGATCGACCTGCGCCGATAAGGCCGCGGTCGCGCGGTTGTAAGTGAACATCTTCCAGCGGTCGCGGCCGTCCCAGCGCTCGCGCACCTTCTCGCCGTTCCTAAACGTCACCAGCACGTCAACCGGGAAGATCCCTTCGCCCAGCCGCCGCACGACCACCGTCGTCCGGAACTGCCCGGGTGTTGGGTTCTCCGCCTTGTACTCGACGCGACCCTTCGTCTCGAAGAAGCCGCTGGCGGCGACCGGGCCGCTACTGAGCTCGCTCACCGCGTAGTCGAACACGTTCGAGCTGCGGTAGACCTGGTCGAAGAACCATGTCATGTCGCGGCCCGTCACCTCGTTCACGACCGCGAAGAAGTCCTGCGGCTTCGGGTGACGAAACTTCCAGCGGGCGAAAAACGTGGACATGATGCGCTGCACGGTGGACCAGCCCAGGTGCCGCTCGAGCGTGTTCAGCCAGAGCGCAGTCTTGCTGTAGGAGAGCGCCCCCCCGGCCGCCGGCCAGTAGCGCCAGGACGGCGTGGCCTGCGCGTCCAGCTTGGCGCCGTCGCGGTAGGTCGCCAGCCCGTTCTCGTCCACTTCCCGGGAAATCGGGATGTCGCGCAGTACGTACGGCACGAAGCCGCCGAACAGCCGGATCGAACTGAAGTTTGGGCTGAAGGCGAGCGCCATCGTGCGCCCGGTCGAAAACGTGTTGAACCCCTCGTCGAGCCACGCATCCTCGAACTCGTTGTTACCGACGATGGCGTACCAGAACTGGTGGCCGCACTCGTGCACCGTGACGCCCTCCGGGTCGGCCACGTTCGAAGGGGCGATCCATCTCGTGCCGGCCGTGAACAGCGTCGGGTACTCCATCCCGCCCGCCCCGCTCTGCCACGCGGGATCCACGATCGTGATCTGTGGGTACGGATACGGGCCGAACCACTGGCCGTAGTAGCGAAGCGCGGCGCGGGTCGCGTCGAAATGACGATCGGCCTGGCCGACGTGCTCCCTCTGGAGCAGGAGGCGCATCTCCACCGACGGGAGGCCCGCCTGCTCGAACCGCGCCTGCGTCACGACGTAGGTCGGGCTCGTGGTCCACGCGAAGTCGTGCACGTCTTCCTGGTAGAAGCGGTGCGTGGTCGTGGCATCCGCGTTGTCGCGCGACTCGCGCTCGACGCCCGTCGCCCCAACCACCCAGCCCTTCGGTACGGTGAGCTTCACGTCGTAGATCCCGTAGTCGGAGAAGAACTCTGTGCCAGCGTGGAACTGGTGGCAGTTCCAGCCGTCCTCCTGCAGCACGCCGACCTTGGGGAACCACTGCCCGAGGAAGAAGGTGTTTCCGATGGCGCCGGTGCGTGCGAAGGTCCGCGGCACCTGGGCGGTCCACTCGAGGTAGACGTTGACGGTTTCTCCGGGCGCCACCGGCCGCGGCAGCGGCACCACCATCACCGTCTCGTCGTCCTTGTTCCCATCGTCGGGGGCGTCGAAGCGTCGCCGGGCGGTGAGATCGATGGGCGGCGCCCCGTCCACGCCAACCAGCCGGATTGCCGTGACGTTGGTCCAGCCCCAGTCCTTCTCGGCCAGCGTGCCGAGCGGCCGCCCCCGCCGGCCCGCGGAGGCGCGTTCCCGCAGCCAGGTCGAGCGGGTGTTCTTGAACGCGTTGTAATAGAGGTGGTAGCGAAGCTCGGACGTGGAGGCGCCGGTGATGTTGCGCCACGTCAGCCACTCGCGCCCGGTGATCGTCCGCTGGTCAGGGTCGAGGCGCGCCTCGACCTGGTAGTTCGCGTTCCGGGGCGACAGGGCGCCCGGGGCGGGGAAGACGGCAGGCGAAGCCGTCACCCGGGCGGACGGCGTTTTTGCGTTACGGCGAGGCGCCGTCCGAGCCCGTTGTCCGTCGAGCGTCACCACCCCGATCGCAAGCATCAGCAGCAGGGGGATCAGCAGCTGCAACCAGCGGCGCATGGAACCTCCGTGTGGACCAACAGCGCCATGCTACATCAGATCGACTTGACGACCTTGATCTCCTGCTCGGTCCTGAC
>JADGOB010000142.1 GCA_017883185.1 Acidobacteriota bacterium
AGTCCACCGCCGTCACCGACTTCCCAACCCCGCCGGTGGAGGGCAGCGCGGCGATCGTGCCGCTTCTCAACGTCGTTGACCTCGTTACCGAAGGCCGCGCTCAGCACAATTGTGTGGCCTCGTATGCGCGGCTGGCGCGGTCCGGGCGCGTGGCGCTCTACAGGGTCCTGGTGCCGGACCGCGCGACGTTGAGCCTCACCCGCGACGAGCGTCGCTGGAGGATCAGCGAGCTGAAGGGCGTGTGCAACCGGCAGGTCTCACCCCATACCTACGAGATGGTGAGACGGTGGCTGACGGGTGAGAGCGAGGGAGCGAGCGCGACGGCGGGGCCGACCGTCGCCGGCGAACAGCATCTACCTTGAACGCTCGCCACGGGGTAGAGTGGCTCGGAGGCCGGTAGCGAGTATGCCCACGAATCTGGAGATCAAGGTCAGGGTGCCATCCCTGGTCCCGTTCCGTCGCCGCCTGCTGGCGCTTCCCCACTGTCGGCGCCTGCCCATTCTGCGGCAGCGTGATCACTACTTCCACGGGCGCCGGGGTTACCTCAAGCTCCGCGTTGTGAGCAACGGCGGGGCTGAGCTGATCTTCTACGAGAGGGCGAGGCGGCGTGGAGCACGCAATAGTCACTATTCAAAGTGGCCAGTCGCCGACCCCGGCGGTCTCATTCGCCTGCTGACCAGCGCCCTCGGCATCGACATCGTCGTGCGCAAGACCAGGCAGGTGTTCCTGGTCGAGAACGCCAGGATCCACCTCGATCACGTCTCCGGTCTCGGCGCGTTTGTCGAGATCGAGGTGATGGTCCGGCATGGAACCACGCAGGCACGCCGGCTCATGGACGAACTTCTTCGGACGCTGCACATGTCACCGGGCGCGTCGGTGGGTGTGTCGTACGCGGACCTGCTGAAGGATCACCCGGTGAACCGTACCGGGATCTTCTGAGAGCGGTTTCGGTGAGCGCGCAACTGCCTCACGTGGCGTGGCGACCCGGTGGGCCGCTGCACGCAACTACCGGGCGTCGAAGACGTCGTGGCGACGCCGAAACCGTCGGCGGCAAGCCACTCTCCGCATTCGTGTTGGCCGGCGACACAACCGGGGTCGGGCCGGGCTACAAGGTCGTGAACTACAGCGAACTGCCGTACCTGACGCTCGCGGCGGTGCGAGAACTTCACGCGCAGGATTTCGACACCGACCGCTACTTCCGCCCGAGCAGATTGCTGAGCACGGACTCAGGCACCGGGAACACCGTGCCGTGGCGGGCGCCCGCAGGCATGACGAGCCGATCGGTGATGGGCTCCCATCTCTTCAGGTCGCTCGATTTCAGCCCCTCGAAGCGCTTTCGAGTGTACGCATCGAAGAGGACGAACACCTCCCCGCCGACACGGAAGGCGGTGGGACCCTCGACCCAGTTCTCGACCGATATCGGTTTCGACGGAGGCGCGTACGGACCCAGCGCGTGATCGGCAAACGCGACGCGGATGGTTTTCTGCGGTACCGGCCGCTTCGTCTCGTCCTTGAGAAACATGACGAAGCGCGCGCCGTCGTGCAGGATCGACGCGTCGATCACCGGAAAGCCGGGGTCGTAGAACAACTCCGCTCGCGTGTAGGTCTTGAAGTCGCGGGTGGTCGCGCGGTAGATGCGATGGTTCAGTTCGACGCCGTCCGCGCTACGAATGTCGCCGGCGTGTTCCGTTTCGGGGAACCGCCCGGGAATCGTCGTCGACCAGTAGATCACATATTGTCGGGTCTCGCTGTCGTACAGGATCTCGGGGGCCCAGGCGTTGGCGGCCGTGGGCTCGTGAGCCATGACCGGCAGGAACTCGGGTTCCGACCACGCGATCAAGTCCCGCGAGTGGGCGATCCCAATTCCCTGGTCCCACCAGCCCGTCGTCCACACCGCGTGGTACACCCTGTCCGGCCCGAGCGCGATGCACGGATCTCGCATCAGCTTGCCGCCGACTCTCGGCGCCAGGTACGACTTCCCGCCGCCAAGAGCCGTCCACGTCAGACCGTCGCGGCTGAAGGCCAGGTGCAGGCCGTCCTGGCCGTTGTCGAGGAAGTAGCTGAAGAGGAATGGCCCCGTGCTCCCGGCGCCGACGCCGGCGGAGGTGAAAGGGACGAGGCCCAGGCAGAGCAAGGCCAGAACCGTCAGGACTGCGCGGGTTGACGATGGGGCTCGGCGAATCACCATGAGCGTTCGGCGCGATTATACCAACCCGAGCCACCGGCTTCGCGTCGGCCCCAGGCACGAATCACACCTGGAAGGCGTGGGCCGCGGCGACCGCGGCGCGGATGTTGTCCCACTGGATGTCGCTCGGCAGCGTGCAGTCCGCACCCAGGACAAACGGAGCGGAGGCCGCGTTCAGGGCCTCTGTCGCTGCCTTGCCGACCTCCTCGGCGGTGCTCGACCCGATGATGCCGTGACGGTCCATGCCGCCCATGTAGGGTCTGTTGAACATCCGCGCTATGTCTTTCCAAGACAGTTTCCCCGACGTGAGCTGGGGATTGCAGTTCACCACGTGGCCTGGGTAATCGACGAAAGGAGACAGGTCGGAATAAGGTTCGTTGTAGTCGCACACGTGAAGGATGTTGAACGGACACGACCGGTTCATCTCGTCCATCAGAACCAGGTCGAATGGCTTCACGTGACGCCTTGACGAGTCACTGCACGGCTTCCAGCTCCGGCTGGTAGAAATCCAGCTTGTACGAGGGCATGTTCCTCCAGTCCTCCGGCCGCTTGATGTCCGGAATCGGAGGGAAGGTCCGTTCGTACTGGATCTTCACGAAGTCCATGCCGGTGTAGCGGAAGTACTCCAGGTGCTTCTGCACAGCCGGCGGCCCGAAGTGGAAGGCCTTGTCGAAGTGAATGAAGAAGGCGGCAGGGATGTAGTCCTGGCGCGCGTTCCTGTCCAGCAACGCCAGCACGGCGTCGCGCTTGTTCTTTGCGGCGAACATTTCGTTTCCTCCTGGCAGTGCCGCCGCTGCGGCAAGAGCCGAGCGGAGAAAATCACGACGTGATGTTCGACTGTTCGATTCGGGACGATCAGGTCGGCATCGTTCGGGCATGGGCGGGGCCGAGTCGCCGAATCCAGGGCAGGATGCGACCAAGCTACGCTCGTGATGTGGTCCTGTCAACCCCGGGGATGCAGCTCTTCTCGCCGGCAGAATGTGGCGCATGGTAGATTGCTGAGATGTTCACGCGATCACCGCTCCTCGTTGTCATTCTGCTCGCTGGCATCATCGTTCCCGCGGCTGCGCAGAGCACCAGGGTGAAGAAGGCCGCGCCGGCCGCGCCGGCGGCTGTCGCCGGGCCGAAGCTCGACGCCATCCTGCTGAACTCGCTGAAGCCGCGGAGTATCGGTCCCGCGATCATGAGCGGTCGCGTGTCGGACGTGGCGTTCGACCCGCAGGACTCGTTCACGTACTACGTCGCCCTCGGCACCGGCGGCGTCATGAAGACCACCGACAACGGCGGATCGTTCGACGCCGTCTTCGAAAAGGAAGCGGTGGCCGCGGTCGGAGCGGTGGCGGTGGCGCCGTCCGACCCGAAGACGATCTGGGTGGGCACGGGCGAGGCGAACGACCGCAACAGCTCCCAATGGGGTGACGGCGTCTACCTCTCCACGGATGCCGGCGACACCTGGAAGAACGTCGGTCTCAAGACCAGCAAGACTATCTCCCGGATCGTCGTCCACCCGAAGGACCCGAAGACCGCATGGGTGGCGGTGATGGGCGACCTCTGGAGCCCGAGCCCGGACCGTGGCCTCTACAAGACGTCCGACAGCGGGCAAACCTGGAAGGCGGTGCTCCAGGCGCCGGCGGCCTACACGAACAAAGTCGGGTGTGGCGACGTGGTCATCGATCCGTCCAACCCGGACATCCTGTACGCTGCGCTCTACGCCCGCGTGCGCACTCCCTGGTCGTTCACCTCGGGGCCCGATGTGACCGACGGCAAGGATCTCGGCGGCATCTTCAGGAGCACCGACGGCGGCGCCACCTGGAAGAAACTCGAGAAGGGCCTCCCCGGCCTCACCGGACGCCTCGGCCTCTCGGTCTACGCGAAGAGCCCGAAGACGGTGTTCGCGATCGTCGAGAGCTACGAGGGCGGCACGTCGAACATCGACAACAACATGAGCAAGCGCGGCGGCGTCTTCCGCTCCGACGACGGGGGCGAGAGCTGGGCGCGAACGAGCCCGCTCAATCCGCGGCCGTTCTACTTCAGCCAGATCCGCGTCGATCCGGAGAACGACCAGCGCGTCTACGTGCTCGGCTTCATGCTGCACGTGTCGGACGATGGCGGCAAGTCTTTCCGGGAGGAGTATTTCCAGAAGGTGCACCCGGACTGCCACGCGCTGGCCTTCGATCCGCGAAACACGAAGCGGCTGATCCTCGGCACCGACGGCGGCACGTATCAGAGCTACGATGGCGGCAAGCGGTGGGACCTCCAGAGTCGCGTGGCGGCCGGCGAGTTCTACCGCGTCACCACCGACAACAGCACGCCGTACCGCGTGTGCGGCGGCCTGCAGGACAACTCGAACTGGATGGGGCCGAGCGCGACGCGCGCGAAGGCGGGCATCCTCAACAGCGACTGGGTCATGATCGGCGGCGGTGATGGCTTCTCGTGCGTCTTCGATCCGTCGGATGCGAACACGCTGTACGCCGAATCGCAGTCGGGCGATTTCTACCGGATCAACCTGACGAATGGCGAGATGAAATCGCTGCGGCCGCAGCCTCCCGAGGGACAGCCGGCGTTCCGCTTCCACTGGAACTCGCCGCTGTTCGCCAGCGCGCATGCGAAGGGGACGATCTATCTGGCCGGCAACCGCGTGTTCGCGATGACCGACCGCGGTGAGCAGTGGAAAGTGATCAGCCCGGATCTGACGACCGAGGACGTGAAGCGCATCCTCGCCAGCGGCAGCGGGGCGGAGACCTACGGGATCATCTACACGCTCGCCGAATCAGCCGTGAAGGCCGGCATGCTGTGGGCCGGCACTGATGACGGCAAGCTGTGGGTGACCGAGAACGACGGTCGGAACTGGGACGATCTGACCGCAGGCCTGCCGCCCGCCGCCAAGGGGCAGTGGATGACGCGCATCGAGCCGGGCCACTTCGACGCGAAGGTGGCCTACCTCGCGGTCAGCGCCTTCCGATCGGGCAACTACGCGCCTCTGGCGTACCGGACGGCGGACGCCGGCAAGACGTGGCAAAGCGTCGCGGCGAACCTGCCGGCCGACGGCCCGGTGCAGGTGATCCGGGAGGACGTGAAGAACCCGAATCTGCTGTACGCGGGTACCGAGTTCGGCCTGTTCGTGAGCCTCGATCGCGGCGCAAGCTGGGTGAAGTACCCCGGTCTGCCGACGGTTGCCGTGGACGACATCGCCGTCCAGTCCCGCGAGGCCGACCTCGTGATTGCCACGCACGGCCGCAGCCTGTTCATCGCGGACAACATCCGTCCGCTCCAGGAATTCACCAGCGAGGTGGCCGCGTCGAACGCGCACCTGTTCTCGATCCGTCCGGCGTTCGGCTCCATCCTCCTGCCGGGGTGGGTTGACGACGAGGGGACCTCCGGCGTGTATCGCGGCGCGAATCCTCCCGAGGGCGCGCTGATCGACTTCTACGTGAAGGAGTACACCGGCGACCCGGTGAAGATCACCATCACGAACGCCGCCAAGGCGACCGTCGCCAACCTGAGCGCGCCGGGCACGCCGGGATTCGGCCGCGTGACGTGGGACCTGCGGCTGACGAAGGACCTGCTCGTGGAGTATGGCGGCGAGGGCGGGAAGTTCGTGCGCCCCGGCGACTACGAGGTGACCTTCACGCACGGGAAGACGAAGCAGACGCAGAAGCTGAAGGTGGACATTGCGGCAGGGCTGGAGACGCGGTAGCGTCGAGGCTCTGCTGCTCCTCACCAAATCCCTCTCAGAGCGCCCCTGATTTCCTCGACCTGCGCGGCAGTGATCACCGTCACGCGGCTCGTCACCGTCACGTCCGTGTAGGTCGGCGTCGGGCGGCAGGTGGAGACGGCCAGATGACACAACAGTTGAGCTCGCGGTCCGCGGCGGGAAAGTGCGGCGCGTCACGGCGGCAAGACGACAGATCTCGGTCCTCACAAGATCGCCTCAAACGAGGGGACTGACCGCTAGTACTCCACGATTCGGGACATTCCCGACGCCCTGAGGAAGGCAGGACGGATCCCTGCGCCTCACATTCCGTATAGGTCCCCCGTGTTCACGTTCTGGCCCAACAACTTCAGGTAGTAGAACAACTGCCCCTTGTGCTGGCCCAGGTGCCCGACCATGTTGTAGAGGTGCTGGAACAGCGTGACCTTCGGGCCGCCCCACGGCGCAGGGAAACGGTCCGCGAGCAGCTTCGATTCGTCGAGCGCGCCCAGTTGCCTCATCGCCAGCTCTCGATCCTGCGCGAGGAGCTGCAGCGCCTGCTCCACGCTCTCGACGGCGGGCAATTGCGAGGCTGGAGGCAGCATGTCCTCGGGCTTCATGTCCTCGAACCGCACGCCTTCCGGCAGTCCCCAGTCTCCGGTGATGAAGCCCTTCATGGACATGCCGCACGAGCTGGTGCAGTGCATCAGCACCTGGCCGACCGTCATCCAGTTCTGCCCGGTGGCCGGCTTCCACGCGAGCATGCCCGGCTCGACCCGCCGGAACAGCGCCTCGGTCACGCCGTACATGGACTCTGCTTCCTGCTTCAGGACCTCGGTCAGCGTCATGACATACCTCCTGCATGGGGTGTTGAACCGACGATAGTCAGAATGGAACGACCGGCTCCGAGTCACAGCTCGTGGGTCGCCGCCCCCCCCCGAGCGGCACCGTTCCCGGACTCTTCGTCACCGAATCTCTAACTCGGGACGCTAGCTGCCGGTCCGCTTCTCGTAGACCGCTACGTTGTTGACGGTTTGTCCCTGGGAGTCGGTGCCCTTCGTTGTGATCGTCATCGTCCTTCTATTAGCCGACACCACGCGAGTGTTCGTGGTCGTGACCGTGCCGCCTTTCTTGTAGGTGGTCTCACTGGTGGTCGCGTCGAGGCGCTTCAGCGCGGCGCTGTCGGCGTTCGGATTGTTGCCAGTGATGGACACGTCCTTGCCGTCGTAGTTGGCGGTAAACCCCCACTTCGCGGCGGTGCCGTCGGCGTTCACTGAGTTCACCGAGATCCTGATTCCTTGCCCCGCCGCCTCGTACCTGAGCGTCGTGCTCCGCGGGGCGGGCCCGGGGCTGTACGTCGACTTCGCCACGTTGAGCGTCCAGGTGCCGATGACGGGATCGGTGCCCTGCGCCTGCACCGCGCCTGCGAGCACGGCTGTGAGCACACCAGCGAACGCCGCCGAGCAACATACGCGCTTCATTCCTGTCTGCATCGCTTCCTCCTCGAGTGTGGACGGGGATGGACCGGGCCGACTGTCAAACGCTCGTCTATGAGAGCAAGTGTGCGATGCGGCGGGATTTGGCGCGCGATTGGGCCAGCATAGCACTGATTCATACGTAGGATCTTAGCGACCGACCTCTAGGCCGGCTGCTTCTGGTGATCGTCTCGGCGCTGGTCGGCGCGGACGTCGAGTTCCTCGCCGATCTGCTCCGCACCTGCAATGACGAATACGGCGTCCAGGTCGCCTACAAGGCGTTCTACAGCCGCTTGGCGCGGCTCGGGGGTGACACTGGACTTGCGGTGTTCCGACCTTCGTTTGCCCATGAGGAGGTGAACGGGTTCCCGGCCCGTTGGCCGGGGGCGCAACTATAGGCGCGTTAAGAGGAGCTCGGGACGCGCGGCGAGTGCGCGGCGCCTTCCCGCGCCGGCCCGACCGCTGGAGGTGTGTAATGCGCAACGGGGCAGCATTCGCTCTCATCGTCGGCGCACTGCTGGCTTGCATCGCCTGCGACCGCTCGCCCGGTCCCTTGGCGCCGTCACCCGGCGTCGTGTCGATCGCCGTTCGCGGGTCGGCCCTGTTGAGCCGCACTGGCGAATCGGCCCAACTCGGACTGACGTCGACCTTCACGGACGGCACGACGAAGGACGTGACGGCCGCGGCGATCTGGTGGTCCGACGACCAGGGCGTGTTTGCGGTGTGGAAGGGGCTGGTCACCGCCACCGGATACGGGCGGAGCGAGCTGAAGATCTCCTACGGAAGCGCAGCGCTTCTGCTCCCTGTGCGGGTGCTCCCGGAGGGCGCATTCCTCGTCACGGGTTACGTGAGGAATGCGGGAGCCGGCCTGGAGGGAGTCCGGGTGACAGCGACCTCGCCCATGGGTGCGTTTGACGCCGTGACCGACGCCAAAGGCCACTACGTGGTGCCGGGTATCGCCGCAGTCACGCTGCGCGCGGAGAAATACGGCTTCGAGCCCGAGGTCCGGCAGGTGACGGTCGGGCAGGACTCGGCAATCGACGTCGACCTGCGGACCGTCGACACGCGCAGTGGAATTCGCGGCGCGTACAGGCTCACGGTCACCGCCTCTCCCTCCTGCACGTTGCCCGGGGCGGCGATGCCGAGAGCCTACTCCGCGTTCGTCGAGGAGGGACGCAACACCCAACGGTCCGAGGACCTGATCGTCACGCTTTCCGGCCCGAACCTGATCGCCTATTTTGGCAACTCCGGATTCACGGGTGCGTTTGAAGGCAACCTCGTGCGCTTCGACATCACCGACAACTTCCTGGCGGAGTTCAGCTTCGTCGACGGCGACCTCTCCTACTCAGGCACCGCGAGGGGCATGGTCGCCTCCGACGCGATCGTGACCACGTTCAGCGGGACATTGAGAATGGCCAGCAGCGAGTGCCGGGCGACGGACCATCGACTCGAACTGCGACGATGAAGCCGCCACCGCCGAAGGCACCGGTCCCGGCGACGCGCCGCAGGCACGTCACTGCAGGGCCGCAGCCTCCTGCAGGGCCGCAGCCTCCTGTTGTGCCTCGATGATAATGTCCCCTTCCCACCCCGCTCATTAGAAATGTCCCCTCTCAATCCTCGCCCCTCATTCCTCAGACTCCTGTCCAAGATCGCCGGCCGCCGGGGAGGCTCCCGTGCTCGCGAACCGCTCGACAGTGCCGGTAAAGCACACCGCCGCGACGAGGATCGCTGAGCGAGTCGGCCCGGGTCGTGATGCCGGAGCTGTCGGCCAGGCCTCCGCGCATGCCTGCGCTCCGGTGCGCTTTACCTTCCACCCTGACGGCACTGCTCGCATGGTTCGCTGCGCGCGGCAGTCCCCCCGGCTTCCGGCTTGGACAGCAGTGTTCCTCATCCCTTAATCCTCGCCCCTCATTCCTCGTCCCTAACGCAGTCCGTCCGCCAAGTTCGCCGAGGGCGTCGCCGCCGCCTGGATCGTCAGCCGGTGCAGGTCCACGAGGCGCGCCTGGTCGAGGCGCGCGCCGGTATAGCCGCCCGCCAGCGTGAATGCCACGCCGACGCGATGCCGACGCGCCCACCCGAAGACGAGGCGTTCGCGTTCTGCGATCACGGCGGTTGTGATCCCGGCGAGACCGCCAATGGCCGAGTCCTCATGGGGGTCCATGCCGGCGTTGCAGATGAGCAGGTCGAACGGATCGTCCGCCAGGGCGTCGAGCTGCTTGCTGACCGTCGGCAGGTAGTCCTCCGCCCGTGCGATGACGTCGAGCGTCGAGCGACTGTCAGGGTCGGGCTGATAGAAGTCCGTCCTACAGACCGAGATGTCCGCCTGGACCACGCCCGGAATGTCGCGGACGAGGCTGTACGTGCCGCCGCCGCAGTGCGCGTCGAGGTCGAGAATGAGGATCCGCGTCGGCCGCTCGCGGTGCAGTGCCATCACCGCGCGCACCGCGAGCGCGATCCCGTTGAACGTGCAGAAGCCGCCGTCCGCGGCGCCTCGGAAGCGGTCAGCGTCAGCAGGAGGTGTCGGGTCACCGGCGAGCCGGCGGGAACGACGGGAACATCAGTGCGGAGAGAAGGCAGCGTGTCGTTACTCATGCCCAGAGCGTACGCCGC
>JADGOB010000366.1 GCA_017883185.1 Acidobacteriota bacterium
ACGGGCCGGGCGCGCGCCCGCGTCGGCCTCGTGGCCGAGGAGCCCGATGCGCTCTCCGAGGCCTCCGCCGCTGCGCGGCGGAGCGTGCGCGGCGAGCGCGTCGCTCGCCTGGGCTGAGCGCCTCGATGCGACCCTGAGCTCTATGAGATTCTTCAAATACCAAGCGCTTGGAAACGACTACCTGGTCCTCGAGCCTGGAGACTTCGGGACGCTCACGGCACCCGTTGTGCGCAGGCTGTGCGACCGCCATTTCGGGATTGGTTCCGACGGGATCCTCCTGGGCGAAGTGACGTCGGCGGTAGACCGATTCAGTCTGCGCATCCTCAACCCCGACGGATCGGAAGCCGAGAAGAGCGGCAACGGACTGCGGATCTTCGCGCGGTATCTCTGGGACACGGGTCTGGTCGGCGACGAGCCGTTCTCCGTGGACACACTGGGCGGAACGGTGCGTTGTCACGTCCGTGACTCGGGCCGTGCCGTCTTCGTCGAGATGGGGCGAGCCAGTTTCGACAGCGAGGAGATCCCGGTCGCCGGACCGAGACGGGACGTGATCGGCGAGGTGATCGAGGTCGACGGAGAGAGCCTGCGCTTCACCGGGGTCACGGTCGGCAACCCACACTGCGTTGTTCACACAGACGATCCGACCCCCGCGCTTGCGCAGCGACTCGGACCCCTCATCGAGACGCACGCGCTGTTTCCCAACCGGACCAACGTCCAATTCGTCAAAGTGCTGGCGCCTGACAGGATCCAGATCGAGATCTGGGAGCGGGGCGCCGGCTACACGCTCGCGTCGGGTAGCAGCAGCTGTGCCGCCGCGGCCGCATCAGTCCGGCTGGGCCTTTGCACCGGCGCTGTCACTGTGGTCATGCCCGGGGGCACGCTGGGCATCGGCGTCACGGACGAGTATGGCCTTACCATGCTCGGCCCAGCCCGGAAGGTGGCGGAGGGAACACTTGCGGAGGAGCTTCTGGAGGGCGTCGGCGAGGCCGTCTAACCAGCACATCGAGCAGATGCGCGTCGCGCACAGCTCATGTACAGAGCTTGCCCAAACCCCTGCCTGGCACGCGAACTTGCGTTGTTTATCCCATGTATCGCACACGCCCCCCATCGTTCATGGCCTGAAGCACCTCCCTGATTCCGTCAGCGAGCTGATGGGTTTCAGGGGCGGAGGTGTCCTCGTAGTCATCGAGGGCTTCGACGGGATCACCCTTCGCACGATGTACACAGTCCGGTCTGAGGATGCCGAATACGTGCTCCATGCGTTCCAGAAGAAGTCCACGCAGGCAACGGTGGAGGGGGCGATGCAGGGCAGCTTGTGACGACCGCCGGACACGGTCTTTCGACCTCCGGCGCCAGCCTCCAGCCCTTTGCCGGCGACGTCATCGCCCGGGGGGAGAGCGTGCGCACTGTGCTTTCCTCGTCGTGCGCACCCGGGCACGCATCAGGGCTCCGTCGCCGCAGCCTATCTGGCGTACCAGGCTCGTCGTGCGTCGCTTGATCGAGCAAGCCGTGGGTGCCGGGTCGGCGGGCGGGCGGCATGTCGCGCATCGGTAAGATAAGGAACGGCCTGTTTCTTATCTTACCGGTGTGCACCACCCCGCCGAGCGGCCCCGGCGGCCGTGGCGCACGAAGTCCACGTGCACGGGGCGTATCTGGGCGGCGTCGTCCGGCCCGGCCATCAGAAAGCTATCGAGCTCCACTTCGAGTCGCCTCGCGCCGCATGTGCGCCACGAGCCTGGAGGTCCGCGCCACCAGCAGCTCGCCGTCGGTACGCTGTGCAGCATCATCCGCTAAGCAGGCCTGATCGTCGATCGGCTCCAGTGTCTTCCCGACTGACACCCCTCGACGTTCAGCGCTTGACTCGGCTCGCGCCTTGACGTTCACACCGTCGTTGTGCTACCGTACTTTGTACGCCTTACTTTGTACGGAATAGTCGGGAGGCTCGATGGCCATCACGAGAGAGCCGCTGACGCGCCTGCGCATCGTCGAGCTGGCGCTGGGCATCATCGACACGGAAGGGCTCTCCGCCCTCAACATGCGTCGCCTCGCGGCGGCGGCCGGCGTCCAGCCTATGAGCCTCTACCACCATTTCCCCAACAAGGACGCGATCCTCGGCGCCGTGGCCGAGAGCATCGCCGGGGCGGCGCTCGGCGACCAGCGCGCCGCAGGCACGTGGCAGGAGCGCACGCGCCTGCTGTTCGCCGGACTCTACGAGCTCGTGCAGGCGCACCCCCGCGCCCTGCCGCTCATCACCACCGGGGTGCTGCGCACGCCCAGCGGACGACACTGGATGGAAGAGCTGATGGGCGTGCTGCTGGAGGCGGGCTTCACGCCCGACGCCGCGGCACGCGTCTACCACCTGCTCGGCGCGTTCACACTCGGCCTCGGCTATGCCCAGCTCCTGAGCCTCGAGGTGCCGGCCGAAACCATCATCGGCGAGCTCACCGGCCACTGGGCCGATTACCCGAACCTCCTCCGCGTGGGATTGCAGCTGGCGATCTGGGACCAGCCGGCCGACTTCGCCACCGGCCTCGACGTCCTGCTCGAGCGCTTCGCGAAGGAGCTGGGAGAAGCGGGCTGATGGGCGGCAGAGCCGTGGGCGGGCGAGCGTTGAAGGTCAAGATGATCTCGCCGGCCAAGACGGCTGCCGACAGCGTCTACTGGCGCTCCATCAAGTACTCACTGTTCCCGCCACTCGGACTGGCGACGCTGGCGGGCTACCTCGACGAGGAAGACGAAATCAAACTTCAGGACGAGCACGTCGA
>JADGOB010000367.1 GCA_017883185.1 Acidobacteriota bacterium
CCAGCGGCCCGGCGTAGCCATCCGCCAACACCGACAGGATGGTTCTCGTGGCGGCGATCGGCTGACGCAGATCGTGTGTCACCATGCGGAGGAAGCGGGCCACCTCGCCGCGTGTGCGGTCAAGGCCCGGTTCCGGGCTGGTCGGGCTGGAGCTGGCCATGCGCGCGCTCTCCGCGCTAACGCCGCGCGGTCGTCTTGCCCAGGAGTTCCTCCACCGTTGCCACCAGACGGTCCGCGCTCGCCGGCTTCTCGAGGAACGCATCGACCGGCAGCGAGCCTTCGTCGGGACCGAAGCGATGCGGCGTCGTGCGGTGGATCGAGGTCAGCACAAGGATCGGCACGCCTCGGTAGGCGGCGTATTCGGAGGCGTCCGAGGGGTCGCGCAGCAACTGGGCGACACGGAAGCCCTCGGTGTAGCGGTCCATCATCACGTCGAGGATGATCAGGTCCGGGTCGGTCTCCTTCACGCGCCGCAGTCCGAGTTCGCCGTTCGGCGCCGCGTGGAACCGGTGTCCCTTGCCCTCCAGCAGGATTTTCAACGCCGCGACGAGGTCGGTATCGTCGTCGATCATCAGGATCGTGGCCATGTCCGCTGCCCCTCCTTCCCCGATTGACAGCCCACACCCCGCACGTCGCCGCTGTCCGGGCGAGCCATCATCGCACTTCGCGGGTGCCGGGACAAGCCGTGTCCAACCCAAAAATCCTGAACCTCTTGTCGCCGTTGCAGGTGTGAGCCGGAGGCTGATAGGGATTGAGACAGCCTGGGTCCCCTGACTTCAGTGCTCACGATCAACGCGGTTGGCGATCGGCGAGCCGGCGGGTCAGCGATCGACTCGCGACCAGGAACACACCCCAGCCCGCCAGCACGATTGCCCCCGTGCGCACCGCGCTGGCGGCGCCGATCGCCTGGCCAAGGGGCCCGAAGAGTGCTGCCGAGACCGGCATGATGCCCAGGAACGCCATGACGTACACCCCCATCACCCGCCCGCGCAGCCGCCCGGGGACGGCCGCCTGGATTGAGGTGTTGGTCAGCGAGTTCGTCGTCAGGAACGCGGCGCCCGCCAGTGCTGACAGCGGGAGGGTGAGCCAGAAGGTGCGCGAGAACGAGAACGCCACGAGCACCACCGCCATCGCCGTGATCGAGAACGGGATGAGCCGCTCACGGCGAACCGTCGTCGGCATGCTCGCGACGAAGAGCGCTCCGACAAACGCGCCGAGCCCGCTTGCGGACATCAGCCACGACACCTGGACGTCGGCGACATGGCCCGTGCTGCCCAACGCGCCGTGGACGACGGCGGGCAGCAGCATCATATAGGGCATGGCGAACACGGTCATGAACGCGGTGCTCACGATGAGCGCGCCGACGGTGCGGTCCTCACGGGCGTAGCGCACGCCCGCGGTCAGCCGCGACCACGCCGATTCCGGCCCGCTCAAAATGGCCTGGCCGCGGCCGCCGCCAGGGTCGGGATCGGCGCGGGGGCGGATCGCCCACAACGCGGCGATGACGAAGAGAAAGCTCGCCGAATTGACCATGAACACGTGGCCCATGGCCGCACCGGCGAGCACGAACACGCTGGTCACCAGTGGACCCAGGAGGCGCGAACTCTGGAACTGCGCGGAATTCAGCGCGATGGCGTTCATCAGGCCCGCGCGCGGCACGAGGTCCGGCAACAGGGCCTGCCACGCCGGGAAGGTCAGCGCCGACATGACGCCGCCGAGCAGCCCCAGCGCCGAGACCCACACCAGCCCCTGCACCGGATGCAGCGCCGACAATTGCCCGCGGTAGGCGAGGATGCCGAGGGCTGCCGCCTGCACGAGCAGCGCGGCCTGGCCGATGATCAGCAACTTGCGCTTGTCGACACGGTCCGCCAGAACCCCGGCGGGCAGTGCCAGAAACAGGACGGGGATGCCGGAGACGAAGTTGACGATGCCGAGGTCGAGTGAAGACCTGCGGAAGCCGAAGACGACCAGCGCCAGCGCGGTGTTCTGCATCCAGCTTCCGGTGTTGGAGACGACCGAGCCCAGCCAGAACCAGGTGAAATCGCGGTAGCGGAAGGACTCGAAGGTCCCGCCCTGGCGAACGACCGCTTGGGGGTGTTCTGGGTTCTCTTCGGGGGACGCGGTCGATGGGTGCACGCGGCCCCGATTACCTGATTACCCTTCGGCCCTGCAACAGCCGAACCAGTAAGACGACGACGGCCAGCACCAGCAGGACGTGGATGAACCCCCCCAGCGTGTAGGAGCTGACCATTCCCAGCAGCCACAAGACGAGCAGAATCACGAGAAGCGTCGACAGCATACCAACCTCCAATTCACTAAAAAGCGCGCGCGGGCCCCGCGGCCGACATGGCCCCACCGAACTTCCATGACCTGAGGATCATGTTAGGGCCGCGCGCACCGCGGGTCTGGTCTCTTTGGAACATCGGTCCACATCCTGTCGGGCCCTCTCCGACTGAACGCATCCGGCGCACGGTCGATCTCCGCCCCGGCAGGCTTCGCGACGCCGATGACCGGGGACCTCACCTCCAGATGGCCGCGGTGCAATCCGGTACGCCGCGATGAAAGGCAACGGGAATAAGGTGGGCTGAGTTGGTGCCAGTTTGGCGACAAGATGACCAAGGTCTACCTGGGAGGAGACTTCCTCCACTACAAGTCGATTATAGGCCGCTTTCCGCTATCTGAAGGGGGTACGTATTTTGCAAATGGGTTTTGCGCTCTCGACTTTTGCCGCAAGAGTGTTCGCGATTGCTCGAGACGATGGCG
>JADGOB010000143.1 GCA_017883185.1 Acidobacteriota bacterium
CACGCGCCCGCCCGGCGGCACCGGGCCGGTTCTTCACTGTCGGTTCTTCACGCTGGAGATTCCGAGCAGACTCCGGAAGAAAGATGGTGCGCCCGGAGGGGCTCGAACCCCCGACCTGCGGCTTCGAAGGCCGACGCTCTATCCAACTGAGCTACGGGCGCAAGACTTTCATCATAGCACCAGGCCTCCTCCAGCGCTGCATGGCTCGCTCTTCCGGCCGCCCCGGTCCCGGCCGAAGCACTGGCTCATATCCGTCTTTCGTGAGCAGCCAGCGGGCAAAGATCTGTCGCCGGGATCTGTGGCGTGCGAGAATAGTCGAGTGGCTCCCTCGCCCTTCTCAGACGATGGTCCGCTGACCCGCCACGTCGCGTCGACGGAGGTCAGCCTGCCCGAGGTCCACGGCTCGGTGGCCGTGCCGACGGGCGCCGGGTTCTGGCGCAAGCTCTTCGCCTTCGCTGGCCCCGGCTACCTCGTGGCCGTCGGGTACATGGACCCGGGAAACTGGGCCACCGACATCGCGGGCGGCGCGCGCTATGGCTACGCGCTCCTCTCCGTCGTCTTCGCCTCCAACCTGCTCGCCATCCTGCTGCAATCGCTTGCCGCGCGCCTGGGCATCGCGAGCGGCCGCGACCTGGCGCAGGCGTGCCGCGACCGGTTCTCGCGGCGCACCACCTTGCTCCTCTGGGGCCTCGCGGAAATCGCCATTGCGGCCACCGACCTGGCCGAGGTGATCGGCTCCGCGATCGCGTTGAACCTCCTGTTCGGCCTCCCGATGGTGGTCGGCGTCTGCCTCACCTCGCTCGACGTCTTGATCGTGCTCTATCTCCAGCACCACAAGTTTCGGTATGTGGAGGGGCTGGTCGTGCTGCTGATCGCCGGCATTGGGGCGGCATTCGCGGCGGAGCTGTTCTTCTCCAAGCCCGACCTGGCCGCCGTCGCGCGCGGATTCCTCCCGACCTCCCAGCTGTTCACCGACCGCGAGATGCTGTACCTGGCGGTCGGGATCGTTGGCGCCACGGTGATGCCGCACAACCTGTACCTGCACTCGTCGATCGTGCAGACACGCAAGTACGGCGACTCGAAGGAGAGCCGTCGCGAGGCGGTGTCGTTCGCGGTGCTCGATTCGACGGTCGCGCTCTCGTCGGCGCTGTTCATCAACGGCGCGATCCTGGTGGTCTCGGCCGCTGCCTTCCACGGCACGGGCTACGAAGGCGTGGCCGACATTTCCGACGCCTACAAGCTCCTGGCGCCGCTGCTCGGGACGACCCTGGCTTCCACCTTTTTCGCGCTGGGCCTGCTGTTCTCGGGCCAGAACGCGACGCTGACGGGCACGCTGGCCGGGCAGATCGTGATGGAAGGGTTCCTGAACCTGCGGATGCGCCCGTGGCTGCGGCGGCTGCTGACACGGGGCGTGGCGATCGTCCCGGCGCTCATCACCGTGGCGTTCTACGGCGAGCGGGCGAGCGGCAGCCTGCTGATCTTCAGCCAGGTCATCCTGAGCCTCCAACTGCCGTTCGCCGTCATCCCGCTCATCCTGTTCGCCAGCGATCGCCGCCGCATGGGACAGCTGGCGATTGGCCGATGGACGAAGGCGATTGCCTGGCCGTGCGCCGCGCTGATCACGGTGCTCAACGTGTGGTTGCTCTGGCAGACGGTGATCGGCTGGTTCTGATGCCACACGAGGCGATCACGCCTCGCCGGGCCGACGTGGTGCGTCGTGTCGCGGCGGTCGGCGTGTGAGGTCGGTCGAACGGGGAGCAGAGCCGACAAGGCGTGCCGTGTCGCAGCGCGGGAGCGAGACGGTGGAAAGGAAGACGGGATCCAATGTACAAGAAGATCCTGGTGGCGGTGGAGAACTCGGAAGCGGATCGCACGATTCTCGAGCACATCCAGCCGCTGGCACGGCTGACGGGCGCGCGGCTGCTGCTCGTGCACGTCGCCGACGGCTGGGCGGCTCGCTACTTCAACGAGCTGAACCTGCGCGAGTCGGAAGAGATGCAGGAGGACCGCGCCTACCTCGGGCGCCTTCGTGGAGAGCTCCAGGAGCACGGCTTCGAGGTGGAGGCGCTGCTGCGGATGGGCGATCCCGCGAAAGAGATCTGCCAGGTGGCCGAGGAGCAGGCCGTCGATCTGATCGCCATGGCAACCCACGGCCACCACGGCGTCAGCGACGTCATCCACGGCCAGACGGTGGACCACGTCCGTCACAAGATGCGGATGCCGGTGTTGCTGCTCAGGGCGAAGGGAATGTAGCCGCTAGTGCGTCTGACTCCGCAGCTGGCGCTCGGCCTCGTACCAGTCTTCGAGGTCGCCGCCCTGGGTGCCGCCTCGGTACACGTAGAGTTCATATGCCCGGCGCCGAACCTCTTCGGGGCTCAATTTCTCGAGTGCGCCGAGTTCGATCGTCGCGGTGCGGGCGGAGGCTGCTTGTGACTCGGTCTGGGTCGTCGCTTCCGTCCGGGCGAGATCGGCTGCCGACGCGACGACCGCCTGCACGTCGGTGGCCTTCTTGTCCATGCTCCGACGCCCCGGCGCACGCCGCGCCTTGGCTTCTCCGTTGGTCCCCTCGCTCTCGCTCCCGTTGGTGCTCTTCGCCATCCTGACTTCTCTCCTGACGGCGCGCCGGGCCCAGAGCTGGTGCCGGGCCGGAACATCCACAATATTGGTATCGATATGGCTACTCTACCACGACCGGCCGCGGATGATCACCATGACCCGGTCGAGCCGGAACCAAAGAGGCTCGGCCGGGTTATCAGGCCATCCCTGCCTCAATAACCTGGAACCTGACCCGCCGGTGGTGCGTATTGTCTGGTGACGGGCGGCGGTCCCCTGTTTTCACGATTCGTCATGTGGTTCGAGGGTGTTATGGCCTGGCCGAAGAAGCGCAAGTTGGTGGTCGTCGGGGCGGCGGTGGTGCTCGGAGTCGTCGGCGTCTATGGCTACACGGTCCTCGCGCGGCCCGCCACCACGGTCGATCCCGCGAGGCTGGCCACGGTGGAGCGCGGCGACCTGGCTCGCTCGGTGGTGGCCACGGGGAGAATCGAGCCGATCACCAAGGTCGAGATCAAGTCGAAGGCGAACGGCATCATCAAGGAACTGAAGGTCCAGGTCGGCGACCGCGTCACCGTGAACCAGGTGCTGGCCGAGCTCGACCGTGACAACCTGGCCGCCCGCCTCCGCGAGTCCCGGGCAGCGCTGACCGGCGCCGACGCGAACCTCAGGGCGGCGCTGGCCGAGCTCGCCAAGAACAAGGTCGAGGCCGAGGGTCCCGACGTCGCCTTCGCGCGCCGCAACGTGGAACGGGCCGATCAGTTGTCGCGCGACAAGCTGATCTCGCCGCAGAACCTGGACGATGCGCGCAGCGCGATGGACCAGGCGGTGAACCGGCAGGCGGTGGCGAAGTCCCAGCTCGGCGTCAGCGACGCGCGCGTGGCCCAGGCTCGCGCCACCGTTGCTCAGTCTCAGGCGGCCGTCGATCGCACCGAGGAAGAGCTGACCAACGCCACGATCCGGTCGCCTCTCAACGGCGTGGTCCTGTCGCGGGACATCGAGGTCGGCAGCCCGGTGTCGTCGATCCTGAACCTCGGCTCGTCCGCCACGCTGGTCATGGTGCTTGGCGACATCAGCCAGGTGTACGTGAAGGGCAAGGTGGACGAGGCAGACATTGGCCTCGTGCGGCTGGGTCAGCCGGCGCGGATCAAGGTCGAGACGTTCAAGGACCGCCAGTTCGAGGGGCGGGTGACGCAGATCGCCCCGATGGGCGTCGAGAAGGACAACGTGGTGAACTTCGAGGTGCGCGTGTCGATCGACAACGCGTCCGGCGAGCTGCGGGTGAACATGACGTCGAACGCCGAGATCGTCCTCGAGGAGCACAAGGGCACGTTGATCGTGCCGGAACGGGCCGTGATCTACGACGCGTCGCACCGGGCGTTCGCCGAGCGGGTCCAGCCGGACAGCAAGACCGGCCGTGAACGGGTGCCGATCACGATCGGCGTCAGCAACGGCACGCGCACGCAGGTGGTCAAGGGCCTGGCCGCCGGCGACCGCATCATTCTCCAGTAGGGGCGACCGGCTGGGCGCCCGGACAGTGCGCCCGGTCACTACCATGGAACTCCTTCGCCAGACCTGGTCGAATCTCGCGGCGAACAAGCTGCGCAGCTTCCTGACGATGTTCGGGATCATGTGGGGCGTGATCTCCATCGTCCTGCTGTCGGCCGTGGGCGAAGGGTTCCAGCGCGGCAACCAGCACGTGCTCGAGGAACTCGGCAAGAACATCATCATCATCCGGAACGGCCGGACGTCGATGCAGGCCGGGGGCGCGAGGGCCGGGCGACTGGTGCTGCTCGATATCCAGGACGTGCACCTCCTGAAGGAGAAGTCGAAGCTGCTCGAGGCGGTTTCGCCCGAGTTGATCCGGGGCGCCGTTCGCGCGAAGAGTCCGTTCAATTCCAGCTCGCTGCAGCTGAGCGGCGTCTGGCCCGTCTACCAGAGCCTGCGGACGATCGAGGTGGACCGCGGCCGGCTCATCTCGGAGGCCGACTGCCGCGACGTCCGGCGGGTCGTCGTCATCGGGACCGAGGCGAGCCGCCAGTTGTTCGCGGACCGCGACCCCGTGGGCTCGACCGTCAGCCTGAACGGCCTGCCCTACACCGTCATCGGGCGCGTGAGGAAGAAGGACCAGGACTCGAACTACACCGGGGCGGACAACGAGCGGCTCTTCATCCCGTACGAGGCGGCGCGCAACGATTTTCCGATGCCCGGCGGTCAGTACACGGCAGACTCGCTCTCGACGATCATTGCCGCGCCGCGCGCGGAAGTCGCCAGGCAGATGGAAGAGTGGCTCGAGCGCGAGGGGCTCGGCGGCTTCCTCGGTCTCGAGGCGCAGGGCCCTGTCGAGATGGACGTCCGGGCCGTCCTTGCGCCGCGGCACGGCTTTGACCCTCGCGACCCGGAAGCGCTGTCGATGTGGAACACGGCGATCGAGGCGGTGATGTTCGCGAAGATGATCGGGGGGATGCACACCTTTTTCGTCTCGGTGAGCGTCATCACCCTCGCGCTTGGCGGGATCGGCGTGATGAACATCATGCTGATCGCGGTGCGGGAGCGCACGAGGGAGATCGGCGTTCGGAAGGCCATCGGCGCGACGTCGCGCAACATCGAGTGGCAGTTCTTCAGCGAGGGGCTGGCCCTGACGCTCTCGAGCGGGGCGATCGGCTTCGCGATCGGCGTCGGGTTGTGCGCGCTGGTCAACCTCGCGCCGATGCCCGAGCGTTTTGCGGGGATGGTCACCACGTGGCAGACGGCGGCCTCCGCCATCGTCGTCCTGTCGCTCATCGGGGTGGCCGCCTCGACGTACCCGGCGCGGCGCGCCGCGCTGCTACCGCCGATCGAGGCGTTGCGCTACGAAATGTAGGTCGCTGTGCTCTTCAAAGAAGTCTTCTTGCAGGCCGCCGCCGCGATCTGGGAGCACCGCTTCCGCGCGGGATTGACGATGCTCGGGATCGCCTGGGGCATCGTGACCGTCGTGATCCTGATGGCCTACGGTCAGGGATTCCGGATGGCGCTCGTGGTCGGCTTTCGGAACGCGGTGTCCGACGGCACGGCGCGGCTGCGGGGAGGGCAGACGAGTTCGCAGGTGGGAGGCGAGCGGGCGGGACGCCGCATCTTGCTCAAGGAGGAAGACGTCGAGGCGCTGCGGCAACTGGGCACGGTGAAGTACGTCAGCCCCGAGTACCTGGAGTCGCTGCCGCTCGTCTACGGGACCCGGTCGACCACGGCGGGGGTGCGGGGGGTGGCGCCCGAATACGGGCTGATGCGCAGCGAGACGGCCGGCGACGGCCGATTCATCAACGCCGAGGACTGCGAGAAGCACCGTCGGGTGGCGTTCGTGGGCACCGACGTGGCGAAGAAGCTGTTCAGCAACATCCCGCCGGTCGGCCAGACCATCCGCATCGCCGGCCTGTCGTTCGAGGTGGTGGGCGTGCTCGCGCAGAAGGCGCAGCTCTCCTCGTACTTCTACCCCGACTCGATGTCGGTTTTCATTCCGCACACGACGATGAAGTCGATGTTCGCGCAGGAGTACTGCGACTACGTGGTCTACCAGGCGGTGCAGCCGTCGGCGCAGGACGTCACGCTGCGGCAGGTGCGGGAGGTGCTCGCGGCCCGGCACCGGTTCGACGCTCGCGACGAGCGGGCGGTCGGCGCCGATACGAGCGCCGAGATCATGTCCGTGGTGGACGGGATGGCGGGCGGCCTGATGGTCGTGCTCGTATTCATCGGCTCGCTCACCTTGATGATCGGCGGGGTGGGCGTGATGAACATCATGATGGTGTCGGTGCAGGAGCGGACGCGCGAGATCGGCGTGCGGAAGGCGCTCGGCGCGCGGCGCCGGCACATCCTGGTGCAGTTCCTGCTGGAAGGCATCGCCATCACGTTCGCTGGCGGGCTGGTGGGAATCGTCCTCTCGTTCGCCATCGTCAAGGCGGTCGGCGTGCTGCCGTTCATCGCGGGACTGATCGGCGACCCCTCGCGATCGACGGACATTCACCTGCTCATGTCGGCGCCCATTCTCGTCACCGCCACGACCATTCTCTCGCTGACGGGGCTCGTCAGCGGGCTGTGGCCGGCGTTCCGCGCATCGCGGCTCGATCCGATCGAAGCGCTGAGATACGAGTAGGGGCACGGCACGCTGTGCCCTGACGATGCGTGTCGTCCAGCTGACCACTGAACGCTGTTGCGACCGCTGTCGCGATCCGCCGCCTGTTATCCCTGTGGTACACTGCTGCTCTTTTCGCTCGGCAGGGTAGCCATCCTGCTGCTGCAGTTCGGCCTCTTCGAGGCGGGTGTCCAGGTCGAGGCGGCCGAGGCGCGCTGATGGTCTTCAACTCCCTCCACTTCGCCGGTTTCTTCGTCGTGGTCTACGCCCTCTACCGGGCACTGCCGCACCGCGGGCAGAACTGGCTGCTGCTCCTCGCGAGCTACTATTTCTACGCGGCGTGGGATTGGCGGTTCCTGGGGCTGCTCGTCGCCTCGACGGTGATCGACTTCTACTGCGCCCGGTTCATGGCGAGCCAGGAGGCGCCGGTCAGGCGCCGCGCGGCGCTGCTGGTGAGCCTCGCGTTCAATCTCGCGATGCTCGGGTTCTTCAAGTACTTCAACTTCTTCGCCGAGAACCTGCACGCAGTCTTCGCGGCCTTCGGATTCAGGCTCGACGTGGTGACGCTGCGGGTGCTGCTGCCGATCGGCATCTCGTTCTATACGTTCATCACGATGAGCTACGTGATCGACGTGTACCGCCGGCAGATCGAGCCGGCGCGGAGCCTGCGCGATTTCGCGGTGTTCGTCGCGTACTTCCCGCACCTGGTGGCCGGTCCCATCCTGCGCGCTCCCGTGCTGCTGCCGCAGATCGTCATGCCGCGGCGGGTCACGCGCGAGCAGGTGGTCGAGGGGCTGTGGCTGATCGGCTACGGCTTCTTCAAGAAGGTGTTTGTCGCCGACAACCTGGCCTACCTCGCGGACGGCGTCTTCGGCGCGGCGCACCCCACCGGGTTCCAGGTGTTGCTCGGCCTCTATGCCTTCGCTTTCCAGATTTACGGCGACTTCTCGGGTTACTCGGACATGGCGCGCGGCACCTCGAAGCTGATGGGCATCGAGCTGAACCTCAACTTCCGGTTTCCGTATTTCGTGCGGACGGCGCAGCAGTTCTGGCAGCACTGGCACATCACTCTCTCCACGTGGCTGCGCGACTACCTGTTCCTCCCGATGGCCTACGCCCTCTCGCGTCGGATCGACGGGGTCGGCTGGCTGGGTGTGCGCGACGACGTCTGGGTCTACGCGCTGGCCACGATGGGGACGATGTTGATCGGCGGGCTGTGGCACGGCGCGGCCTGGAACTTCGTGCTGTGGGGCGCCTACCAGGGCGTATTGCTGGTGGTGTTCACGCTGACGCAGCAGTGGGGGAGGAGACGGCAGCGGCGTCGGACGGGCCGCGCGCGCCGCGGGCCACTGGCGGGCGTAGCCGCCGCGGCTGGCGTGGTCGGGATGTTTCACCTCACCTGCTACGGCTGGCTGATCTTCCGGGCGAAATCGACAGGTCAGATCGGGCAGTTGACGGCGGCGTTGTTCACGCGTTTCGACCCCACGCCCGGCGCGCTCGAGACCAACGGCCTCCCGCTGTTGTTCTACGCCGGGCCGCTGCTGGCGGTGCACGCGTTCGAGGCCTACAAGGACGACCTGTCCGCCGTCTTCTCGCTGCCCGTCGTCGTGCGCTACTCGATCTACGCGGCGATGCTCTACCTCACGGTGCTGTTCGGCGATTTCGCGGGCTCGCAGTTCATCTACTTTCAGTTCTAAGGCGCGGAGCGGCCCTCCGTGGTGGTTTCGTGGACGGGTTGTCAGCGTGTCTGCGCGCCGAGGCGGGACGCGACCTGGCCGCCGAGGCGGTTGGCGGCGCCAAGCGCGCGCGCAAGGTCGCGGTGGGCAAGATACTCCACGAGGAACGCGGCATCGAACGCGTCCCCGGCGCCGGTCGTGTCGGTGACCGTGATTGGCTCGGCGGCAGCCGAGACCGTGCCCTCAGCGTGCAGCGCGGTGGCACCCTGGCCGCCCTGCTTCACCACAGCCACCGCCGCCCGCGCCAGCAGGCCCGACAGCGATTCGCCGGGCAGGAGCGCCCGGGCCTCGTCCCCGTTCGCCAGGAGGATATCCAGCCGCCCGATTTCGTCAAGGAGTTTTGTCGGGCCGTAGGCGCGGATCAGCGAGAACGACGACGGGTCGAACGCCACGAGAATGCCGCGGTGGCGCGCTTCGGCCAGCAGCGCCGAGGCGAACGAGGCGGAGCCGGCCATGAACACCGCGTAGCCGTTCAGGAACACCGCGTCCACGCCGTCGAGAAGCATCGGTGGGACATCGTTCGCGGTGAGGCGCAGCGGCTGGCTGTGGTCCGTGATGAACGCGTGCTCGGCGTCGGGTCGGACCACGACGCCGATGCGCATCGTCTGCCCGCCGGCGACGACGCGCACGAAATCGGCGACGCCTTCCGACTGGAGGTGCGCCAGCATCAGCTCGCCCAGCCGGTCCTCGCCCACCTGGCCGACCAGCGTGGCTGACGCCCCGAGGCGCTTCGCCCAGACCGCGACGTTCGCCGCGGAGCCGCCGGCCAGCAGATCGACGTGCCCGTAGACGTCAGCGCCCCAGACGAGGTCGCCGGACGGGCGCATCAGCACGTCCCAGGCAATGTCCCCGATCACGAGCAGCCGGGGCGGCGTCATCGGCGGCCCGAGGCCCGGCCGGCTTTCTCGCCGGACTTCTGGTGGGTGAACGAGAGGCTGAACAGATCTTCGGCGCCCCTGATCGGAATCTCGAACCACGGTTTCATCTCGCCCGCCGATTGGCCGAAGCCGAAACGGAACCAGGCCACCGACGTCGAGGGGTCTTTCAGGAGGAAGAATACCCGCGTCTTCCCGACGCCGAGCGCGCGGTAGATCGTCTCCAGCTTCACCTTCAGCACGTCGGTGATGTCGTTGGCCAGCGTCGCCACGCATCCCAGGCGCTCGCCCGGGCTGAGGACCCGTCGCGACTCCGACCCCGGCACCCTCACCATGCTGTCGCTCAGCTTCTGCGGCAGGCTCAGCTCGTCGGCGACCGCGCCGCCCATCTCCTGGAACGTCAGGCCCAGCACCTCGCACGCCTTCAGATCCTGCTTCCCGTCCTCGGCCGATTGGATGACCTCGTAGTCCTCCGGCAGGTAGAACGCCACCAGCAGGCGCCCGAGCCGGTGAAACAGCGCGCAGATGAACGCCTCCTCGGTGTCGGCAAACCCCGAGTTGTCCGCGATGTTCCGCCCGAGGACCGCGCTGAAGAACGACATATTCAGCGTATCCACCAGCG
>JADGOB010000368.1 GCA_017883185.1 Acidobacteriota bacterium
AGTCGGCACCTGCGTCCTTCGCCAACCTGCACGCAGCCACCTTCTGTTCGTCGGTCAGGAGCGCCGCCTCGATGATGACCTTGATCAACACGCCGGAGTCGCGACACGCACCCACCACGCCGGCCACATCGGCCGCGACAATGGAGATGCCGTCGGACTTGAGAGCCCCGACGTTGATCACCATATCGATCTCCGTCGCGCCGTCGAAAATGGCCCGCCGCGTTTCATACTGCTTGACGTCGGGGGGCGTCGCTCCCAGCGGAAATCCCACGACCGAACACACACCGACTCGAGAGTCCCTCACCGCACGTGAGGCCGTGGCCACCCACGCCGGATTCACGCAGACCGTCGCAAATCCGTGCTCGCGCGCCTCGCCGCACAGTCTCTCCACGTCGTGCCGCGTCGCGTCAGCCTTGAGCAGCGTGTGATCGATGATCGAGGCGACATCGGCGGGCATCATGCCGTCCGCGTGCAATCCGAAGCGCGAGGCGCCAGCCTCCAGCACCGCGCGCAGCCGGTCCGGACAGCATCCACGCCGCACCCCGTGACACGCGCATCGGGCCCATTCTGGAGCGCGGCCCAACACGGCGTTCGTTTCCTCGACGATGATCGCGACAAGACGCCGCAAATCGAGCGACTCCATTGTGGCCTGCCGATCAGTGCTCGCGCCCTCGGGCGCCCGCATGCCTCCGTGCGTCAGCCTGTGTTCGCCCTCGAAGTCTTTCATGCTACGCTGCTCACGGCCGATGGGAGGACACGTGGCGATCGAAGACGCGTGATGCGGACGTCATGCCTGAAGGAGCACTCCATACGCCACTGTTCACCGCGGACCAGATCCGGACGCGGATCCGCGCGATGGCGCGGGACATCGAGCGCGACTATCCCCCTCAAGAGCCGCTTCACCTGGTGGCCGTTCTCAAGGGGGCCTTCATGTTCCTGTCGGACTTGAGCCGGGCGATGACGCGCCCCGTGACCCTCGACTTCATGGCTGTTTCAAGCTACGCCAACGGCACGAGATCGTCGGGGGAAGTCCGCGTCATCAAGGACGTCGATACGAGCCTTCACGACCGCAACGTCATCATCATCGAAGATATCGTGGACACGGGGCTGACGCTGGCGTACCTCAGGGACATCCTTCGAGCGCGTTCGCCCAAGAGTCTCAGGGCCGCTTGCCTGTTGAGCAAGCCCTCCAGGCGCCTGGTCGACGTGGTCGTGGACTACATCGGCTTCGAGATCGAAGACCGGTTCGTCGTCGGCTACGGGCTCGACCATGGCGAGCAGTTCCGGCACCTGCCATACATCGCGGTGTACGAGTAGCGCCGCTTCCATACAGGACGACGGCCGCCATCGTGCGAGCCTTCCGCCGGGCGTCCGCCACCGGCGCTCGCGGGCTCGAACCAGGACACCCAGTCCTAACACGTTGCCGGCTCGCCCGCAAATGCGCTAGACTGAAGCAGTTTTCAACGAGGTTGGGCGCTTGGCTCAGCGGTAGAGCATCGCCTTCACACGGCGGGGGTCGGCGGTTCGAATCCGCCAGCGCCCACCAACCGCATGTCCACAGCAACCGCTGCAAGGCCCCTGTCAGCAACGCGCCGCTGGTCTTGACAAGGGCGCCGCTCGGCTCCTAGTATTCGGCTCGGGCGTCCGTCGCACCCGTGCAGCTCGCGCGTGACGATGTTCGCCGAGTGGCTGCATGAGGAAAGCCCGGCTAAGTCACAGCCGGGCACGCGGGCGGGCGCGGAAACGCCCCTTTCGCCCGGGCGGGGTTTCGGCTGGCCAGGTGGTAGCCACCGCCAAGCCGTCCCAAGCGCCTCCTCCATGCTAGCCTCTGGAGCGGGCCGCCCCTCCGGGCCAATGAGGGCGTTTCTCTTGTACGGACGGCCCGGACACGGGAAGGAGCAGGCGCGTTAAGAGCCCTTCTTGGCTTCGGCGAGCAGCGCGGTGAGAATCTGCGTGTACTGGTCGTCAGCGCTCGCCAGACTTTTCTGATACGCGTCTTCCGAGATCTGCTGCCTGGACCAGTCCGCGTCGAACGCCACCAGCTTGGACCCCGCTTGCTCGAACGTGTCGGCAAGCCCGCCGCCCTTTCGCGAAACCAGACCGTCCGCGCCAAAATCCTCGATGGACATCCTCGAAGCCGGCACGGACGCCGTGTTCAGGTCAATGTAGACTTCGCGATACTCCTTCTTGGCGAGACGCTCGTTGAGAATCTCCGGCGGCGTGTAACGCGCCGAAATAACGAGCAGTTGGCTTCCTGAGAAATAGAGCGCTGCAGCGAACCGGTCGTCTCCTCCCGGGATCTTCGCAGCAATGGCGCCGAGCTTGCCGCGGTCCAGAGCCGCCACCAGTTCCTTGGCCAAGACCGAGGACTTGGACGCCTGCGCCCCAGCCTGAGAGGGCGCCAGCAGGGCGATGAGGAGGCCAACTGTCAGAAGGGACGACGTGCGCGGGCGTCTCATCATGGAAGTTCCCCCGTGAAGCGAGCGTTTGCGGTCGACTGACCCGAGAACGAGGTGTTTCTATCACCAGCCACCGGCCCACGTCAATGTATTGGAGGAACGCGCAGCAGGTCTGCTGGTTCGCCGCCAAAACGCCGGGCATGACCGAGGCAATTCGCGCCGAAACGATCAGCCGATGAACAGGGCGTCCTCGTCGTCGCTCCGCCCGGAGCGGGCGCTCGCACGCTCCCGCTGCTCTCGGAACGCACCGACCGCAGCCCTCAGG
>JADGOB010000369.1 GCA_017883185.1 Acidobacteriota bacterium
CGAGCGCCGTCGCAGCCTCCTCCTGGCCGCGGTTCACCGAGAGCAGGCCGGCCCGCACGATCTCGGACATGTACGACGCCTCGTTCAGCCCCAGTCCGAGGACCGCGAGGGTGAAGGTACTCAGCGCGGCGTTGGTCTCAAAGGAGAACCACGGCTTCATGAACGGTATGCCGATGTCGATGTTCTGGTAGATGACCGCGAGCAGGCCCCAGAACACCAGCTGCACATAGACCGGAGTGCCGCGAAAGACCCAGATGTAAAACCAGGCGACGCTCTTGACGACTGGGTTCGGGGTCAGGCGCATGACAGCCAGGATCACGCCGAGCAGGATCGCGATGACCATCGAGTAGACCATGAGCAGGAGCGTGTTGACTGCCGCCTGGGAGATGCGTCGATCGAAGATGTACTTCGCCACCGACGGCCAGTCATATGCCGGTCGCCTCGCGGCGTCGAGGATGAACAACGCGAGGAACAGGATGAGCACCACGGCGAGGACGGTGCGCCAGGGGTGCCTGAGTCGGATCGCCTGGATCGGCGCCGATTCGACCGTCCCGTCCGGCGCAGCAGCGCCGTTCGATGGTCCGGTGTGGTCCAGCGGTCCCGCGCCGCCGTTGCCGCCCGGCGGCGGGGTTGCCCCCGCCGCTGGACCGTTCCGACCTGCGGACGTCACGGCCTAGCCCTTAGCTGCGGCGTTAATCGTGATCTGCTTGATGCCACCGTCGGCAACGCCCCACTTGTTGAGGATCTTGCCGTAGGAACCGTCATCGACCATCGACTGCAGCGCGGCCTGGACAGCCTTGGCCGTGCCGGAGCCCTTGGCTACCGCCATGCCGTAGGGAGCCGCCTCGAAGGTCTTGCCCGCTGTCTGCAGCTTGCCCTTCAGCTTGGAGATTCCGTAGAGGGTGACCGGCGAGTCGGCGCTGAAGGCGTCTGCCTGGCCCAAAGCGACGGCGTTCGCCGCGGCATCCTGCGTGTCTAGCGAGATCTTCTTGATCGCCGGCTTCCCTGCCTTGACGCAGGCGGCGCTCTTGGCCGGCACCTCGACGGTGTCCTGGTAGGTGGTTGCCTGCACGGCGACCTTCAGGCCACACGCGTTGTCCGGGTCGACGACCTTGCCGGTGGCTGACGCCCACTGGATGCCGGCCACGTAGTAGTTCACGAAGTCGACCTGCTTCTCACGCACCACAGTGTCCGTGAACGACGACTCGCCAACGTCAATCTTGCCGCCGACAATTCCCGGAATGATGTTCTCGAATCGTGCGATCTGATAGTCGGCCTTCAGCCCGAGCTTGGCGGCAATCGCGTCACCCACCTCGATCGCCCACCCGACCGGCTTGCCGGCGTTGTCCTTGAACTCGTTCGGGGCGTAGTTCGGGCTGGTGCCGATGACGAGCTTGCCCGCCTTGGCGACCTTGGCGGGGAGCAGGGCCGCGGCCACATCGTCCTTCTTTACCTCACTGGCCGTGGAGCCGGTCGACGAGCCGCCCGCGGCGGGCTTGCTGTTGTCGGCGCAGCCGCTGAGCAAGAGGGCGACCACGGCAACTAGTGCCGGGAGTGCATGTCTAGCGCGCATCGGTGATCCTTTGTCGATTGGGCTTCGAGTGGGCGCCAGTGGTTCCTGGGTCACTGGTTCGTCAATGAATCGCGGTCAGCGGTTAGGAATCAGATGAGCCTAGGTGAATAGCGCCGGGGTTTGATTGTCGCACTTGTCACAGGGACGGGCCGGCCACTGGGCGGAGTAGAAACAGAACACCGGATACCCTTGGGGAATTACGTGATCGTCCACATCGGTTTGGGGATCGTATTCGCTGCTTCCTCGGGAGCACCGGCGTTCGCCGCTTCGGCCCCCTACCCAAGCCCTCGCGGCACCGGATCAACCTGGACGACCCTTCGGGATCTCGTTGGGCTGGACTAGCCGCCGGGGGCGAGCGGCGCAGCGCCTGCGAAGTCGCTCGCAATCGTCGAGCGGATCCCGCCAACCACTCCCGGATCCTTCGTGATGATCCCGACATTGCGGTTCTGGTCGGTCATGGCGGTTGTGAAGTTGGCGGTGCCTTCGTAGGCCGTGTCGTCGTTCGCAACTCTCGACTTCGCTGCGCACCGACCTGGCCCTGGACGCCCTGAACATGGGGTTGTGGACCCGAGCACACGACTGAGTCGAAGAGGACCTTGTTCGGCCACGCACCTTCAAGTACGTCGCCGACGGACATGTCCAGCGTGACGTGAACGCCGACAGGGTGCTGCCTTGGTTGACAGTTGGTGGCTGACTCCTAGGCAACGCGTGACGCAGCCGAAGCTGCCTGCCTTGAGAGAGGGATCGGGCAGCGGCCCGTCTACGCCACGGGCTGGCCGCTCGACGTCGGTGGCGCAACCCGAAACGACCAGATCTGCCGCGAGTCGCGCACTCATGGGTGCGTCATTCCAGCCGCCTATCGTCCACCGTGGGGCAGGCATCACAGCGCCCACTAGGACGCAGGTTGTCGTCCGTGACGAAACGCTCGCTCATGCTTGAGGGCTCGTCTCCTGACTGCATAGAGTCTCGTGCGGGTGAATAGTCAACCGTTCTTGCGCCAGCCAGTGACTCGGTGGATCTCCCCGGTTGAGTGCCAAGCGCACCTACTTCGCGGGCAAGCCCGCGTAGGGGTACCTGCGGGCCGGGCGAGACCCGGGTCCTCTGTGCCTGCTTCGTAAGGGGTGCGCGAGCGGGAATCATCA
>JADGOB010000053.1 GCA_017883185.1 Acidobacteriota bacterium
ATTCACCGCGTCACCCGGCAACTGCACGGGGCTGGTCCCGGCGGCGGGGTCGACCACCTGGGCCGCCTCCACCTGAAGACCGATCTGATTCGGCCGCCCGCCCTTGATGGCCCACTCCCGCCCGTACGCCGAAACGCCGGGCAGCCACCTGAGCTCCGCCGCCACGTTCCCCGAACTCATCGCCGACGCGCTCAGCGCCCGGCCATCAATGCTCTCGGCCGGCGCGAGCGGCCTGGCCAGGTTCATCGGGGTGTCGGTGGTCGGCGTGACATCCACCGTCTGCTCGATTTCGAGCAGCTTGAGGTCGAGGTCGACAACCCGGGTGTTCCCTTCGGTTAGCTCTACCGGCTGTTCCGCCGGGTGGAAGCCTTCGATGTTGGTCTTCAGCCGGTAGATGCCGCTGCTGGGCGCCTCGATGCGATAGTGCCCGGTCTCGTCGGTCACCGCCTCACCGATCGACTCGCCACCGCTTCCCGTCAACAGGACGACAACGCCCGGAAGCCGGACCTTGCCGTCGAGGGTGGTAATCGTGCCCGTGACGATCGTCGCCGCGGCCACAGCCGACCAGGCGAGCGCCCGCCCCACGGGAAGGAATGCGACCAGGACGGTCAGGGTCATGGTCGCGAGCCGATGCCGATGCCAAAGGACTGTCGTCAAGTCGTGAAGCCTTTCCAGCGTAATTCTCAATCATAGCACCCGCCAATCATGGCCGGCCGGCGGCCCCCCCCGTGAAGCCGGTGCTCAGGCGTTCGCGAGTCCCTCTTCATACACGCGGCGAATTCTCGGGACGATTCGGCTCCAGTCGTACTCCCGCGCGGGTCATGTCATTGGGCTCGGTCCTGGGAGGTATTCGAGAGTGCCGCCAGTCGGATGAACCGCGCCCCGCGCCGCCGCAGCACACGAATGGACTCCTGAAGACAGCGCCGCGCAGGTTCGCCGGTCTTGAAGCGGCAGTCATACCGCAGCCGCGCTTGGGTGAGATCGACGAATTCCCACGGGTGCACGAAGATCACGGCTGGCTCAGACAGATGCGAGAGCAGCCAGTCGCGAGGCCAGGCCGGCCAGCGCAGGGTGGAAGAGGTGACCGAGGCCGGCACGCGCACCACCCGGCCGACCCGGCTGACGCGCGCTCCCGGAAACTTATAGCGTGCGGCGGACGAGTCGACGAGGTAGCCGTACTCGTCGAGCAGCGGCACGAACGCTTCAGGGAACGTCAGGTACGGCGCTCGAAACGAGGTCACGCGGCACATCCCCCCCAGGGTGGAGGTCATCCGGTCGATCTCGAACCTGGCGTCCCCTCTCGACAACCGGCCGAAATTCGCGTGCGTGTCGCCATGGGCTCCCACCTCGTGGCCGGCGTCCAGAATCCGGTAGACGGTGTCCGGAAACCGGCGAGCCAACTCGCCGGTCACGAAGAAGGTCGCCGGTACTTGCTCCTCGGCGAGCAGATCGAGCAACACCGGCGTGCCTTCGGTCACGCCACGCCACGTCTTGAGGTACGGCGGGCAGTCCTGTTCCATGTCCACGGTGACACACGCCATCGTCGAACCCGGCGCCCTCATGCGGCACTCCTCTCCGGCGCGCGACCTCCGCGTGCGATGGCCAGGCGGTACACGTCCACGTGCTGCTCGGCCACCGCGTCCCAGGCGAACCGCGCAAGTCCGTCCCGGCTCCCTGCCGCCAGCCGCCGTCGCAGGGCCTCGTCGTCGATCACCCGGACGATGGCATCCACGAACTCACGACGCGTGGCAGCGAGCAGACCGTGACGGTCGTGCTCAACAACCTCCGCCACCCCTCCACCATTGATCGCCACGATGGGCAGACCCGCCACCCGCGCTTCGAGCAGGGCAAGGCCGAACGCCTCCGCACGCACCGGCGAGACGAACAGCGACGACCCGGCCAGGATACGCGCGACCTCGATCCGCGTGCAGGCCCCGGCGAACTCCACGTGGCTCGCAATGCCCAGCACCCTCGCCAACCGCTCGACCCTGGCGCGCTCGGGGCCATCGCCGACGACCGTGAAGCGGATCCGCGACGCATCAGAAACCCGGTGCAGCACCCGCGCGAAGTCCATCATCAAGAGGTACGGTTTCTTCTTCAACTTGAGCCGCATGACGCTCGTGACCCGAATCGGCCCCGCCGTCGTGGCAGCCGGGGCCGCCCCGGTCGCGTCCATTGTCGGTGCGACACACAGGGGACCGATATCGATCCCGTTGGGCAGCGTCAGCACCTCGCGGCGCCCGGATGCGCGACGGGCGTCCCTGGCTGCGGCCGCGCTGACCGCTGTCACGATGTCGGCCCGGTGCGAGGCCACCAGGTAGACGAAGCGTGCGAACGGCAGGTGTACCAGCCGGATCAAGGAGTGATGCGTCGTCACGCTGGGAATGCCCAGCGACCGGGCCGCCATCACGCCGCCCATCGCCAGCGTGGAGAACATGCCGTGCGCGTGCACCACGTCGAACCGGCCTGCGGCGAGACGCGCCCGAAGGGCTCGGTAGTGACCGGGCGTGGGCAGCGCGATCCTGGTGCCCGGCACGGAACGGAACGGAAACCGCTCGGTCGGGACGGGTTCCGGCTCGTCCGTACCCGACGAGGTCGTGAACACTCGTACCTCGTGCCCACGCGCCTGCAGCGCCTGCGCGAGCCCGAACACCTGGGCCTCGACGCCGCCGACCGCGGGGGGATACCAATCGGTGACAAGCGCAACACGCAACCGGCCGTCTTCCATATCACTCGTCGCTGCGAGCTCCTACGCCGAGCGGGATCGCCACGTGCGACCAGTCGCGGAGCAGCGGCTCCAGCACTTCCGCCGCGAAGACCGATGGACCGGCGTACGCGCGAACGGTCGAGAGCGACAGACCGTGGCCGAGGAAGCGAAGCATCTGGCGATCGGTCTCACCCACCAGGACACTAAGCGACGCCAGGCACGCCCACACACGTGCGACCGCCGCACGACGCTGCGGCCGCAGCGTCCACGCGAACAGCCCGCGCGCCGCTACCGGCGCGAGCACGAGGAGGTGATAGGGCACGGCGACGATCAGGTTCGTCAGCGGCGACGGGACGATCGGATGACCTGCGGGATCGGAGTCGAGGTCGTAGAACGAAAGGCCAAGGGCGCGGGCCGCCAGTGGGATCGACACGAGCAGAAGGAAGGGATGAACACGTCGCCACACGGGAGGCAACCACCAGACGTTGACGCGCGACGACAGGCGCAGATTCCAGCCATCATACCATACGGGGCCGTGCCACCCCGCCGCGCACGCAGCGCCGCTGAAGCACACCTCGACCTCGGTCCGGAGTGGTCGGCTTGGTCATCCGTGCCTACCGGCCCCCGCAGTCGTAGCCGTTGCAGGGAGGCGGTGCGCCGTCCGACGCCTTGATGCTGTCGACCCTCGTGGGGGTGAATCGTGTCGTAGTCGTTGGCTCCGTTGGCCGACCCCGCGTGCCATTCTACACGCCACACCCGACCGCTTCCGGCGACCGTGCTAGCATTTCTTGTTTTCCAAAGAGGGTTCGAGACCGTGTCCACCATCTGGGCCACCATCGTGAGCAGCGTGCAGCGGTTGGCGACCGCGAGGCCGGGCTACGTCCTGGCCGCGCTGCTGCTCTACGTGGCCAGCCTGTTCATCGTCGGCGCACGGTGGCGAGGGTTTCTCCGATCGATAGGGGGCGAGGTTGGCGTGTGGCGGGCGACGCTTGCTACGCTTGGCGGTATCGCGATCGGTAACCTGATGCCGTCCGGCCGAGTGGGCGGGGAAGCCTGTCGCATTGCACTGGTTCGCCGGTCGGGCGCGGTGACATGGCGGCAGGCGACCATCGCCGCGGTCTGGGACCGGTTGTCCGAGGTGCCGTCGATTCTCGTCCTCGCCGTGATGGCCGTGTTCGCGGTTCGCGACCTGGGCTCCACCGGGAGGACGCTGGCGGCGGCCGGGGGAATGGCGGCGGTCCTCATCGCCGGCGGGCTTGCCCTCAGGGGCCTTCGTCGGTCGGATTCGCGCCTCGCCGGGTTGTGGGACCGGCTGGCGCTCGACCAGATCAACGCCCGGGTCTTCGCCGCCGGCATGGGGTACTCGTTGTTGCTGGGCTTCCAGGACGTTCTCCGTCTGATGTGCGCGTGCCTGGCGTTTGGCGTCGTTCTGTCGCCCACGATGATCGCAACCCTGTCGATCCTGACCATGATTGGGGGGCTGGTGCCGAGCATCGGCGGCCTCGGGCCGGTCGAGGGCAGCTTGGTGGCCGGGCTGGTCGCGTTTGGCATCGATCTTCCGACGGCGGCGGCAATCACCGCGGCCGAACGACTGATTTCGTATGGTTTCAGTACGCTCTCCGGCGCAGTCGTGGTAGCCTTGATGGGGGGGCGCTCGCTCTGGAATGCCGCCAGACGGCGTCCTGCGTCTGAGGGTCCACTTCTTCCCTGACGGCGTCAACCAACGCTGCACGCGGTGCGACGATCGAGGGAAGTCATTTGTTCGGTGAGGATTGCGAATATCTGGCGATGACACCTCCGGACGCTGACACTGTTGGGCGAGACGTGCTGACCGTCCTCCGTCGTGTATGCCGACGACCTGTCGAACCGGCGGCGAACAGCACGCTGGCCGCTGACCTGGGTTTCGATTCCCTCCAGACGCTCGAATTCGTGGCGGAGTTGGAGGACCGTTTCGGTATCATCGTGCCGATCGACCAGGTGCCGCGGATTCAGACGGTGGGTGAGGCGGTCAATTGCGTGCGGTCGCTCCTCGCAGAGAACGTCCATCCCTGATGGCCCTGCTCACGCTTCCTGAAGCCGTGTGCGCGGCGGCGCGTACCGGTGGCGGCTACGGCTACCTTGCTGAAGACGGCCGAACCGCTTCGCGGCAGTCGTTCGCGGAACTCCTGGACGATGCGCTGTCGATTGGCGGGGGACTGCACGACGCCGGCTTGCGTCCGGGCGAGACGATAGCCGTGATAGTCCCGGAGGCTCGGGATTTCCTGACGGCCTTCCTGGGCGCCGCCTGTGCTGGCCTGGTGCCGGCGCCGCTGTATCCGCCGGCTCGACTCGACCAGTTCGAGGCGTACCTCCGCCAGACCGCGCCAGCCGTCCGGGTGAGCCGCGCGGCAGCGGTGGTCACCACCACTGGATTGCGTCGGATCCTGGGCGCGCTCCAGGCCGATGTGTCCACGGTGCGGGCGGTGCTCGCGATCGAGCGGCTTCGGGGGCCTCGCCTGCAAGCGGTCGCGCCGGTGAAACTGGACGACCCGGTCTTCCTGCAGTTCACGTCCGGATCGACTTCCGATCCGAAGGGCGTCGTGCTGACCCATCGCAACCTGGCCGAAAACGTCACGGCCATTGCCGGTCCGCACGGGCTTCGCCTGACCGACACCGACCGCGGCATCTCCTGGTTGCCCCTGTTTCACGACATGGGGCTGATCGGGATGGCGCTCACGGTTCTCTATAGGGGTTGCTTCACCGATTTCCTGTCACCGCTGGCGTTCCTGAAGCGGCCCGCCACGTGGTTGCGCGTGATCAGCCGCACGCGGGCAACTATCAGTTTCGCCCCAAACTTCGCCTACGACCTGTGCGTTCGCCGCGTCCAGCCCCGCGACATGGCCGACCTGGATCTCTCGTGCTGGCGCGTGGCGGGGTGCGGCGCGGAACCGGTTCGCGCGGAGACCCTCGCCGCGTTCGCGAAGAAGTTCGCCGACGTCGGTTTCCGGGCGGAGGCGTTCCTGCCGTGTTATGGCATGGCGGAGCACACGCTGGCGGTGACCTTCCCGCCGCTCGATCGCGCGCCGCGCGTTGACGCGGTGAACGCCGAGCAGTTGTCGTCCGCGAGGCGGGCGGTGCCGTCTTCGACCGGCGGCGCAGCCTGCACCGAGCTGGTGAGCTGTGGCCGGCCGTTTCCGGGCCATGACGTTCGCATTGCCGGTCCCAGCGGGCGTTCCCTTGCCGAGCGGCACGTCGGCCAGATTCTGCTCCGGGGGCCGTCGGTGTTCCGTGGATACCTGGGTCGCGAGGATCTGTCGCGAGAAACGCTGGCGGGCGGGTGGCTGCATTCCGGGGACCTGGGATACCTGGCTGACGGTGAGTTGTACGTGTGCGGCCGCGTGAAAGACACCATCATCGTCAACGGGCGGAACTATTACCCGCACGACCTGGAACAGGCGGCGTCCGACGTCGAGGGCGTGCGCAAGGGTCGGGTGGTGGCGTTCGGCACGCAGCCCGGTACCGGCCGCGATCGAATCGTGATTGTCCTCGAGCCCATCCACGGCCAGCCGGCCGGCGACCTTGCCGAGCGCGTGCGGGGCCGGGTAGTCGAAGCCACCGGCGTGCTGGTGGACGAGGTGGTGGTGGTGCCGTCGGGCACGATTCCAAAGACGACGAGCGGGAAACTGCAGCGGGTTCGCGTCCGGCAGTGGTACGAATCCGGGGTGCTGCTGCGACCTCGGGGCGTCACGAGCCGTGTCCGCCTCGTGGGGTACCTGGTTAGGACACAACTGGTCTACGCGCGCGCGCACGCCGCAGACATGCTGAGAGGCCTGGCCGGGCGGCACTGACGCGCGGGAATCGCCGAGCCCTGAAGCGAAAGCTCAGTATGGATATCCTGTCTCCCTGTTACAGCTATCTCGACTCGACCATCGGCAAGGCGACGGGGTACTACCCCTACTTCCGCGTCATCTCGTCGTCTGACGGGCCGGTTGTCACCGTGAACGGCCAGCGGGTCGTGATGCTCGGGTCGAACAACTACCTGGGCCTCACGCACCATCCCGAGGTGTTGAAAGCCGCGCACGAGGCGCTGGACCGCTACGGTGTGGGGTGCACCGGTTCGCGGTTCATGAACGGCAACCTCGACCTGCACGAGCAACTCGAGGCGGAGCTCGCGGAGTTCACCGGTCGGGAAGAAGCGCTCGTGTTCTCCTCGGGCGTGCTGGCGAACATCGGCACGCTCGGCCTGCTCGGCGGCGTGGAAGGCGCCGTGATCTTCCTCGCGGCCGAGAACCACGCCAGCCTGTTCGACGGCGCCCGCCTGTCGCACGGTCGCATCGCATTGTTCGAGGACGTTGACGACCTCGAGCGCAAGCTGGCGTTCAGGGAATCCTGGCCGAACGCGCTCGTCGCGACCGACGGCGTCTTTTCGATGACGGGCCGCGTGGCCGATCTCGAGAGGATCGTCGCTCTGAAACGGCGCTTCGGCTTCCGCCTCTACCTGGACGATGCGCACGGGTTCGGAGTGCTCGGGCCGCAGGGCCGCGGCACCGCGGCCAGCCAGGGCGTCGAGAAGGACGTGGATCTGTTGTTTGCGACCTTCAGCAAGTCGCTCGCGAGCCTCGGCGGGTTCGTGGCCGGGGACAAGACGGTGATCGAGTACCTGCGTCACAACGTGCGCACCCTGATTTTCTCGGCGGCGCTCCCGCCGGCATCAGTGGCGGCGGCCCTTGCCGCCCTGCACGTGATGCGGCGCGACAGCGAACTGTTCACGCGGATGTGGGACAACGCGGCATTCTTCAAGCAGGGTGTCGAGGCGCTCGGCTACCACACGATGGGGACGAGGACGCCGATCATCCCGCTGTTCATCGGGTCGGAGGCGCTGGCCTTCCAGATGTGCCGCGAGGCGCTCGAACTGGGGCTGTTCACGACGCCGGCCGTGTATCCCGCCGTGCCCAAGGGGCATGCGCTCATTCGCACGAGTGTCACGCCGGCCCACACGCGCGAACACCTTCAGCAGGCGCTCGACGTCCTGGCAACGCTGTTCGAGCGACATCCGCTGCCGAAGGAAGATCCGGCCAACATTCCGCCGGCCAGGGACACGGACATCGTCGAGGCGGCGATGCGGATCCTCGCGGAACGCGAGGCGGAAACCCAGGCGAAGGGGTAGGGGCCGCGCTGACCGGAGCGACCGGTCAGGCGCGACGGATGGCGAGGACCGCGTTGAGGCCGCCGAACGCGAACGAGTTCGAGATCGCGACGTCCACTTTCATCTCGCGCGCCTGGTTCGGGACGTAGTCGAGGTCGCACTCGGGATCGGGCTGGCGGTAGTTGGCGGTCGGCGGGACGATCCCGCGCTCGATCGCCATCAAGGTTGCGAGCAGTTCGATCGCGCCAGATGCCCCCATCATGTGGCCGTGCATCGACTTGGTCGAGCTGATCGCCAGCTTCCGCGCGTGGTCGCCGAAGACCCGCTTGATGATCTGGGTTTCGGTCGTGTCGTTGAGGCGCGTCGCCGTGCCGTGGGCGTTGACGTAGTCCACCTGCGCGGGCTCCACGCCGGCCTGCGCGAGCGCCTGGCGGATGGCCCGGGCGGGCGCATCCACTCCCGGCGCCGTGATGTGCGCCGCGTCGGCGGTTGCCCCGTAGCCGGCCAGTTCCCCGTGGATCACCGCGCCGCGCCGGACCGCGCGTTCCCGCTCTTCCAGGATCACGACACCCGCGCCTTCACCGAGAACCAGGCCCTGGCGATCGGCCGAGAACGGCCGGCACGCGGCGGCCGGGTCGTCACCGCACGGCGCGAGCACGCGCATGCTTTCCCACGCCTTCACGACACCTGGCGCAATCGGGGCGTCGGCCCCGCCGGCCACCATCACGTCCGCGCGTCCGCCGCGGATGAGTTCCGCCGCCTCGCCGATGGCGTGTGAGGCGGAGGCGCACGCCGTCGAGATGCAGAGCGTCGGTCCCTCGAGGCGGAACTTCATCGAGATGTGCGACGCGGCCGCGTTGTACATGACCCGGGGGATCGTGAACGGGTGGAACCGGGTGGCCTTCTTTTCGTACAGGAGGCGGTAGGCTTCGTCCTGGCGGGTGACGCCGCCCATCCCCGTGCCGATCAGGACACCCGCCCGCTCGCGTTCCTCGTCGCTCAGGTCGAGACCCGCCTCGTTCCAGGCTTCGCTAGCCGCCGCCATCGCGAACGCGGCGTAGCGATCGCAGAGGAGCAACTGGTCGGGCGTGAGATAGGCCGCCGGATCGAACGACGGGACCTCCGCCGCAATGGGGTTGGTCAACAGGTCCGTGTCGCACACGGTCACGCGCCTGACGCCGGAGCGGCCGGCGGCCAGACCTTCCCACAGCGCCGGTACACCAATGCCGAGCGCGGACACCCCGCCCAGGCCGGTAATCACCACGCGGCGCATGTCAGTTGGTCGTGGCCTGAGGGTTGGCGGCGAGAGCCGTTTGCAGCGCGGCGGTCACCTGGCGCACGCTCTTCATCTGTTGGGCAACTTCGTCCGGAATCGTCAGCTTGAAGCTCTCCTCGAAGGTGAACAGCAGGTCCATCCCATCCAGCGAGTCGATCCCCAGCTCGAGGAACGTTGAATCGAGGGTAATGCTTTCGGGCGGAATGCGCTTCTTCTGCGCGATGAGTTCGATGACCTTTTTCTCGAGCGGATCCAATTCACTCATAGTTCGACAACCCCAGACAAACGGAGGTTAGATATTGACCGAGCCGGCCGGCCAAGTCAATTCCGCGGGTATGCTACGATCGAACTCCCCTACGCGGGATCAGTGAGCACAGAACGGTTGCAGCGGACAGGTGTGCGCCAACAGGGGGCGGAGGGCAGGCGTGCGATTCGTGCTGGTGGACAAGATCGTCGAGATCGAGCCGGGCAAACGGGCGCGCGGGTATCGGAACCTGTCGCCGGACGCCGACTATTACCAGGACCACATGCCCGCGTATCCAGTCGAGCCTGGCGTCCTGATCCTCGAGTCGATGGCGCAGCTGGGCGGACGGCTCGTCCAGCAGTCGGTGAAGGCGGCATCCGGGCGCGATGTGCTGCCGATGCTGGCGATGGTCAACGCCGCCGAGTTCCGGCGCCCGGTCCGCCCGCCCTGCCGTCTGGACGTGTCGGCCGAGGTCCTGTCGCTCCGGACCACCCGCGCTCGCGTGTCGGCGGCCGCGCACGTGGACGGCCAGCCCGTCGCGGCCGCGACCATCACCTACGTGCTGGTTGGCCTCGACCACGATGCCGTCGGGATTGGGTTGGAGAACGTCTCGGTGATACGGGAATGGGGCCACCGGACGTGGACCGAGATGACGGACGTGGACGCGGACGAGCGGCCGACGGCGGGAGCCGCCGACGCCACGCGACGAGGAGAATAGGTGCCGATGAGGGTTGGTCTCGCCGGAAGGAACCGTCGCGCCACCCTGGTCGTCGGCCTGCTCGCCGTCGCCCGGCGGGGCCGCAAGGCCGTGGACGCGGGCCTGGCCAGAAACCCCGCGGATGTGTTCGAGCTCCGCTACCGCATCATCAACCCGGGCTTCGAGGACGGCGATTTCAGGTTGTGGGCGGACCTGCCCGCTATCCCAGTGTCTTCTCGTACAACCGGTAGGTCTTGTATATCCGGGCGCCCGCCTTCTCGAGCGTCTGGTTGGCGAGCAGATTGTCCTCGAGGACCCACGAGTACTCCACCTCCCTGAAGCCATACCGCTTCGCGCTCTCGAGGGCGTGGTACATCAGCACCGCCAGCGCGCCCTTCTCCTGATACTCGGGGATGACGCCGGTCGTGACCGCCCGCGCGCGCGTGATGATGCGCGTCATGGTTAGGAGGCGCCACCACGCGACAGGCCAGAGCCGGCCGTTCGTCCCCTTCAGGACCTGGTTGACGTCCGGCACTGACGTGGTGGCGGCAATGGGCCGGCCATCGACCTCGGCGATCAGCAGGCCGCCCAGCATGCGCAGCCACTTCAGATCCTTGACGATGTGCCAGAACTCCTCGCGGGTCGGCGGCACGAAGCCCCAGTTGCGCTCCCACGCGCTCAGGTAAATCTCGTAGAGCTTGTCCGACTCCGATCGCAGTCGCCACCGGTTGACCGGGCGAACGACGATGTTGTGGCGCCGTTCCACACGCCGTGCGATGGCGGCAAGGCGCGACATGGGGGCGCGGGCCGTCTCGAGCAGCCAGCACAGGAGGTCCTTCGCCTTCCGGTAGCCCGCCTCCTCGATGAACCCGATGTACTCCGGAGGGTTCCACGGCATCATCAAGAACGGATCGGTGTCGAACGCGTCGATCTGCAGTCCCGCGACATGGTTGAGCGATGGGCTGACGGGGCCGCGCACCGCCGTCCGGCCCCGGGCCTTCGCCCAGCGATCGACCTCCGCCAGCAGGGCGGCGGCCGCGTCGGGCGAATCGGCCTCGAAGAACCCGAACCCGGCGAGGTTGCCGTGGTACACCTCGTTATGTCGATGATCGTCGATCGCCGCAACCCGTCCGGCGAGACGATCCCCGTCCCATGCCAGGAACAGGTCCATGTCCGCGCCCGAGTAGAACGGGTTGCGCTTCGGGTCGAACTGAGGAGCCTCGGTGAGGCGCGCGGGCGGAATCCAATGCGGGTGCCCGCGGTATTTCTGATAGGGCAGATCGATAAACCGCCTTCGCCCACGGCGATCGGCAACGGGACGAACCTCGATCATGCATGGCCTCCACGCGGTCCGCATCGGCGCTCCTCGATGCGTGGCCGGCGGCGAAGGTGATATCGTTACACACTCGCCGTTCACAAACCAAGGAGCGATCCGTTGCGCGTTTCGGAGTGGATGATCGTGGCCTATCTCGGCTACCTGCTGGCGCTTCTGCCCGCCAGGCCGATCTCTCGCGCAAGCCGGCTCAAGCTCCTTGTCCTCGCTCCGCTCCTGATCGCCATCGTCCTCATCGTGGTCGGCCTGCCGGCGTCTCCATCGATGGGCGCGGTGCGCACGTGGCTGCCGCTGCCGTACATCCTCATGTGCTACTGGCTCACGGGGTTCTACTTCGTCGAGCCGCAGGAGGCCATGGAGGCGCGGTTCATCGCGTTCGATCGACGAGTGCGCGAGTGGCTGGGCGCTGGCAGTTTCGCGCGGACCGCGCCGCGCGCGATCCTGGAGTTTTTTGAAGCGGCCTATTTCACCTGCTACATCGTCCTGCCCGCCGGCATGGTCGCGTTCATCCTGGCAGGACGACAGGACGGGTCCGATCGCTTCTGGAGCATCGTGCTCCTGGCCGAACTCGCGTGCTACGGCGTGCTGCCGTGGATTCGCACCAGGCCGGCCTGGTTCCTGCAGCCCGACAGCCCACTGGCCCATCGCCGCGTGGCCATGCGGCGGCTCAACCTGATGCTCGTCAAGAAAACCTCGACGCACGCGAATACCTTCCCGAGCGGACACGCGGCAGGCGCGCTGGCGACCGCGCTGGCCGTTGGCCCGGTGTGGCCGCTGGCGGGCGTGGCCTTCCTGTTCATCGCTGTCAGTATCATGGCCGGATCGGTGGCGGGGGAGTATCACTACGCGGGTGACGCGATCACCGGCGCGGCGACGGCGGTCGGTGCCTGGGGGGTCGTGACACTTCTCGGCGTGTAACCCACCATGACGCCTGCACCGGGGCCCGTGCTCGTGACTGGCGCCACCGGGTTCCTCGGCGGGAACCTGGCGCGCGCGCTGGTTCAGCGAGGCGCGCAGGTTCGCGTGCTCGTCCGGGACGGCCGTCGTCCGGTTGCGCTCGAGGGCTTCGACTACGAGGTGGTCGAGGGTGACGTCCGCGATGAGCGCGCCGTGACGCTCGCCGTGCGCGGGTGCCGCCAGGTCTATCACGCCGCCGCGCTGATCGTCTTCTGGTGCCGCACGCAGGAAGACTTCGACACGGTTCGGTCCGTCAACGTCGGAGGCACGAGGACCATCCTCCGGGCGGCGGCCAAGGCAGGTGTCGATCGGGTGGTGCACGTGTCCACGGTGGACACGATGGGCCTGCCGCCGCCGGGCGAGGTCGCGGACGAGAATACCGACTGGCCCCCCGGTCGAATCGACAACCCGTACGCGACGACCAAGCGTGAAGCGGAGGCCGTGGCCCTCTCGTCCGACGTAGAGACCGTCGTCGTGAACCCGACCTTCATGATCGGCCCGTTCGATCCCAAGCCGTCGAGCGGACGCCTGCTGCTTCCGCTGACGCGGGGGGCCGTGGTCGGCTATCCGCGCCGGGGCGGCAACAACTTCGTGGATGTGCGGGACGTCGTGGCAGGGACGATCGCGGCGATGGCGTCGGGACGGGCGCGCGAACGCTACATCCTCGGGCACGCCAACCTCACCTACCGCGAGTTCTTCAGGCAAGGATTGTCGGTGCTCGGTCGCCGCCCCGTGGAACTCCCCATTCCCTTGACAGGCGCGGTGGCGGCCGGGCACGTCATGGAAGCGTTCGGCCGTCTCACCGGCCGCGAGCCCGCCTTGCCGGCCGCGCTCGCCCGCCTCGCGTTCACGGATCACTACTACAGCTCCGGGAAGGCGATCCGCGAGCTGCGCATGCCGCAGTCACCGATCGACCTCGCGCTGCGCGACGCCTTCGCCTGGCTTGGCGTGTAGGAGGTTCTCCAGGAAGGTCAGACGTGCTTGCGCAGAATCTCTTTTCAAGGCCGCATACTTGTCCCTCGCCCCTCGTCCCTAGAAGAGCACCCCGTGCTTCGAGCGCGAGCCGTCGGCCGGCCGCCGCCGCCAGCAGCTCGGTGATCGCCAGAGACCCGGGAGCCTGGCCCTCGCGGAAGCCGGCCTCGGTAAGCCCGGCTTTCAGGTGGTCGATTGTGGCGTCGAAGCCCGGGTTGCCGGCCAGGCAGGCGCCAATACCGATCCATGAAGGTGACCACCTCCATGGCGCGGGACGGCTGAAACCTCGCAGAAAGTGCCCGGTAGACGGTTTCGGCCTGCTTGTGCAGCAGCTTGTCGAGCGGTCCCGCGGCCCGCACGGAGGCGGCCGCAATGCTCTCGGCTGTCGGGGCCTGCGGCAGCTCGCGGGGAGCGGCGAGGGCCAGGGCTGCGAGGACGACAAGCGAAGGCAGGATCAGACCGACGCGGGCGCGCGATGTCATCATGCGCGGCATCCTACCGCCATCGCAAGTTGAAGGCGTCCCGTTCTCGTGGCAAGATCTCCAGCATTCGTCAGGGAGAGTGGGAGCTTCCACCATGATGCATTCGATACCGCGCGCCATCGCGGCGGCGCTGCTCGGCGCCCTGGCCGGCGCCGCGTGCCTGGTCGTCGTGCACGCCTGGAACCCGGCCATCATCTTCGAGATGGACCGCGCGCTGCCCGCGTTCGTCACTGGGTTCTATCCGCTCGAGCGAAACGGGCAGGAGACCTTCGTCTGGACGGCGGAGCGTGCCGAGGTGACGCTGGCCGGACTCGACCGCCGGGTGCCGTGGACGTGCTCCGTGCGTTTCCGAGGCGCCCGGGCGCCGCAGGATCCGCAGCCGGAACTGGTGCTCGCCCTCGACGGCGTCCGCGCGGGTGCCTGGGGAGGCACCAACGAGTTCCAGGATGCGCAGGTGACAGCGCCTGCGACGCCACTCAAGCCGGGCCTCGTCCTCACGCTGATCAGCACGACCACGTTTCTTCCTGGCGGCGCCGATCCTCGACGGCTGGGCGTGCAGGTCGATCGGATCGTCTGCCACCCCGCGTCCGGCATCGTCCTGCCCCCGCGTCGAGCGCTTGGGGCGGCTGCCTTGCCAGCCGCGTTTCTCGGAGCGGCATTCGGCCTCATTGGGATGACCGCCGGAAGCGCCATCGGGGCGGCCGTCGTGATGGCGATCGGCCAGGCCTTCGCCCTCGTCAGCTGGTCAGCCCTCTACGGGCCTTACCCGTCGCTGGTGGTCCGCCTCGCGTTCTGGATCGCATTGGCGATCGTCGCGTGCGTGACGCTGCTGCAGTCGGCCCGCAGGGAGCTGCTGCGGAATACAGCACGATTCGCCATCGCGTTTTCCGCCGGAGCCCTCTACCTGCAGCTCCTCGCGCTGCTGAATCCGTCCAAGCCGCTGGTGGACGCGCTGTTTCACGCGCACCGCTTCGAGTACGTCCTGGCTGGTCGGTTCTACTTCACGCAACTGTCCACCAGCGCGACGCCGTTTCCCTACGCGATTGGACTGTACCTGTTCGCCGCGCCATGGGCATTCCTAACCGGCAACCACGTGGCGCTCCTGCGCGTCATCGTGTCCGCGGCGGAAGTCATGGCCGGCGCGTTGCTGTACGTGATGGTCGTCCGCGCGTGGGGGCAGCGCCTGGTGGGCGCCGTCGCCGTGGCGCTGTTCAGCCTCGTGCCGGTGTCCTACGGCATCATCGGCAACGCGAACATGACGAACGCGTTCGGCCAGGCGGTGTCGATTGTGACTATTGCCCTGGTGACCGTGCTGGCCGAGCGGTTGCGGCGGGTGGGCCCGTTCGTGGGCGTCGTCCTCCTCGCGACGCTGGGCTTGATGTGTCATGTCAGCACGGTGGTGCTGTTGACCAGCACGCTGCTCACCATCGCCGTCCTGTTTCACTGGTTTGGCGGACAGCCGCTGCGCACGGCGGCCCGCTCGGTGTTGCTGGTGGCCGTCGCCGCCTGCGTCCTGTCAACGGTCATCTACTGGGGGCACTTTGGCGATGTCTACAGCGCCCAGTTCGCCCGCATGCGGGCGCCGGTCAGCACGCGGCCAGCGGCCGGCGGGGCGGCCAGCGGCGCGGTGTCGGCGCCCGCGACGGGAGAACCCGGGGCCCCCACCCTCGGTCGATCCACGCCGCCGCTGCAACAGCGGGTGGGGCAGGCGGTCGCCCAGACCGTGGCCAACATCGGGTGGCCTGTCCTCCTGCTGGCCATCGTCGGTGCCTGGCGCCTGAAGGTGGAGGGCGCACGCGATCGACTCGGTCTCGTCATCGGCGCGTGGGGCGCGGTCTGCCTCGCCTTCGTGGCGTTCAGCGTCCTGTCGCCCGGCGACAGGACCTACCAGCAAGATGCGTCGGAGTTCATCGGCCGCGTCGAGCATGCGACAATGCCGGCCGCGATCCTGCTTGCGGCGCGCGGGGCGATCTGGGGATGGCGCGGCGGCGTGGCGCTGCGGTTCGCCTCCGGCGCGCTGTTGCTTGCCGCCGTGTTCACCGGCATCCGCGCCTGGATCGCCTGGCTGCAGTAGGAGCAGCCGGGCGGCGAGCCGCCCGTTCCACGTCGCACGGGACGCGATGCGGCCGGTAGACGAGCAGACCACGGCCGTCTGCGGTCCATCGCACGCGTACCGGAGGTCAATGGCATAGTGGGGGGATTATCTGCCGGTCAGGCCCGGGCGTATTCACGGCCCGGCCTGTTGCTTGACACCTGAACCGCCGAGGACCAGACTAAAAGTCTCGCCGATCGTTCGGTCCCTATCCGCAGGCTCTCACAAAGGAGGGACGACGATGCGCCGTGCTTCTTTCCGTTTGAACGTCCGCGTCTTTTCCGTGTTCCTCGTCATCGGTTCCGTCATGCTGGTTGCGGCCAGCTACTTCGTCATCGGCATCGGCCAGGCTGGGCTCCGGAACGCGTGGGGCGAGCACCTGCGGCAGGTGGCGGACCAGACGGCCGCCGCGGTGGACACGTACGTGTTCCGCCTCGTCATCGACGCGTCGGTGCTGTCCCGCGTGCCGGAGGTGCGGGAACAGGCCGCCGCCGCAAGCCGACGCCCATTCGACCCAGAGGCGGTGAAGGGCGTCGAGCGCGAGTGGCAGCGGCCGGGGCCGGCGGCTGCTGTCCAGGAAGTGATGAACACCAGGGCCTCGGGATTCCTGGCGGAGGTGACCAGGCAGAACCCGATCTACAAGGAGCTGCTGCTGACGGATCGGTACGGCCGGGTGGCGGCCGCATCCGGGCCATCAGGCGGCTATCTCCACGCGGACGCGCCGTGGTGGCGCGATGCCTTTGGTGACGGAACCCGAGGCAACCTCGTGGTGAGCGACGTGCGCTTCGAGCCGCGCGCCCGCACGTGGGGAATCGAGATCATCGCGCCGGTCGAGGCCCCAGCCGGCGGAGAGGTGGTCGGCATCCTCCGAACCGTGGTGGATGTGAGGGAGATTGGAGCGGTCCTCGGTGGCGTTCGCATGGGCGCCACTGGCGACGCGGCGCTGGTGCGGGAGGACGGGTCGTTCGTGTTCGCGTCGGGGTCGGTCGATCCTGGCGCACGGTTCTTTGCGACCGACCTGCTACGCGAGCGGCTGACCGCAGCCAGGCAGGGCCAGCCACAGACACCGCTGCACTTTGGCGCGAGCACGGCCAGCGGCACGCCGCGGATCGTGGGCGTCGCGGTCAGTCAACTGAAGGCCAGCTTCCCGCACCTGGCTTGGGTTGTCGCGGTCTCCCAGGGCGAGGACGAGCTGTTCGCGCCGGTGCGCGCACAAGCGTTCTCGCTGATGATCGTGCTCGGCCTCACCGCGATCGCGGTGCTGCTGTTCGCGTTCTGGTACTCGGTGCGCCTTGCCGCCCCGCCAGCACACGACGAGATGGACATGCACCTGGCGCGGCATCCGAGGTTGCACCGGATCGAAGAGTCGGAGGAGGCGGAGCAGGAAGCGGTCCGAATGGTCTGACCTCCGGCGGGACGTAACCGTGGGGTAGTCCGGCGTTCGGCACGGGAAACGGGCCGCCTTTGGGCAGTCCGTCGTGTGTACGGCCAGAGGAAATGCGCACGCCGAACATCGACCGGCTGGCGACCGAGGGCATCCGGTTCACCAATACTCCGGGAGCCCGGTCTGCGCGCCGTCGCGTTGCTCGCTCCTCATCGGGCTGTACACCGGGCATCTGGCCGGCTGCCGCATCCACCCGCGCGATGTTGCTCGAAATCGCCTCCATCGTGTGGGAGTTCTCGCCTGCGTGCTGGTGGTCGTGACGCGGCTGGTGACTTCGCGAACCACGCCCGCGATCCGGTTGGTGTCGCTCACCGCGGCCTGCGTGGTCGCCTGGATCCCGCCAATCCGGTTCCTGATGTCGCGGTGGGCGCCAGAGGTCCGCTGTGCCAGGGCGTTTTACGCCGGGAAGCTCCGGAATCCCCCAGCGATCTGAGAATCGGCAGGATGGGCTGAACACGGAGCAGAGGGGGGCAGGGCCTTGCCTGCAAATCGGTCGCCGCGCATGTTATACTATTCACGGGTGCAAACCGCCCGAGTTTGCGAAACAGCCGCCATTCGATGTCGAGGCGCGGTCGCTGGTGTCTGTCCGCACTAAACGTATCCGGTCACCATTTCGGGATCCGGATGAATGGAACACGCGCTCGCAAAGGACACGACATGGCGACGACTCTGAACGGCACGATCAAGCGGTTGGTGGGCGACAAGGGTTTCGGGTTCATCCTGGCCGAGGATGGGCAGGAGTACTTCTTCCACCAGTCCGCGTTCACGCAGGACTCGTTCTCGTCCTTGCGTGAGGGGCAGGCGGTGACGTTTACCAAGGGGCAGGGACCGAAGGGGCCTCGAGGGGAAAACGTCCGGCTGGTATAGCCAGAAGCGTCTGATCGAGAGGCGCGGCGCCGACCGCACCCGCGGGCCGTGCCGCTGCCTCTCCTCATTTTCCGCGCCGAACGTCGCAGGCGTGCGCCAAGCCCTGCGGACCGAGCTCACGTGGTTCTGAGCCGCGTCGGCGCACAGAACCTCGACGACCCCTCCACAACAGGTGCCTCCTCGTTGCTCTCCGTCAGTGGGCTGGCTGACCTTGCTCACGATCGGACGCCTTCTGGTTCGCCGTGCGCGAACACGGCCGCAAGCCGTCGTCGCAGCTCGTCGCGCGTGTGCCGGAAGGCGTCGGCCCTGTCGGTGTCGGAGCCGCCCACGCTGGCGGGGTCCCTCAGACCCCAATGCAGGCGACGCGCCCCGCCCAGAAACACCGGGCACTCTTCTTCGCCGCAGAGGGTCATGACGGTGTCGATCTCGTCGGCCGGGACCTCGGAAACGGACTTGGACCGGTGACCGGAGATGTCGATGCCGATCTCCGCCAGCGCGGCGATGGCCTCCGGGCGAACGCGCGTCGGCTTGGAGCCCGCGGACCAGACCGTGACGTCCGGCGGCGCGAGAAACCGCGCGATGCCTTCGGCCATCTGGCTGCGCGCGGAGTTGGCCACGCAGAGAAAGAGCACTCCGCGTGGGGATAGCGCCCGCAGCACGGCTGCCTCGACCAGCCACTCGGGTGGAACCCCCAGCCCGCCGTCGTAGGTTCGGCAGCAGAGCGCGCCCGTGGATGTCTTCGTGCGCTCGACATCCAGTCCGTTCACCCGGATGGACGGTGACCCAAGGAACCCAACCTCGGCGGCCCTTTCGGGCGTATCGACTTCCACCCGGTCCACCGTGATGCCCGGTCCGAGACGCGCGGCGACCGCCTGCGCCAGCTGGGTTGCCGCTTCCGCGTGCGGGCACCCATCGAATGCGAGCACCTCGATGCGAACAGCCTCTCCACTCATCGCGCGCGCGCCGCGTCCGCTACGGCTGCCCCCGACGCCACGAAGTACCGCTGCCGGAACCGGAGGGAGACGTGAACCAGGCCGATCAGCACGGGTACCTCCACGAGCGGCCCGATGACAGCGGCGAACGCCGCCCCGTGGTTGATGCCGAATGTCGCCACGGCGACGGCGATGGCCAGCTCGAAGTTGTTCGACGCCGCCGTCAACGAGAGCGTGGCCGATTGCGGGTAGTCAGCTCCCACGGCCCGGCTCATGAAGAACGACACCACGAACATCACGACGAAGTAGATGAGAAGCGGTATCGCGATCCGGACGACATCGAGCGGCAACTGCACGATGGTCTCGCCCTTGAGCGAGAACATTACGACGATGGTGAAGAGGAGCGCGACGAGCGTGAGCGGACTGATCTTCGGGATGAACTTACGGTGGTACCACTCCTTGTCCTTCAGCCTGATCAGGGAGAACCGCGTGAGGAGGCCGGCGATGAACGGCACACCGAGGTAGATGAACACGCTTTTCGCAATCTCGCCGATGGTCACGTTGACCGCGATCCCCTCGAGGCCGAACCACGCGGGCGCCACGGTGATGAAGACGTAGGCGTAGACGGAAAAGAAGAGCACCTGGAAGACGGAGTTGAAGGCCACCAGGCCCGCGCAGTACTCGGTGTCGCCCTGGGCCAGGTCGTTCCATACGATGACCATCGCGATGCAGCGGGCGAGGCCGATCAGGATCAAGCCGACCATGTACTCCGGCTTGTCGCGCAGGAAGAGCACCGCGAGCGCGAACATCAGGATCGGGCCGACGACCCAGTTCTGGACGAGGGAGAGCGCGAGCACGCGCCCGTTGCGGAACACCTGGCCCATTTCTTCGTAGCGCACCTTCGCGAGCGGCGGGTACATCATCAGGATCAGCCCGATGGCGAGCGGCACGGACGTCGTGCCCACGCTGAACCGGTTCAGGAACGGCACGATGTCCGGGAAGAGGTACCCGCCCCCGACACCGACCGCCATGGCGACGAAGATCCAGAGCGTCAGGTATCGATCCAGGAAGGACAACTTCCCGACGACGCCGGCAGGTGCCTGACTCATGCTCACCCTCCTTCTCTGACCGCCGCGGAACTGGCGGTCGCGGTTCAATTGCGATGTGTGCAGCTCAGCACTGGATCGGCGGCTGCCTCAGGTCGAACCCTTTGGAGTGCGGTGTTGCCGAAGCGGGACTGCTTCGCCAGCGCCCGGCATCCTTCTGCGCGTCCGTCGTCGGCATGCCGGGCCTGCCACGCCGGGCCGGACGACCCCGACAGCCTTCAGATCGAGACCGGCGCGGCACAGGTCGTCGAGCGGCACCTCCCGCAAGCCAGCCACGACGTCGGCGTCCTCGCGCAGTTGATCGTCGTCAGCCACGAGCCGAAGCACCTGTCGCACCACGCCGGCCAGCGCCCCCGTGCTCACCACGTGGTAGTGCACCCACTTGCCGTGCTTGCGCTCGGTGACGAACCCGGCGCGCCGCAGATCGCTGAGATGCGACGAGACCGTGGACGCGGCCAGGCCGAGCACGGCGGTCATCTGGCACACGCAGAGGTCGCCCTCGCGCAACATGGCCAGGATGCGCAGGCGGCCGGGATGGGCCAGAGCCTTCACGGCCCCGACGACGCCCGGCAGGATGGTCTCGCTCGTACTCCCTGTCCTCGACATCGGCATCAGCGCGCTCCATAGACGAAGTAGAAGCCGGCCACGATCAGGGACACGGCACACGTGCCCTCGAGGCAGCTCACCGTTCGGCTGGTGCCGGGCGAAGTGCGACGCCCAGCTTCTGCCAGGTCGCGAGGATGTCCGCCTTCGAGATGAACCCCTGATGTCGCGCCAACTCGCGCCCGTCGGGCGCATGGAAGATCTGCGTCGGAATCGCGTAGACGTTGTACGCCTCGGCCGCCGCCGGATTCTTCCAGGCAGCCACGAACTCAACTCGCAGACGTCCCGCGTACTCCGTCCGCAGCTCTTCGAGAACCGGGATCATCATCTTGCACGGGATGCACTGATCGGCGCCGACATCGACAAGCCTCGGCAGCGCCCTCGTGTCGGCCCGACCGCGGCTGCTCGCCGGCGGGACCGCGACTCCCGCAGCGGCCGGACTGGGCGCGCGCTGCCGTTTCATCGTCACCACGCCGACCGCAGAGACGGCGACGATTGTCAGCACCAGGAGTCTGACGTTTCGAGTCATATCACGGTTCCTGCCGAAGCCAGGTCTTGACTTCCTCGGCCTTCGGGATGCGTCCCGACACCTTGATGATGCCGTCGACACTCACGGCCGGTGTCGCCAGGACGCCCGCCGCGACCATGGCCTGGTAGTCGCTGACCTTCTGCAGATCCGCATCGCACTGCAGTTCTGCGAGGACCTTCCGCACGACGCGCTCCGTTTCGTGACAACGCGCGCACCCGGGACCGTAGACGACGATGTGCATGACGAGGCCCTTCTTTCGTGTCAGAACACCAGGTTGAACACGTAACCGACGATGAGAATGCCGACGCCGACAATCCCGACGAACGCCGCGATGAGCGGAGGTCGGAGCACCTTCCGCAGGATAATCGTTTCGGGCAGCGACAATCCGATCACAGCCATCATGAACGCCAGCACCGTGCCGAGTGCCGCGCCCTTCGCGAGCAACGCCTGGACGATCGGGACGATGCCGGCCGCGTTCGAGTACATCGGGATGCCGATCAGGACCGCAACCGGCACCGCCCACCACGCGCTCTTGCCCATGATGGCCGCCATGAAGTTCTCCGGCACGTACCCGTGAATCCCCGCACCGACCGCGATGCCGACGAGCACGTAGGGCCAGACCTTGCCGACGATGTCGCGAACCGCGTCGGCGCCCGCATGGACACGGTCCGGCCACGCTAGGCGGCTCTCGTCGGGAGCCCGGCCCGCCTGCACCTGGTACACCCAGGGCTCAACGTGCCGCTCCAGGTGCAGACGCCCGATGGTCCAGCCCGAGCCGATCGCGATGAGTAAGCCCGTGCTCATGTAGAGCGCCGCCACCTTCCAGCCGAAGAGGCCGAACAGCAGCACGAGCGCGACCTCGTTGACCATCGGGGCCGACACCAGGAACGAGAAAGTGACGCCGAGCGGCACGCCGGTCGTGACGAAACCGATGAACAGCGGCACCGCCGAACAGGAACAGAACGGCGTGACGATGCCCAGGGATGCCGCGAGGACGTTGCCGACCGACTCGCGGCGGCCGGCGAGGATCTTCCGGGTCCGCTCGGGCGTGAAAAAAGAGCGGACGATCCCGACGCCGAACACCACCAGCACGAGCAGCATCAGCACTTTGGGCGCTTCGAACACGAAGAACTCGACCGCGGAGGCCAGGTGCGAGCCCCGAGTCAAGCCGGCGAGGTCGTAGGCGGCCCAATTGGCGACGCCGGCGAGGTTGGCGTACACGACCACCCACGCGACGCCGGCGATGAGGCCGCAGGCCAGTTGGGGGAGCGTTCGGTTGAACCTCCGGCCGGGCGGGGGCGGAGCCGAATGCGCGGGAGCCGGTTGATCGGTCGTGACGGAGGCCATGATTCCTGTCGCTCTCGCTGACGTCGGCACACGAAGGGCCGGGGAAGTGGAGAGAAAGACAGGACCACTCTAGCACGATTCGTTAAATGTCGAAATGACAGAATGACAGCCCGGCAGGGTCGCGCGACGGCCGGCGCAGCGCTCAGCCATGACCAACGGACCGAGCGGGGGCTAGGCCACGATTCCGCCCTGGCGTGGGCTCGTCCCGACCCGGCATCTTTCGTGACTGACGATGTACACTGTGAGTCGTGACGAGGGTGCAGCCGTTCGAGCGTCCAGCGACCTATGAGGATCTTGTCAAGCTGTTCGAACACTTGGTGGCGGAGATCGCCGACGGGGAACTGCACGCCGGCGACGCGGCGGTCCGCGCGGAACCCTTCGACGTCATCGACTTCAGCCTCGGGGAACTCTGGGTCGACTGAGCCGTCGTCGGTAAGCGCCAGCCCGGATGCTGTCGTAGGGATCAGGAAGGAGGACGTTCCCGTGCGATCCACAATCCTGTTGATGGTCGCGTCCGCGCTGATCGCGGTCGGCAGCGGCCCCGTCGTGCTGTCGCAGGTGAAGACGAGTTCGGCCGATGCCACGGTCACGCGCTTCCTCGACCAGCACCGCGGGTCGTGGCGCGACCTCAACGTGCCGGAGGCCGACGGCCGGGCGCTCTACGACACGGTGATCATGGGCGGGTACAAGCGCGCGCTCGAGATCGGGACGTCCACCGGACACTCGGGCATCTGGATCGCGTGGGCGCTGAGCAAGACTGGGGGAAGGCTGATCACGATCGACATCGACGAGGGGCGGTACCGGGAAGCCCTGAAGAACTTCAAGGACGCGGGCGTCAGCGCTTATGTGGACGCGCGGCTTGCCGACGCCCACGACCTCGTGGCAAAGCTCGACGGGCCGTTCGACTTCGTCTTCATCGACGCCGACAAGGAGTGGTACACGAACTACGCGAAGGCGGTCCTGCCGAAGCTCGCCGTCGGAGGCGCGCTCACCGCCCACAACGTCTCCCAATACGGCGGCCGGCGGCAGATGACGGGGGGGTTCTACGACTACATCCGGAGCCTGCCGAACCTCGAGACGAGTTTCAGCGCCGGCGTGATGGTGAGCCGGAAGCGGAGCGAGAAATAGGCAGGCCCGCGGCCTCATGGCGTCTTCAGAACCCGACATGTCCCCCGATGTGAAAACCCCGCCTCGTGAACAAGTTGGCCGCGGAGTAGTTCAACGCGCCAGTGTAACGGGTGATGAAGCCGAACGCGACCGAATCCCGGCGGCAGCTCACCTCGATCGACGCGTCGAGGGCGACCGCTTTCGCGATGAACACAACCGGCTGGCCCGGATACTTGTCGGGCAGGAGTGTCGTGAGGCGGGCCAGCGTGGCGGGGGATAGGTCGGTCACAAGCCGGGCCTGCCACCGGTTCGTGAGACCGATGCGCCGAGACAAACCGATCCGGACCTCGTGCACGTCGGAGATCGTCGTCTCGCGGCCGGTGTTCCAGAACCCGGTGCGTGACGGCGGCCGCGTCATCGTCGTGGTCGACTCGCTGTCATGGTACTCGGCGCGGTCACGCCTGTAGCTGTACCCAACGCGTGCATGGAATCCCTTGAATCTCCCGAGTTCCACCGTCTGGGAGACGGAGAACGAGAATGCCGAGGTCCCGGCCGTCGTGCCGTAGAGGATGATGTTGCCGTCCGGATTGAAGAACGTGTCGTAGTCCTCGCCGACGCCGGTCACCGGTGGCGCGACTCCCGCCTCGGTCTCCCACGCGCGGCCGGCAAAGTGGTACCTCGCGCGTCCCCGGAGCCATGCCGCATTCACACTGGAGTTCTGTTCGAAGAAATGGGGGACGTTGTCAGGCGTGTCGAACCGTGACGGATTGTCGAAGCGATAGTGATAGGTATCGTGGCCGAAGGCGATCCCGGCCACGAACGCCGGCCCCTCGTCGCCCATGGACGGCTTGGCCGTCTGCGCCGCGGCCATCGTTGCCGCCAGAACCAGCAACACCGGCAGCCCCGCCAGCGCGAGTGATTTCATTCCAGTCGTTCTGCTTGGCGTCCGCTGGATTGTTGCCATCCGCATTCTCTCTGAGGTAGACCAATCTGAACCGGCGCGGGATGGGTACCCCCAGCGACGGCGCTCATCGCGGGCCCCGGGCCACCCGGCCTCTCTCTCTGTCGCCGGTCTCCAGCCCGTTCACGGTGACGCTCTCCGTCATCCCGTGGACACGATGTCGAGCGCAGAGGAAGCGGCACCGACGACGGCCCTCAACGGAATGGCCCGGTCGAACGTGACCAGGCGGCCGCCTTTCTTCTTCGCCAGACCGAGGTTGGTCCGGGCCTCGGTCCCTCCTGGCCGTTTGTAGCCCTGATGCCCATCATCTCAAAGCGCGGGCTGTAGCAGGTGGTGACGATTGCAAGTGGCCCTTGCCGTCGATGACCGTCGCATTGGGCGCGCTGTGGCTGAACACATATCCGCCTGCGCCGCCCACCTTGGC
>JADGOB010000144.1 GCA_017883185.1 Acidobacteriota bacterium
CGGCGACGTATTTGTGCCCTCAGGACTAAGTGCTGAGCGAGCACAACCGGCCACGTGCGCCGAAAGCCGATCGTGGCCGTAATTGCGAGTCGAAGTACTCAGTAGTCCGACGCCCGACTGGCCGCGCTATACTGCCCCACGCAGACCCGGGCGCGCTGGCGCACCCGGTTCCCTTCAACCCAGAGGAGGCCTTCATGCGTACGCTGCTCTGCCTGGTGCCGGTCCTCGTGCTGGCGTTGTCCGTCGGCGCGTCAGGACAGGCGCCCATCCAGACCGATACGTTCAAGACGTCCGCCGGTGATTTGCAGGTGAGCTTCATCGGCCACGGCACGCTGATGTTCCGGTTCGGCAAGCTCATCGTTCACGTGGACCCGGTGTCCCAGTACGCCGACTACGCGAATCTGCCCAAGGCCGGCCTGGTGCTGGTCACGCACGAGCACAGCGACCACCTGGATGCCAAGGCCATCCAGGCGATCAAGACCGCGGCCACCATCGTCATTGGCCCCGCGAAGTGCGCAACGCAGGTGCCCGGCATCACGGTGATGAAAAACGGCGACCGCCTGACGCTCGAGGGACTGACAATCGAGGCGGTGCCTGCCTACAACATCGTGCATACGCGTCCCGACGGGGCGCCGTACCACCCGAAGGGCGAGGGCAACGGCTACGTGATCACGTTCGGCGGGAAGCGGGTGCTCGTGGCGGGCGACACGGAGGCGGTCCCGGAAATCACGGCGCTGAAGTCCATCGATATCGCTTTCTTGCCGATGAACCTGCCCTTCACGATGACGCCAGAGATGGTGGCGACGGCGGCGAAGGCGATGGCGCCGAAGGTGCTCTACCCGTACCACTACGGGAACACCGACACCGCGCAGTTGGTCGCCCTGCTCAAGGACACGCCAGGCATCGAGGTGCGAATCCGCAATCTGAAGTAGCTGGGCACCGGTCACGAGAGGAGGGCTCATCGCCCTCGAAGCCGTGGCCCTCGCGCCGAAGGCCAACCACTCTCTTGTTCTGAGCGTGACTGAACCCAAATGACTTCCAGGAGTTAGCGCGATTCGCCAGAAACGCCAGAACCGCCAAAATCGAGAGAAACCCGGCGAGCGCGTACGTATTGCGTACGCGAACGGGAGTCGCACCCACACGCGTCAGTCGCCAGATTGCTCAAGTTCGCAGCGGGAGGACGCGCACGCGGCGCCGACTCTCGTCCGCGGTCACGAGCGAGTCGCTTTGCCGCTCCACCGCCAGCAACACTATTTCATCCTCGCGAGCTCGGCCTCCGCGGCGATGAAGCCAAACGGCATCCAGTTCGGTCCCGTGATGATCTTCTGGAAGATCGCCTTCGCCTCGTCCTTCCGGCCGTTATAGAGGTACCAGTTCCCGACGCCGTACGCCAGGGTTGCCGCCGAGACCGGATCGCCGCCCGCGCGAAGCAGGTCTTCCGGCGCGCGCAGGCCTTTGTACATCAGGAGCCGGTCGTAGTACTGCTGGTCGTCCTTGACCTTCATTCCGGGAACGATCGGCTCCAGCACTTTCGCCGCTTCCTCGGTGCGGCCAAGGCGCCGAAGCGTCATGTAGAGCCAGTCGCTCGCGCCGGCGGTCTGGTCGTCGTTGCCCTTCGCCACCGCGAGGCACTGCCGATACACGGGCAGCGCATGCGCGAAGTCGCCCTTCAGGTAGTGGGCCAGCCCGAGGTGATAGTAGATGGCGTAGTGCAGCGTTTCGCTCGACATGACCTTCGGGTCCGCGGTGGACGGCTCCGGTTCGTCGGGCTTGCCCGCAATGAGCTGCGAGGCCTTGGTCAGATCGGCAATCGCCTTGTCGAATTCGCGGACCGTGACGTAGCGGTGGCCGCGATGTCGGTAGAACCTGGCATCCACCGGGAACTTGGCGATGCCTCGTGTGAAGACGTCGATGGCCTCGCGCACGTGCCCCGCGACGGCTGCGCGCCGACCGAGCCAGAGGATCGCATCCGCGTTGTCTGGCGCCGTGCCCAGCGCCTCACGTGCACTCTGCAGGTTCGCTTCGGCGGCCTGCTTCGCCTCGGGCGCCAACTCCACCGGATAGAGCGGCCGACCGAGCAGTGACGTCGTCTCAGGCTTGGCTGCGGCGGTCTGCTTCGCACCCGATTGTTGGAATGGAGCCGGCGGCGAACCGGCCAGGGACACGACGGCCACGACAACGAGGATGGGCAGGACGAATGCGCGTACGCGTGAATGCATGCCAGGACCTCCAGGTGGATAGGCTGGCGACAGTATAGATCCGGATGAGGCGACCTGGCGAAGCTCCGTCGTCACCGAGATCAACACGTCCAGGATCAGCGGTCCCGCGCCGTGCTGCGCCACGTCGCTCGCCCGGAGTTGAATGACGCTTTGCGAACCGGCGCCCGACGAGGCCAGCACCGCGCCGAAATCGAGGTCGTGCGTGAGCAGAATCCGACCGTTGTCTCGAGCCCACGCGAAGCCCGTCACCGCGCCATCGCGCGCATCCACGCTCTCCCGAGGGGAGGTTGAGCCACGCACGGTCGGAGAGGGTGGAACGCGAACCCACGTGCCGATGGTGTTGTGGTCGCACGCAACGCGTACGCAGCTGCAGGGCCCACGAACGCAACCAGTGAGTTGACAACAGCTTAGTCAAATACGGCGACGTATTTGTGCCCTCAGGACTAAGTGCTGAGCGAGCACAACCGGCCACGTGCGCCGAAAGCCAATCGTGGCCGTAATTGCGAGTCGAAGTACTTAGGGGTGGCGGAGAGGGTGGGATTCGAACCCAACGGGACCCTGTAGTTTCTGTAAATTACAGATTCTACAATGCCGGCGTTGCCAGGAATGCCAGCGTTGCCGTGGCGCCTTGCACGCTATTGCACGCGCGGCCGACCACCGCTGGCGTGCAGAGCCCGAAAGCGTGCGCCAAGGCTTCGCGAACGTCGCGCCAGACGGTCTCCCCGCCCAGTTTGGCGCGTTGACACCCGGGAGACGCATCGTCTATGATTCATACGTATGTTTGATACATACGTATGACACACACGCCCTCCAGCCCGACGCCAGACACCCGCGAACGGCTCCTCGATACCGCCGAGCGGCTGTTCGCCGCGCGCGGGTTCGCCGGAACGTCAGTCCGTGAAATCACGGACGCGGCGGGGGCCAACCTGGGTGCGGTCAACTACCACTTCCGCTCCAAGGAGAACCTCTACGCCGAGGTCTTCACCCGGCGCGCGGCTCTTCTCAGGGAGCCGGTCGTCGCGGCGGCCCGGACAGCCATGAGCGTCGCCCGCACGAACCCGGCACAGGCGTTCGAAGCCCTCGGCCGCGCATTCCTGGCGCCGCACGAGGATCGCGACACGACCCAGTTCCTGCTCGCACTCTTCGCACGCGAGGCCATCGAGACCTGCCTGCCGCCGGGCCTGTTCGTGCGCGAGTTCCTCGTGCCGACCATCGACGCGATCACGAGCATCGTGCGCCGGGCGCGACCCGACCTGCCCGAGGCCGAGGCCCGGGCGTCCGCCCACGCGTTCTTCGCGCAGATCATGCAGATCGTGAAGGGGGCCGGAATCATCGCGACGCCCGTGGACGAGCAACTCGCGCACGCCGTGCGCTTCACGGTCGCCGCCGTCATGCACTTGGAGGCCGCGCCTCCCGGGCGGTCGCATCGCCAGCGGCAGCACAAGCAGTCCTGATGGAGAACGTCATGGATCGAAACACATTCCTTGGTTTCCTGGCCGTCGCGGTCCTGGTCAGCGGATGCGGGAAAGCGCAGGCGCCCCAGTCGGCCCGGCCGGCTGGGGCCGTCGAAGTCGGCGTGGTGACGGTGCACCCCGAGCGTGTCGTGCTGACGACCGAGCTGCCGGGCCGGACGGCCGCCTACCTCATTGCCGAGGTGCGGCCGCAGGTGAACGGCCTCATCCAGGAGCGGAAGTTCGTGGAAGGGTCCACCGTCCAAGCGGGCTCGCTGCTCTACCAGATCGATCCGGCGCCGTATGAAGCCGCGCACGAGCAGGCGAAGGCTGCGCTCACCGTCGCGGAGGCGAACCTGCCGCCTGCGCGGTTGCGCGCGGAACGCATGAAGGGACTGGCCGAGATCCGGGCCACCGGCCAGCAGGACTCCGACGAGGCCACCGCCGCGCTTCTCCGCGCCGAGGCGGGCATCACGTCGGCCCGCGCCACCGTGGAGAGCGCACGGATCAACCTCGCCTACACACCGCTCAAGGCGCCGATCACCGGGCGAACGGGGAAGTCTTCGGTGACGCCGGGCGCGCTCGTGACCGCCTATCAACCGACGTCGCTGGTCACGATCCAGCAACTCGACCCGATCTACGTCGACGTGACGCAGTCGAGCTCCGACCTGCTGCGCCTGCGCCGGAGCCTGCAGAGCGGCCAGATGACGCGCGCCGGTGCGGTCGAAGGCCAAGTCAAGCTCCTCCTCGAGGACGGCACGCGGTACTCGCGCGAGGGCAAGCTCCAATTCCGCGACGTCACGGTGGATCCGACGACGGGCTCGGTGGTCCTCCGCATGGTGTTCCCCAACCCCGAGGCCGTGCTTCTGCCCGGCATGTTCGTCCGCGCCGTCGTCGATGAAGGCGTGCTCGAGCAGGCCATCCTGGCGCCCCAGCAGGGCGTCAGCCGGGACGTGAAGGGGAACACGAGCGTCATGGTCGTGGACGCGGCGGGCAAGGTGGCCGTGCGACCGATTGTCGTGACCCGGGCGATTGCCGACCGGTGGCTCGTCACCTCCGGCCTGTCCGACGGCGACCGCGTGATCGTCGACGGGCTTCAGCGCATCCGGCCCGGGATGCCCGTGAAGGCCGTTCCGTACGCCTCGGCGGAGGCGCCAGCCGGAAGATCAACCGCCGCCGCGCCTGCGAAGTAGGGGGGACGACATGCTGTCCAGGTTCTTCCTCGACCGTCCCGTCTTCGCCTGGGTCATCGCCATCGCCATGATGCTGGCAGGCGGCCTGGCCATCTACAACCTGCCCATCTCGCAGTATCCGCCGATCGCCCCTCCGTCGATCTCCATCCGCGCGGCCTATCCGGGCGCCTCGGCCAAGACGGTCGAGGACAGCGTCACCCAGATCATCGAGCAGAAGATGACGGGCCTCGACAGGATGCTGTACATGAGTTCGACGTCCGACGCCTCGGGCTCGGCAGCCCTGACGCTCACGTTCGCGCCGGGCACGGACCCCGACCTCGCGTGGGCGAAGGTCCAGAACAAGCTCCAGCTCGCGCTGCCCATGCTGCCCGACGTGGTCCAGAGCCGCGGCCTGACGGTCAGCAAGTCGACCCGCAACTACCTGATGCTCGTCGGCCTGACCTCCGATCTTCCCGGCACCAAGGTGGAAGACCTCGGCGACTACGCCGTATCGACGGTCGAGACGATTCTCTCCCGCGTGCCGGGAGTCGGCGAGGTGGAGATCATGGGCGCGGGCTATGCCATGCGCATCTGGCTCGACCCCGACCGCCTCGCGAAGTACGGGATGACGGCGGGTGACGTCACCTCGGCCATCCGCACGTACAACGCGGAGGTGTCTGCCGGCCAGTTGGGCGGGTCCCCGGCGGTGCCGGGACAGCGCCTGAACGCCTCGATCCTCGTCCAGTCGCTCCTCGTGACGCCGGAGGAGTTCGCCGCGATTCCCCTGAGGACGAACGCCGACGGGTCGGTCGTGCGCGTGCGCGACGTCGGGCGCACCGAACTGGGCACCGAGGCGGCCGACATCCGGGCGCAGTACAACGGGCTGCCGGCGACCATCCTGGCCATTCGGCAGGAAGCGGGCGCGAATGCCCTCGACACGGCCAACGGGGTCAAGGCCGCGATGGAGGACCTCTCGAAGTACTTCCCGGTGGGCATGCGGGTCGTCTACCCGATGGACACGACGCCGTTCATCCGTGTCGCCATCGGCGAGGTCGTCAAGACGCTCATCGAGGCGGTCGTCCTCGTCTTCTTCGTCATCTACCTCTTCCTCGGGAACCTCCGGGCGACGCTGGTGCCCACGATCGCCGTGCCGGTCGTCATCCTCGGCACGTTCGGCATCCTGGGCGCGCTCGGCTATTCGATCAACATGCTGACGATGTTCGCCATGGTCCTGGCCATCGGCCTCCTCGTCGACGACGCCATCGTCGTCGTCGAGAACGTCGAACGCGTGATGAGCGAAGAGGGCCTGCCCCCGTGGGAGGCGACGCGGAAGTCGATGGACGAGATCACGTCCGCGCTGATCGGCATCGGGCTCGTCCTGGCCGCGGTCTTCGGGCCGATGATGTTCTTCCCCGGCTCCACGGGTGTCATCTACCGCCAGTTCTCGGTGACCGTCATCGCGTCGATGCTGCTGTCGGTGGTCGTCGCCCTGGTCCTCTCGCCCGTCCTGTGTGCGTCGCTGCTTCGGCCCGTCGCGAAGGGGCATGAAGCCGCAGAGACCGGCTTCAGGCTGTTCCGGCCGTTCTTCCTCTGGTTCGACCGCGTCTTCTCCCGCACGCGGGACGGGTACGCAGGGGCCGTCGCCCACATCCTGAGGCGGAAGCTGCCCTACGCGGTGGTCTTCCTCGCGATTGTCGGCGCCCTCGTGGTGCTCTTCTCTCGGATGCCCACCGGGTACCTGCCCGACGAGGACCAGGGCATCCTCATGGGCATCGTCCAGCTGCCCGTCGGCTCCACGCTCGAGCAGACCGAGGCCGTGCTCGGCGAGATCAAGACCTACTTCGCCGACCACGAAAAGGCTGCCGTCGAGTCGTTCATGGGGATTGCCGGCGTCGGCATGGCCGGCCGCGGACAGAACCAGGCGATGGCCTACGTCAAGATGCAGGACTGGGATCTCAGGCGGAAGCCGGGACTGAGCGCGAAGGAAGTGGCCGGGCGGGCGATGATGGCGCTCTCGCGCATCAAGGGAGCCAGCATCTACATGGTGCCGCCGCCGCCCGTCACCGAGCTGGGCACCGCGACCGGCTTCGACTTCATGCTCCAGGATCGAGGCGACCTCGGCCACGACGGGTTGTCACGTGCGCGCGACCAGTTGCTCGGCATGGCGGCCAGGGACCCCCGACTCACCCGGGTGCGTCCCAACGGCATGCCGGACGTTCCGCAGTACAAGGTGGATATCGACTGGGAGCGGGCCGGGGCACTTGGTGTGCCGGTCAGTTCGGTCCAGAGCTATCTCGCAACGGCCTTCGGCAGCGCGTACGTCAACGACTTCGTCCAGGGTGGGCGCGTGAAGCGGGTCTACGCGCAGGCCGATGCGCCATTCCGCATGCTCCCGAGCGACATCGACCACCTGCAGGTCCGCAACAACCAGGGCGCCCTCGTCCCGTTCTCGGCCGTGGCGTCGGGCCGCTGGGTCTACGGTTCGCCGCGCCTCGAGCGCTACAACAGCGTCCCCGCGATGAACATCCAGGGCGAGCCTGCGCCCGGGTACAGTTCCGGCGACGCCATGAACGCCATGGAGGCACTGACTGCCAAGCTCCCCGCGGGTGTGGGGTTCCAGTGGACCGGTCTCTCGTACCAGGAACGCATGGCCCAGGCGCAGACCGGGCTCCTCTACTCGTTTTCGGTGCTCGTCATCTTCATGGTCCTTGCTGCCCTCTACGAGAGCTGGACGGTGCCGATCGCGATCCTGCTGGCGCTGCCGCTCGGTGTCATCGGCGGCGTCCTGGCAACGACGCTTCGCGGCCTGCCGGGTGACGTCTACTTCCAGATCGGCCTGCTGACCGTGCTCGGCCTCACGACGAAGAACGCCATCCTCATCGTGCAGTTCGCCCAGCGGCATCTCGAAGAGGGCATGGGCCTCGTCGAGGCGACCGTCGAGGGAGCCAAGCTCCGCCTCCGCCCGATCGTCATGACGTCCCTGGCGTTCGGCATGGGCGTGCTGCCGCTGGCCATCGCGAACGGGGCCGGGGCCGGCGCCCAGGCGGCCATCGGCACGAGCGTGCTGGGCGGGATGCTCACCGCCACGTTCCTGGCGATCTTCTTCATCCCGTTGTTCTACGTGTTCGTGGTCCAGATCTTCGGTCGGGACGCCAGGAAACGGCGGACGGAACCCGCCGCGGCTGCTGCCGTCCATTCCTCGGGGGGGCTCTAACCATGCATCGATGCCGCGCTCTTCTCCTCGGCGGAGCGGTGCTCGCCCTCGGCGGCTGCTCGCTGGCTCCGAAGTACGCCCGCCCGGCATCGCCGGTCCCGCCCGCTTTTCCCGTGGTGGAAACGGCCGCCGACGCGCCCGTGGCGCCGGAGGTGTCGTGGCAGGAGTTCTTCACGGATGGACGCCTCCGGTCCGTGGTCGAGCAGGCGCTCGCCAACAACCGCGACCTGCGGGTTGCGACGCTCAACATCGAGCGGGCGCAGGCCCTCTACCGTATTCAGCGCGCCGACCGTTTTCCCGCCGTCAACGCTGGTGCGACCGTGTCGTCGCAGCGCGTCCCGGACAAGGCCACCCCTACCGGCGAGGGGTACAGCTCGACGGAGTACACGATCGCCCTCGGCGTCGCCTCGTGGGAGATCGACTTCTTCGGCCGTATCCGCAGCCTCGAGGCGGCGGCACTCGAGCAGTACCTCTCAACGGAGCAGACGGGCCGCGCCACGCAACTGGCCCTCGTCGCCGCCGTGGCCGAGACCTACCTCGCGCGCGCCGCCGATGCGGACGGCCTGAAACTCGCGAATTCCACCCTCGAGACACAACGGGCGTCCCTCACCCTGATCCAGAAGAGCCGCGATCTCGGCGTGGCGTCGAATCTCGAACTCAGCCAGATCCAGAGCCAGGTGGAGGCGGCTCGCGCCGACGTCGCACGCTATACGGCCTACGTGGCCCTCGACCTGAACGCCCTCCAGGTCCTCGTCGGCGCGCCGGTCGGTCCCGACCTCCTGCCCGACGGCCTGGCCGCAGTGAACCCGCCGCGCCCAATCTCGGCCGGCCTCTCCTCCGACGTGCTCCTTCGCCGGCCCGACATCCTCGCCGCCGAGCATCAACTCCGGTCGGCCAACGCGAGCATCGGCGCCGCGCGTGCGGCGTACTTCCCCCGCATCACCCTCACGGCGGGCGTGGGCCTGGAGAGCACGGAACTCTCGTCGCTTCTGGGCGCGGGGACGGGCTTGTGGAGCTTCGCCCCGCAGATCGTGCAGCCGATCTTCAACGCCGGCGCGACGAAGGCGAAGGTCAAGGTGTCGATGGTGGACCGCGAGATCGCCGTCGCCCGCTACGAGAAGGGCATCCAGCAGGCGTTTGCCGAGGTGTCGAACGCACTCACCCTCCGCCAGACTCTTGTCAGCCAGAGGGAGGCGCAGGAGGCGCTCGTCACGGCGCTCGACGAGACCTATCGGCTGTCCGACGCCCGCTACAAGGCCGGCATCGACGGCTACCTCGGGGTGCTCGTCGCTCAGCGGGCGCTTTTCGTGGCGCAGCAGGGCCTCGTCTCCGTGCGGTTCGCCGAGCAGGCGAACCTCGTCACGCTCTACAAGGTCCTGGGCGGCGGCGTGTGAGCCGCGAGTGAACGGCCCCCGACATCAACCCGAGGCAGGGTTTCAGAACCGGCTCGCCACCGTCCGGTCCTTCTCGTAACAAAGCTACAGGCGCTGTCCGAGCGTGTGTGGTTACATGCCCGCGCGGGCGGAGGGCTGGCGTTCGGGGTTCCCGGACGGCCGTCGGCGTTCGCGCGGCACGCCAGATGCCGTTCAACTCTCTTCCCTCTTGCGTTCCTGGCTCGTCTGGGGTGAAATCCGCCGAGCATCCTCCCCAGAACAGCCTCCATTGGAGTGCCGATGGACGACCGCCTTGTGACACTCGAGCAGAAGGTGTCTCCGCTGTCGAGCGCGGTGACCGCGCTCCCGATCCT
>JADGOB010000370.1 GCA_017883185.1 Acidobacteriota bacterium
GCTGATCTGCGCAAGGAGGCGGCCGAGTTCTACGGCCTGCTTCGCCGGGGACAGTGGCAACTCTCGCAGTCCGCCTACGATATCCACGCGGAGGAGGCAGCGGCCTGGCTGGCCATCGACCGCAGCTCGGAAGCCGGGGCGCTGGCGCTGGCCGAAGCAGTGGCCTGGCTCTCGGACGGGCGGAACCTGGAGCCCGGCGGCTCAGGCCGGCGGGCTGTCGTCAAGCAGAACCGCCTGGTGACCATTCTCTGGATCAGGGGGCCGGATGGACTGCGCGCCTTGGTGGCCGGCCCGCTGTATCTCCAGCGCCGTTGGCTCTCCGCTCTTTCGCCGTTGACCCGCAGCCGGCGAGTCAGGATCGCGCTGAAGGAGATGAATCCTGGGAGCGACGGTGCGACTGAGCGGGCCTCCTCGGCCACCGGACTGCCTTGGACTCTCTTCGTCTGGAGCACCGATGTGCAGGCCGAAGTCCAGCAGTTCGCCGCCCGGCGCAGGCTGCTTCTGGGGGGCTTGGCGCTGGTCTTGGTCGTCATCTGCGCGGGGAGCTACTTTATCGCCCGGGCGTTTGCGCGCGAACTGGCAGTGGCCCGGCTGCAATCCGATTTTGTGTCTGCGGTCTCGCACGAGTTCCGCACGCCGCTCACCGCCCTCCGCCAGCTCAGTGAGATCTTCAACGAAGACCGCCCGCTGGAAGACGAGCGCCGGAAGAAGTACTACCAGGCTCTGGACCGGGCGACCGCCCGCCTGGACAAACTCGTCGAGGGCCTGCTCGATTTCGGGCGCATGGAAGCGGGCGCGATGGTCTATCGCAAGACGGACCTGGATGCCGGCGCGCTCGTGAAGTCCGTGGTTAGCGACTTTCAACGCGAGGTCGGCGATCGCGGATACGTCGTCGAACTGAAGGCTACCGACAATCTTCCTGCCGTCCATGGTGATCCGGAAGCACTGGGTCGGGCTCTGTGGAACCTCCTCGACAATGCGACCAAGTACTCGTCGGAGTGCAAGACCGTCTGGGTGGAGGTCGAGCGAGAGGGGCGCGAGTTGGCCATCCGCGTGCGTGACCGCGGCATTGGAATTCCCGCGCCGGAACAACAGGACATTCTGCGCAAGTTCGTGCGCGGCACAGCCGCCGCGGCGACGGGCGTCAAGGGAACCGGCATCGGACTGGCGATGGTGAAGCATCTCGTGGATGCGCACGGTGGCACGCTCCGCCTGGAAAGCGAGCCCGGCAAGGGAAGCACGTTCAGCATCCTGCTGCCGATCATTTCAGAAGCATCGAAGGAGTGAGCCGTGGCGCGAATCCTGGTAGTGGAAGACGAGCCCGATGTCGCCATGCTGCTCGCGGACGATTTGACCTCTGAGGGCCACCAGGTCGAGGTTGTGCGCGACGGCGAGACCGCCAGTCGCCGGGGCCGGGAACCGGGCTGGGACTTGATTATTCTCGACGTCATGCTCCCCGGCCGCGACGGTTTTGACGTGTGCCGCGACCTGCGGCGCGCGCGGGTGCGCACACCCATCATCATCCTGACGGCCAAGACACACGAAGCGGAGAAGATTCTCGGACTCGACCTGGGCGCCGATGACTATGTGACGAAGCCCTTCAGCCCGCGGGAGCTTCGCTCGCGCATCCGGGCCGTGCTGCGGCGATTCGAAGGCGAGACGGGAGACACCTATCGGTTCGGTGATATGGTGATCAACTTCGCGCGCGCCGAACTGCGGCGCCAGGACAAGCCCGTCGACTTGACGCCGCTCGAATTCAAGCTCCTGAGCGTGTTCGTCGGCCGCCGCGGCCGTGTGCTGAGCCGCGACCAACTGATTCAGGAAGCCTGGGGCGGCCAGACCTTTGTTACCGACCGGGCCGTGGACGGCCACATCGTCGGCTTGCGCCGCAAGATCGAGCCCGACCCGGGCGAGCCGCGCTACCTGGTGAGCGTCAGGGGACTTGGCTACAGGTTCGACGGTTGAACCCCCACCGAAATCTCGCTGACATCGCACAATGGTGTCGCGAGAACCGAATGGTGCGTTGCTAACCTCACAGGAAGGAGGACATAGCGATGCGAACTGCAATCCTTAGAAGTGTGGTGCTGTTGGCTGTTCTCGGTGCGGGAGCGTCCTGGCAGTTTCCGGCTCGCGCCCAGGGCGCGCCCGAGGCTGAGCGCCTTCTCCAGAAGGCCATCCAGAAAGAGACGGTGGACGGCGATCTGAATGCCGCCATCGAGCAGTACAAGAAGATTGTCGCGCTGCCGGGCGGCAACCGGACGGTAGCCGCGCAGGCACTGATACACCTGGGCCAGTGCTACGAGAAGCTGGGCGAGGCGCAGGTGAAGGAGGCGCGCGCCGCCTACGAGCGCGTGGTGCGTGACTTCGGCGATCAGGCCGAAGCCGCCAAAGTGGCACGAGCGCGGCTGAGCGCCCTTGGCGCAGGCGGAGGCGCGTCGAGCGCCCGCACGGAAGTCGCCGAGCGCCGGGTCTACGTCGGGGAGCCGGGGGAGGAACTCGTCAGCATCTCCCCAGACGGCCGGTATGTCGTGCTCAATCGGCCCGATATGGGTGGTTACTGGCTTCGCGACCTCCAGTCCGGTAAACGAGATCGACTCAAGACGGAGTCTTCAGGTGGGGCAGAAAGCAACGCCATAGTCTCGCCGGACGGTAAGCGAATCGCGCACGTCTGGCAGATCAGG
>JADGOB010000371.1 GCA_017883185.1 Acidobacteriota bacterium
TGCTCGTCCTGGTGCTGGCCGGAGCGGTGGCGGCCGACCGCTTCGCCCTGGGCGCTGCGCAGGACGCCGGCGCGCGCGAGCTGAAGTCCGCCGTCCAGGGGCTTGCCGGCGAGCCGTCGGTCGTGATCGACGGCTTCCCGGTGGAGAACGACATCCAGACAGCCGGCGATGCGCTGGGCAACGGCGGCCGTGACAACACGGTGCCGTCCAACCCGCTGGCGGCGCTGAACCCGAGCGACATCGAGTCGATCTCCGTGCTGAAGGATGCGTCGGCCACGGCGATCTACGGCGCGCGCGGCGCCAACGGCGTGGTCATGATCACGACCAAGACGGGGCGCACGGCCAAGCCCACGGTCAGCTTCGACATGTCGGCAGGCGTACAGTCGGTCTCCAAGACCTACGACCTGATGAACGCGTCGGAGTTCGTGAAGTACGCGAATGCATACGCGCTGGCGACGAAGGTCGCCGTGCCCTACGACTCGACCAAGTCCTACGGCGTGGGCACGGACTGGCAGTCGCAGATCTTCCGCACCGCCCCCGTGCGTGACATGTCGATGACGGTGACGGGGTCCACCTCGGGCGCCAATCGCACGCGCTACGCCATCTCGGGCAGCTACTTCGACCAGCAGGGTATCGTGCTCAGCTCGGCCTTCAAGCGGCTCTCCACGCGGGTGAACCTGGACCAGCAGGTCGGGGGCCGGATCCTGCTCTCGACCAGCCTGTTCGCCAGCCGGACGCGCACCTCGCAGGTGGCCACGGACGGCGCGCAGAACGGCAATGCCGGGTCGGTCTCGGCTGCGCTGCAGTACAACCCTGTGCTGCCGGTGAAGCAGCCGGACGGCAGCTACACGCTGATGACCAACGACGCGGCCTCGAACGCGCTGGGCGCGGCGGACATCGACAATCCGGTGGGGCAGACCACCACCAACGACGCCCTGGGCGATACCCGCCTGCTGGGCAACGCCTTCGCCGAGATCACGCTGCTGGATGGGCTCACGTTCAAGTCGAGCTTCGGCGCGGACTACTCTAACCGCTTCCGCAACACCTACTACCCGATCGCTACCACGGAGCGGGGCCAGAAGGCGAGCGGCGAGGCGAGGCGGAACAGCTCGGCCACGACGTCGTGGGTCAACGAGAACATGCTGACCTACCATCGCATGTGGGGCGACGTCCATGACCTGACGCTCATGGGCGACGTCAGCGAGCAGAAGTGGACCTCCACGGGCGAGAGCATCACCAACACCAACTTCCTGACGGACGCCACGGGGTTCGACGCCATCGGCGCGGGCACGCGCTCGGGCGGGCCGGGCGTGTCCTCGTCGGCCTCGACCTGGACCATGGCGTCGGTGCTGGGCCGCCTGAACTATTCGCTCATGGGCCGCTACCTGCTGACGGCCACGGCCCGGCGCGACGGCTCCTCCCGCTTCGGGGTGGACCACCGCTGGGGCACGTTCCCCTCGGCCGCCCTGGCCTGGCGCATCTCGGACGAGCCGTTCATGAAGAGGCACCTGCAGTCGATCAGCGAGATGAAGCTGCGGGCCTCGTACGGCTCCGCGGGCAATCCGTCGATCCGTCCTTACCAGTCGCTGGCCCGCATGTCCACGAACAACTATAGCTTCGGCGGCAGCCTGGTGGGCGGCTACTACACGTCGGGTGCGGCCAACCCGAACCTGGGCTGGGAGACGACCAAGCAGTTCGACGGCGGTCTCGACCTGGGCCTGTTCGAAGACCGCATGCGCGTGACGGCGGACTACTACGACAAGGAGACGAGCGACCTGCTGGTGCAGATCGACCTCAACCCCGAGGCGGGTATCGCCACGGCGCTCAAGAACATCGGCTCCGTCTCCAACAAGGGGATCGAGCTGGCCGTCGGCTACGACATGATCCGCTCGGAGTCGCGGCGCGGCTTCAACTGGAGCACCGAGGTGACCTATGCCAAGAACCGCAACAAGGTCACGAGCCTGGGCGGCGTCCCCTACATGTGGGCGACCACCATCAGCAACGACTTCAAGCTGCTGGGCACGCTGGTCCAGGTGGGGCAGCCGATCGGGGTCTTCTACGGCTTCAAGACGACCGGCATCCTGCGTGACTCGGCGGCGGCGGCGGCCTACACCACGCTGAACTTCGCCGGCAAGCGCTACCAGGCCGGTGACATGACGTACCAGGACAAGAGCGGCACCGTGAACGCCGCCGGCGACTCGATCCCGGACGGCGCCATCACGGCGGCGGACCAGCAGATCATCGGTGACCCCACGCCCAAGTTCACCTACGGCTGGCAGAACACCTTCTCCTACAAGTCCGTCAGCGTAACCGGGCTGCTCCAGGGCGTGTACGGCAACAAGGTGCTGAACCTGAACCTGGCCCGCGCCGAGGGCTCACCCCGCGCCAACGTGCTCAAGGGGCGCTTTCTCGATGCCTGGACGCCGACCAACCCGAACGCCAAGTACTCCCGCATCGGCGACGATTCCAACATCCTGGGCACGTCCTATTACACGGACGACATGCTGGAGGACGGCTCGTACCTGCGGCTGCGCGCGCTGACGCTCTCGGTGGCCCTGCCGTCCAGGCTGGTGCGCGCGCCCGGCCTCACGAACGCGCGGGTGTACGCCACGGGCGCCAACCTGTTAACCAGCACCGGCTACAGCGGCTTCCACCCGGCCGTGAGCAGCCTG
>JADGOB010000372.1 GCA_017883185.1 Acidobacteriota bacterium
ACCGACCCGGCGGACCTTCAGGGGGTAGGCGATGTTGTCGGCGACCGTCATGTGCGGATAAAGGGCGTAGTCCTGGAAGACCATCGCCACGTCCCGGGCGGCGGGCGGCAGGCGGGTCACGTCGCGGCCGCCGATGTGGATCTGGCCGGAGTTGGGCGTCTCCAGGCCCGCGATCGAGCGCAGCAGGGTGGTCTTGCCGCAGCCGGATGGACCGAGGAGGGCGAAGAACTCCCCGTCCTGGATCTGCAGGTCGAGGCCGTCGAGCGCGCGCATGCCGCCCGGGAAGATCTTTGTCAGGCCGCGGATCTCGAGGTCGGCCATCAGCCCTTGATCCCTCCGTAGAAGCGGAAGCCGTAGCGGCGATTGACGAAGAGGTACATCACGACGACCGGGATCGAGTAGAGGAGTCCGAATGAGGAAAGGAGGCGTAGGTCGGCCTGCCCGCCCTCCGTGTAGAAGTTGTAGACGACGACGGCCGCCGGCATCAGGCCCGGGTCACGGATCAGGATGAACGGGATCAGGAAGTTGCTCCAGACGTTGACGACCACCCATACCGCAATCACCGCCAGGCCCGGACGAGCGTAGGGCAGGACGATGTCGCGCAGGATCTGGAACGAACTGGCGCCAAACACCCGGGCCGACTCCTCATAGCTCTTGGGCATCGAATCGACGAAGTCCTTGAGGATGAAGATCCCGGCCGGCATGAGGCCGCCCGCCAGCACGAGGACGACACCCACGTCGGTATTGATGAGGCCAAGATTGAAGACGAGCAGGAAGAGCGGGACCATCGCGGCGGTGCCCGTCACCACCGACGAGAAGAGCAGGAGAACGTAGAGGAGCAGGTCACGCCCGGGGATCCGGACCCGGCTCAGCGCGTAGGCGGCGGGGGCCGCGGCGGCCACCACCAGCACCATCGTGGCCCCCGCGAGCACGATGGAGTTTACGAGCGAGCGCAGTGCGTTGGGGTTCTTCAGCAGGTCCGAGAAGTTGCTGAGCGTGACAGAGGAGGGCACCGCGGCCGCAAGCGTGGGGTGCGGGTCGAACGGCGCGAAGACGAGCCACAGCATGGGCAATGCGAAATAGGCGCCGACAATGACGATGAAGAGGTAGAAACCGATTCGGCTCAGCAGCCGGCGGACCTGCATAGCGGCTTCGGACGGTCCTGTGATCGGGCCCGGCGTGGGCGTCGTGCCGTCTCTGACCATCAGCTTCTCGCTCGGAGCAGCCGCAGGTAGACGAGCGCAATCACCAGGTTGATGAGCAGGAGGATGGCCGAGATTGCGGCGCCGTAGCCCAGCTGGAAGTTGATCAGCGCGTTGCGGAAGATGTACACGGGCAGCGTATCGGTGGCGAAATTCGGACCTCCCGCTGTGATCAGGTAGGGCGTGAAATCGTTGAAGGTCCAGAGGCTGATCAGCAGCAGGTTGGTCAGGAGGTGGCCTCGAATGGAGGGCAGGACGATGTCACGCAGCTGCTGCCAGGTGGAGGCGCCGGCCAAACGCGCTGTTTCGAGGTGAGATGGCGGCAGCGTGTTCAACGCGCCGCCGCAGAGCAGCATCGAGAAGGCTGTGCCCCGCCACGTGTTGAAGACGATGATCGAGAGAAGAGGCCAGCTGAAGAGCCAGGGGATGTCGGCATTGCCCAGGGCCGCATTGAGCGTCCCATTGTGCGTGTCGAGAAAGGCGATCCAAAGGAAGGCCACCACCGAGCTCGGGATGATCCAGGCCGCGATGACCAGCACCTCGAGCGCATTGCGGGCCGGGCCCCGCCAGCGGCGGAATGTCCAGGCGAGCGCGAAGCCGAGCCCCAGCTGCCCGACGACCGCGGATCCGAGGACGTAGAGGAGCGTCACCCACAGCGAGTTCGCGAAGGCCGGATCGCCGAGCGCCGAAGCGTAATTGTCGAGACCGATCACCTGCGGCTGCGCGGCCTGGATCCCGGTCAGGCGATAGTCCGTGATCCCGAGGTAGAGCGTCCAGAGCGCGGGGAAGACGAGGAAGATGCTGATGAGCAGGAGCGCGGGCGTGAGGAACGCGACCGCCCCGCGAGTTTGCAGGGCGGCCGCGCTGGCTTCGGGAGGAGTCGAAGCCCCCCGGGGCGGAGAGGGTCGCTCAGCCGCCCGAGACGACATGATCGGCGCCGACGAGCTTCACGAGTGTGGCGTTGTACTCGGTGGCGGCGTCACTGACCGACTTGCCATTGAAGACTTGCTGGCTGGCCAGCTGGAGTGCCTGCGAAACCTGCGGATAGACGGCGAACCCAGGCCGGTAGGCGGTCAGTGGCAGCACCTTGGTCGCCACGAACGTGAGCACAGGGTCACTCGAGAGGATCTGCGCGTTGACGTCGTTGCGCTGGGTGATCTGCGGCTGCCCATTCGTGTACTGGAGCACGGAGTCCTTCGAGGCCATGAAGGACAGCAGCGCCCACGCCTCCTCGGGATTCTTGGTGTTCGGGTTCAGAACGCGGCCACCGCCACCGGAGATGCTGACGAAGTTCTGGCCATTCACGCCACTGCCGGGCGTCTTGGCCGGGATCAGCGTCCAGCCCACCTCGGTGGCCCGGTTCGGCATCGGGTTGACGCCGCCGGTGGGATTGATGACGCCTCGCCACATGTAGTCGCCCTCGGCCAGGATCCCGATCTTCAGCTGGCTGAACTC
>JADGOB010000373.1 GCA_017883185.1 Acidobacteriota bacterium
GCGCGGCCGTTGCCGATCGACACGCCGATGTCGTGCCGGTCGCACATCAGCAGGAACTGCGCGATCTGCCGCATCGCAAACGCGAGCCCGATCACCCCGTCCCTTCGGTCGTCTCCGCCGTAGGGCAGGGCCGTCATCACGCGACGCGGGATCGTGAACCAGCACCCGGTGGTGTGCATCTCCTGTTCCGGCAGGTCAAGTTCGCCCGAGCCGACGTTTTCGTTCGTGTAGAACTTGATCTTCTTGAACCCGACCACGCGCGAGACCACGTGGACCTCGCCGTGCGCCCAGGGCGCGCGATCGGCAGGGCTGCCCGCCTTCGCGCCTTGCGCTGCGGCGGGGCCACGCCGTAGCCCGCCTGCCATGTCCGCGGGCGGAGGCGGGAAGCCCTGCTCCACCGAAACCGGGGCCTGCGCCGGCACGAAGCCCCGCTCCACCGCAGCCGGGGCCTGCGCCCCCGCGGCGCCAGGGTCGGTCTCGAAGATGTCGAGAATCGTGACACGGTCGTAGCGGATGGCGTCCGTGTAGTAGTCGCAGTCCACCTGGCGGACAAACGCCTTGCGGTTCTCGAAGTCCAGGCGCTCCACCTGGTAGAGCGTGCCCTCGACGATGTAGATCGCCTTCTCGTGGAGCGTAGACGGCGCGCTGGTGAAGTCGGTTTCACCGATCACCCGCGTGTGGTCGGTCGTGTCCACGATGACGAAGTTGTCGGACGAGACAGACCGCAGGCTGATCGCGTCGGCCGGGTACGACTCGTTCGTCCAGTGCCAGTGCGCGTCTTCCCCCGGTGCCTGCCCCTCGGCCAGATGCACCAGGCCTTCCTCCGCCAGGATCTGCAGGATCTCCTGCACGCTCTCGCGGCCGAACACCTCGGTGGTGCCGAACGGAAGCTCGAACGCGGCGCATTTGATGTGCGCCAGCAGGATCTGCAGGTTGTCCGGATTGATCAGCGCGTGCTCGGGCGACGCATCGAAGAAATACGACGGGTTGCGAACGACGTATTGATCGAGCGGGGCGCTGCTGGCCACCAGCACCGCCGCCGACTGCCCGGCGCGCCGGCCCGCGCGCCCGGCGCGCTGCCACGTCGAGGCGATCGTGCCCGGGTACCCCGCGAGCACCGCGACGTCGAGCGCGCCGATGTCGATGCCCAATTCGAGGGCGCTCGTGGCCACCACGGCACGCACTTCGCCGTCGCGCAGCCCTTTCTCGATTTCGCGGCGGCGGTTTGGCAGGTAGCCGCCCCGGTACCCCCGCACCACGTCGTCGGCGCCCGGCGGCCCCTGGAACGCGTCCTTGAGATACCGGGTCAGGATCTCGGTCACCAGGCGGCTCTGCGCGAACACGATGATCTGCAGGCCGCGGCGGAGGAACTCGAGCGCAACCCGACGGGTTTCCTGCGTGTACGACCGGCGGATGCCGAGCTGGCGATTGACGATGGGCGGGTTGACGAAGAAGAAGTACTTCTCGCCGCGCGGCGCGCCGCTTTCCTCCACCAACTCGAACGGGCGCTCGGTGAGACGCTCGGCCAGCTCACGCGGGTTGGCAATGGTCGCCGACGAGCAGATGAACACCGGGTCCGATCCGTAGTGATGGCACACCCGCCGCAACCGGCGAAGCACGTTGGCCAGGTGGCTGCCGAACACGCCCCGGTAGGCATGCAGCTCGTCGATGACGATGAACCGGAGGTTCTCGAACAGGCGCGCCCACTTCGGATGATGCGGCAGGATCCCCGCGTGCAGCATGTCGGGGTTGGTGAGAATCACCTGGGCGCGCGCGCGGATCGCGCGCCGCGCGTCCTGCGGCGTGTCGCCGTCGTAGGTGAAGACGCCGAGGTCGAGGCCTGCCGACGCGTTGATCGCCTGCGCCAGCCGGTCGAGCTCGGCCAACTGATCCTGCGCCAGCGCCTTCGTCGGAAAGAGGTAGAGCGCCCGCGTCGAGGGCTCGGTCAGGATCGCGTTCAGGACCGGGAGGTTGTAGCAGAGGGTCTTGCCGGACGCGGTCGGCGTGGTGACCACCACGCTTTCGCCCGCCATGGCGTACGCGGCCGCCGCCGCCTGGTGCGTGTAGAGTTCGGTGATGCCGTGGCTCGTCAGGGCCTGGACCAGTCGAGGATCGATCCCCGGCGGCATGGGCGCACATTGCGCCTCGGCCGCCGGCATCCGGCGAACAGCCGTGACAATTTCGTCAGGCGAGTCGGCGTAGTCCTGGTGCCACGACGGCACGAGGTGATAAAGCGCCGCGTGCAGCGCCTGCTCGCGCGTGGGCCCGCCCTGCGGCGAGCGCGGCGCCAGCAGATCGCTCTCCTTCCGTCGCTCGCCATCGTCTCCGCGGCGTGGTCTGGCCATGGTAGAGGATGGTACCAGCCGGCCGAGGGACGATCAAGAGGCGAAAGGCGAATGGGGAGGGAAAGGGTCAGATCAGTTGCCAGTTGCCAGTTCTCAGTGGTCAGCGCAAAGGTCTCATGCGGGCACCAGGACCGTTGGCGTCCTGCCTGACTTCGCGCCGTAGTCTTCGGCAATCCGCCGTGCCGCGTCGTTCGCCGTGCCGGGCCGGGCCAGCATGACCACCGACCCGCCGAAGCCGCCGCCGGTCAGGCGCGCGCCGTGGACCTCCGGCATCGCTCGCGCCAGGTCGACGACGAGGTCGATCTCGGCG
>JADGOB010000374.1 GCA_017883185.1 Acidobacteriota bacterium
GCACCTCGCGGCCGAGGCCCACGACGCGGGATATGGCGGTGGCGGAGGCGACGATCACCGCCGCCCACGCGAGCTTGCGCGTGCGTTCGCTCATAGCCTCATGTCTTCGCCGTCGATCGGGCGGACTCCCTCGAGTTGCCTAGCGACGAGTCTCCTCCGCCAGGCGCCGAGCGATCTCGTCGTGGACCTTGCGCGCCAGCGAAACGCATGCGCCGGCGGCATCGCCAGTGACCGGCGCGTACTCCCCGGGATAGCGATACTCGACGCCATAGGGCGTCAGTTCTGCGGCGTCGGCAAGGGCCTCAGCCAGAACTGCGTCGCCGAGGGCGACGAGTTCGACGAGGCGCTCTATGTCGTGCGTCTTGGGGAACTCCACCTGACGCGCGACCAGCAGCGCCTTGAGCGACTTCTCTGCGGCCTGCTGAGCGTGGAACGCAATAGCCTCGGAGAACGCGGCGCCCTGACTCGACAGCCGCTCGCATACGAGCAGGTCGGTGGCGGCCTTCGCCAGCCAGTCGCCGGCCAGACGCCGCGCCACCTCCTCAGGCGGCGTCATAGATCACCCTGCCATACTTGTTGGCCGGGTAGGCGATGCCGCCGACGACGTTCTTGGTCTCTTCGAAGCGCTCGGTGCGCATGACGATGACGTCCAGGGGGGCGCCCACGCCCCGCAGGGCACGCCGCAACCGCACGCTCTCGAGGCGGGCATCGTCCACCTCGTCAAACACGATGAGAAGATCGATGTCGCTGTCCGCGGTGGCCGTGCCTATTGCCGTGGAACCGAAGACGATCACGCGCGTCGGGCGCGCCACCGCGGTGATTCGAGCGACGATCTCGTCAAGCAGCACAGGGGTCACATCCATGATGCGCATCATACCTTCTCCTGCGGAAGCTCCGGCGCCTCGCGGGCGATCACGACAAGCCAGTGATGCGGGCGTTCTTGAAGTTGCCGTTCGCGGGCTCACCGGCTCGCACGGCCGATAGGTTGGCTCGAAGGACGGGTTCAAGCCACGAGCCAGCCGCCGCTGCCGACGACCCCCAATCGGCTTCCGCAGGCAACATGATGTCGCCGTCCAGGGCGTCCCCCACGGCTACGTGCCTGTCGAGCGTGACGCTCAACGCAGTCAACGCGCAAACCACACCAGCACGATGGTCGTGATCGGTGATCGACGCGAGATCCGCATCCAGCGAGCGGCCCGGCAACAACTGGTCGATATGGCACGCGAGCTTGCTTGACGTTTCCACCAACGAGCGCCAGTAGACGTCGGAAGCGTTCCTCGCGAGAGGCTGAAGATCCCTCTCATTCACCAGCGCCGCAAGGTACATGTTCGGGAACGCCTCGACGACGCGCTCGCGAACGATCGGATCGACGTGCGTCGCCGAATCGACTCGGATCCGCCGAACGACGAGCGCCGCCAGCTCGGAAGCGTGCGCATGAAGCTCCTGACCCACGGGGGCGCTCGTTTGGCCCGGCTTACCGCGCTTCTGCAGGATGCCGCGAGAGAGGATCGCCTCTGCGGACCGGTAGTGAGAGACGTGCCGCAAGCCGTTCGCGAGCGGACCATCCAGCGCGACACCAGCGAGACGCCTGCCTTCCACAATCGTGTCCAGCGCCTCACGTCTCTCGGATGGGTCAGAGGTCGCGAGGCGGAAGTCGAGGAGTGCGGAACTGCGATCCCATGCGAGCGTGCAGAAGCAGGTCGAACGCTGCTTTGGTGAGAACCCCACGTCGACGCCGAGGACCAAGCCGTCCGTGATGGAGTCGGCGACCACGTCCCTACACCTCGTCGGCGGTCACAACCACATCGAAGTCCACGTCAATCGCTTCGAAGTGCCGTATGCCGCAGTGCACCTTGTCGGATTCGGTTGTGCGCAGCTTCAGGAAGTCGCGCGTACCCTTGGTCTCGCGTGCCAGGTAGACCGGTCCGCCGTTCTGCTTGACGATGGCCCAGTCCGGGTTGTACTTGCCAACCGGCGTGTCGATCTCGAACCAGCGCGGCAGCTTGACGAACAGTTTGATATCGTCGCGAGCGTCAAGCTGACGGGCGAACTCGCGCTCCACCTCGGAGTCGTAGGCGACGTACTCGTACACCGAGCTCTGCACCGGCAGTGCGTTCAGGTAGTTGACCAGCTCCTCGCTCTTGAATAGGCGCATCTCCCACTCAGTTTCGGTGCTGGAACCGCCGATGCGTTCGTACTTGATGCCATCAACCAGCAGACGATGCAGCTCGTGCTTGAGGATCGCGGCCACGGCGTCGAGGAAGTGCTGGGGGTTGTTGAACAGTTCGCCGAGGCGGCCTGACTCGCGCAGGATGCGAACCAGCGTCGAACGCGTGAGCTCAGTCTCGTTCTGCAGGTAAGCGAGCACGTCGGGGATGGGCTGGCCTGAGTGCTCGACGCGTTCCTCAGCGGAGCTGGACGCCGTGGTCGCCACGCCGCCCTTCTCGACGCTGAGCCGGCCTGCCGTGACGCATATGCGCGGCTTCTCGACGGCCGGCATGCGCTTCACGCCGTCGACGGCGCGCCGCACCAGCACCTCGGTGTCGAACTCGACGCGGTAGGTGGTCTTGGGCTTGATGCGGTCCCAGAGCGCCTTGAACTCGGGTGTCAGGGTGACCTCCCGCTTCAGCTTGTTCGGCCGTTCATCGCGATCGC
>JADGOB010000375.1 GCA_017883185.1 Acidobacteriota bacterium
AGTACTTCGACTCGCAATTACGGCCACGATCGGCTTTCGGCGCACGTGGCCGGTTGTGCTCGCTCAGCACTTAGTCCTGAGGGCACAAATACGTCGCCGTATTTGTGCATCGAAGGACTAAGGCCGCACGGCCGCCTTCCTCTTGCCGAAACAGGCTCGAATGAAACGCAACCGGGGTATGATGCCCGGTGCAACTCTACCTCGATGCATGTCAACTTTGAATGAACGACCGGGCCACAGCTTTAACGGAACGACCGGTCCACAATGCGGAGCTTGGGCAGATGAAACGGCTATTGACAGTCAGCGCAACGACAATCGCGGTGCTCACCCTTGCGTGGGGCGGCGCCGTTCTGGCGGGACAGTCGGCCGGCCCCGGTCAGAAGCCGGCGACCGCCGATCAGCAGACGGGCCAGAAGCCGCCTGAACAGAAGCCACCTGAGCAGAAATCGCCTGAACAGAAGCCGACCGGGCAGAAGCCGGCGACGTCCGCGCAACCGCCTGCTTCCGAGCAGACGCCGGAGCAGAAGGCGTTCAACGAAGCCAGCCGCACCGCGGATCTCGACAAGCGCATCGAGGCGCTCCGCACGTTCATGACCGACTTCCCGAAGAGCCGCACGATCGAGAACGCCGAGAACGCTATCCTCAGCGCGCTCATCCGGAAGACGACCGACGACGTCAAGAAGGTGCAGGACCAGGCGAAGAAGTTCTCGGGGATGGCGGCCGAGTCTGCCCGGGGGAACGCCAACAGCTCTGTGGCCGGCATGCTCCTGAACGCGAACATCCTGCTCGACGAGGCCGAGACGTACGCCCAGAAGGGGTTGGCCGCGATGGCCGACGAGAAGGCGTACATCGACGCCCAGAAGAAAACCTACGACGAACGGATGGCGGACCGGCGGAAACAGGATCCGAAGTTCGAGCCGGGCAACCCTCCGGATTTTGCCGCGACCTACAAGTCGACGCGCCAGACGATGCTCCTCACTCTCGCCCAGGTCTTCGACAAGAGAGGCAAGCTGCCGGAGGCCGAGAAGGCGTTCAAGGATGTCTACCAGGCCCAGACCAAGGGCGCGGCGGCGGCAACCGCGGCGGTCAGGCTCGCGGATTTCGCGAAGAAGGCAGGCCGCGACCAGGAGCAGGTCGAGTACCTGACCGTTGTCGCGCTGGCGGGTCGCCTGACGAAGGACACGAGGGCGGACCTGGAGACGGTCTACAAGAAGACCCACGGCGGGGCCATTGACGGCCTCGAGGACACGCTGGACCGCCGCTACGAGAAGGACGGCCCGAATCCCGTCAAGGTCACGCCGTACGTGGCCGGCAAGACGAGGACGGACCGCGTGGTCCTGGCGGAGATCTTCACCGGCGCCGGTTGCCCGCCGTGCGTTGGGCCGGACCTGGCCTATGAAGGCGCGCTGAAGCGCTACAAGCCGCAGGAGTTGGCCGTCCTGATGTACCACCTGCACATCCCGCGGCCCGATCCGATGACGAACCCGTCGACGCAGGCACGGGCGAAGTTCTACAAGGTCAACGCCGTGCCGACCTCTGCCCTCAACGGAGTGCCCACCGTCGGTGGTGGGAACGCGGAGAGTGCGCCGAAGTTCTACGCCGACAAGATCGAGCCGGTGGTGGACAAGGCGCTGACGACCAAGGCCGACATCAGGTTGAAGCTCCAGGCGACGATGGCGGGCCAGGTGATCAGCGTGAAGGCCGACGTCGGAAAGCCGACGGTCGCGGCGAAGAACCTCACGCTGCAGATCGCGCTCGTCGAGGAACAGGTCCGCTACAGCGGCGAGAACGGCGTGCGCTTCCACCCGATGGTCGTCAGGAGCCTGGGTGGCAAGGACGCCTTGGGCTTCCCGATCGCACCGGGCAAGGCGCTCCAGGTGACCGAGTCGTTCGACATCGCCAAAGTCGCGGCCGACGCGTTCGCGCACCTCGACAAGTTCGAGGCCGACAATGTGGCCAAGCCCGATGCTCCCGCGGCCGCACCCGGCCAGGGCCGGCGATTCCCGGACTACAAGTTTGTGACCAGGCGACATCAAGTCGATCCGGCCAAGCTGGCCGTCGTGGCCTTCGTCCAGGACGGCGAGTCCAAGAAGGTGCTCCAGGTCGCCTACGTCAAGGTCGGGCCGGCAGCCGCCAAGCCCGCTCGCTGACACAAGTGAACGTCCCTCGCCGTTACCGTGAACTTGCGGGGTGACGGTCGGCGAGGGCGAGGGCTTCCGTTCAGCCCGAACTCGTCATGATCGCCGCGGTCTTCTGTTCTTCGGGGCTCGACCGGGCGTGCATGACGCGAGAGACGGCCGCAAAGAGCGCGGCGGGTTCGATCGGCTTGGTGACGTACTCGTCCATGCCGGCCTCCAGGCACTTCTCCCGGTCGCCCAGCATGGCATGCGCCGTCATCGCGATGATGGGAAGGTGTCCGCCAGTCTCCCGTTCCCTGGCGCGGATCCTTCTCGTCGCCTCGAGGCCGTCGACGTCCGGCATCTGCACATCCATGACGACGAGATCGACCGTTTCGCGCTCGAGCAGATCGAGCGCCTCCTGCCCGTTGTTGGCGACGATCACCACGTGGCCACGCCGGGTCAGCAAGGCACGGGCGAGGCGCTGGTTGACGGGAGAGTCCTCCGCGACGAGGATGCGGAGCGC
>JADGOB010000145.1 GCA_017883185.1 Acidobacteriota bacterium
CTGCAGGTCGATGCCGGCCGGTTCGGCGAAGCGGCTGCCTCGTTCGAACGGGCGACGGCCCTCGAGCCGAGCGACCCGTCGTTCTGGACGAACCTTGGCAACGCCCGGCGGGAACTGCGCGACGCCGCCGGCGCCGCCGCGGCCTACCAGCGGGCGCTCGCCATCGACGGCGAGTGGCCCGACGCCGCGAACGGACTCGGAGTCCTTCTCGTCCAGGGCAACCGGGCGTCCGAGGCCGTTTCGTGGTTTGACAGGGCGCTCGCCCGATCACCCGGCTTCGTGGAGGCGCGGCTCAACCTGGGGATTGCATGTCAGCAGGCGGGGCAGTTGGAGCGCGCCCGCGCGTCCTACCGCGCGGTTCTCGGCGCGCACCCCGGGTTCCGGGCGGAAAAGGAAGCAGCCCGGAAACTCCTGGAGGGACTGGGCAGATAGGCGGCAGCGGACGGGAGATCCACAGATGAAGACGGAGGTCGAAGGAGGGCGCCTTTGGCGTCGGTTCCCCTTGGCGGCGGTTGCCGTCATCGGTGGGCTGGCGTCGGTGGTCGCCTGTTCATCGGCGCCCGGACCGGCCACGCCCGCGCCGCGCCCGAGCGCGGCCCCGAGCGTTGTCCTGGTCACCATCGACACGCTGCGCGCCGACCACGTGGGCGCCTACGGCTATGCGCCGGCCCGTACTCCCGCGATCGACGGCCTGGCTCGGCAGGGCGTGCGGTTCGACCACGCCTACGCCGCCGCGCCGATCACGCTCCCGTCCCACGCCTCGATCCTGACCGGGCGCTACCCGCCGGGCCATGGCTCCCGTCACAACCTGATTGCCATCGACGCCGGCGTCCCGACGCTCGCCACGATCCTGCACGGCCAGGGCTTTGCGACCGCGGCCTTCGTGGCCGCGTTTCCGCTGGATCACCGCTTTGGACTGGCGCGCGGGTTCGACGTCTACAGCGACCGAATGCCGCGCGACGCCACTGGGCGTCCGCTGAACAGGCGCCCGGGACGGATCGTGATCGACGAGGCTCTCGTGTGGTTTGCCGGCCATCGCGGGACGCGCTTCTTCCTCTGGGTACACCTCTTCGAGCCGCACGCGCCGTATGGCGATCCGCGGAAGATTCCCGGCCGGAGCACGGTCGAGCGGTATGACGATGAAATCGCGACGGCGGACGAGGAAGTGGGACGCCTACTCCAGGCCGTTCGCGCCGGGGCCCCCGACAGCGCCATCGTTCTGGCCGCCGACCACGGCGAAGGGCTTGGAGATCACGGCGAACTCACGCACAGCCTGTTTGTCTACGACACGACGCTTCGCGTTCCGCTCGTCGTCGCCGGGCCCTCGGTGCCGCCGGCCGGGATCGTCTCCGATCCCGTCGCGCTCATCGACGTCGCCCCCACCGTGCTGAAGATGCTCGGCTTGCCGCGCGCCGACACGGACGGCATCGACCTGTCGCCGGCGTTCACAGGCGGCCGCCTGCCTGTCCGCGAGCTTTACGCCGAGTCGTTCGCACCGTTGTTCGATTTCCGCTGGAGCCCGCTTCGAAGCGTGCGGTCGTCGGGCTGGAAGTACATCGCCGCCCCGCGGCCCGAGTTGTACAGCGTCGACGAGGATCCCGGCGAGGTCCGTGACCGCGCGGCCTCCGAGCCGCGATCCGCCGCGGCGTTGCGCGACCGCGTCGAACGGTACTCACCCGCCGACTTGCCGCCCGAGAGCCGCACTCTCGATATGGCGGCGGCCGGCCGGCTGCGGGCGCTCGGGTATGTGAGCGGCGGAGGCGCGGACGCGCCCGCGGCCATGCGGCCCGATCCGAAGGATCGGCGCGAGCTGGCGGCGCGCTTCGCCCAGATCGCGTCCGGCGAGCTGACGGGCCAGGCGCTGCGCCAGGCTCTGGAGGCCATTCTCCGCGACGATCCCCGGAACCCGCAGGCGAACCTCCGCCTCGGGTGGTCTTATCTCGACACCGGCGACAGCCGGCTCGCGGAGCCCCGCTTTGCCGCCGCAGTCGCCTCACGGATGCCGTCCGCCGACCCGTACCTGGGGTTGGCTGCGTGCCAGGCGGCCCGCGGCGACCTCCACGCCGCGCTCGCGACGCTCGCCGCGGTCGGCCCGACCGATCGCGAGAACCCGGTCGTCCTGGCCAACGTCGGCGTGCTCGAGACGCAGCTGAATCACCTCGATCGCGCCATTGCGTCCCTGGCGCGCGCCGTCGCCCTGGACCCGGAATTCAGCGAAGCGCGATTCGACCTGGCGCGCGCCTATGCGCGTGCGGGCCGCTTTGCCGAAGCCGAACGCGAAAGCACGGCGTTGCTCGCGCAACTTCCTGCCGATGCGCCGCAACGTCCGGAAGTGCAGCGTCTGATTGTGGCGATTCGCGACGCTCGCGGTCGTTGACTGGTCACCACCAGATTTCCCCAGGCGCAGCACCGGCTCGAGGTCGAACCAGCCCTCCGCAGAGCGCCCACGGCACTTCACACCGTTGGATGCAAAATCCACCTCCTTGGAGAGGGACGCGGCGTCTTCCGGACCAATCTCTGCTATTTCGAGGGAAACACCGCGGCTGGTAGAGGTGCGGATCCTGAAGTGGCTGGCGCGCAAATTGCAGCACAACTTGGCCCGGCCATCGTACGCCTCGACCGGCATTTCCTCAGCGATCAGTCCGCCAACTATCGTCAGTCGTCAAGGTGGAGGTCGGCCATGCTGCGGCGTCTGCTCCCGCGTGGCCCTGCGTGCGACACGCCCCCGGGTCGGGCACCTCCGTTGTCTCCACGACTCCCTCATCGTGCACCCTCACCCGGGGGCATCCGTGGCCGGAAGACCCAATCGGTGGGCACCGGTCGCCACGCCGCATCTCGATCGCAGCATTGTGTGTTGCAGCATTGTGTACTCAAGGGATTGCGTCTGTGCTAAAATCTGCGGTATTTGTCGAGTCAGCACATATCGCCGTTTCGTGGAGGAGGTACTGTCGCAATGAAAAGAGTGATCTTCGCAGTCCTCGTACTCGCAGGCGTGCTCGTCGCGCTCACACCGGCTTTCGCTCAACAGACCACGGGCAGCATCGTCGGCCGGGTGCTCGACGAACAGAAGGCAGCGGTGCCCGGCGCCACCGTCACCGCCAAGAACCCGCAGACCGGGTTCGTGCGCGTAGCCACCTCAGACGCCGAAGGGTTCTACCGCTTGAACGCCCTGCCGGTCGGCACCTACGATCTGACGGTCGAGCTCGCGGGTTTTGCGACGATGGACTACCCGGGGATCGTCGTCAACGTCTCCCAGACCTTCAACATCGACTTCACCTTGAAGGTCGCCAAAATGTCCGAGACGGTCACGGTCACGGGCGAGAGCCCGATGATTGAGACGACATCCTCGGCCGTCGGCGGCATCGTGGACGTGAACAAGATCGAAGCACTGCCACTCAACGGCCGGCAGTTCGCGAACCTCGCGATGACGGTGGCCGGCGTCGGGATGGGGTTCCACTCCGACCCGACCAAGAGCTCGCAGTACTCGCCGCAGATCGCCGGCGGCAACGGCCGCAACGTCAACTACCAGATTGACGGCGGCGACAACAACGACGACACCGTCGGCGGGCTGCTGCAGCTCTTCCCGCTCGAGGCGATCCAGCAGTTCAACATGATCACGCAGCGGTACAAGGCCGAGTACGGCCGGAGCAACGGCGGCGTGATGAACATCGTCACCAAGGGCGGCACCAACGCCTTCCAGGGCAGCTGGTTCACGCTCGGCCGGGACAGCTCGTTGAATGCGCAGACCGAGACCGAGATCCTGAACGAACAGCCGAAGAGCTACTACCGGCGCTACCAGTACGGCGGGTCGTTCGGCGGCCCGATCGCCAAGGACAAGGCGCACTTCTTCGTGGCCGTTGAGCGGACGCAGCAGGACACCGAGCAGTCGGTTGACACGTTGGGCCTCTTCCCCAGTCTCGATGGCGTGTACAAGACGCCGTACCGCGAGACGCTGCTCACCGGCAAGGTGACCATGACGGTCAACCCGAACCAGTTCCTGTCGATTCGGTACGGCCGGAACCAGAACTCGCAGCCCTACGGCGTGTCGCCGCAGTCGCCGCCGAACAACTGGGCCATGAGCGAGAACACGTTCAACTCGATCAACCTCAACCACAACTGGATCCTGGGGTCGAACAAGCTGAACGAGTTCATCTTCCAGTACGCGACCTTCCTCAACAACATCGTCGCGAACAGCGATCTTCCGAACGAGGGCTTCCCGAACGGCGTGGCCGTTGGCCAGACGGGCAACGCACCGCAGACGACCAACCAGAGGAAGTTCCAGTTCCGCGATGACTTCTCGTGGCACGTCTCGGGCCACGGCGGGCTCGGCCACGACTTCAAGACGGGCGTGAACTTCATCTACGAGCCGCGGCTCTACGTGACGTACAACACGGGCACGGCCGCCTATAGCTACACGCACCTGGACAACACGCTGAACGGCCTGATCTCATCGGTGTCGAAGAACGGCGGTGACTCGTCGGCCAACATCCCGAGCAAGCAGATCGGGCTGTACCTCCAGGACGACTGGCGCGTCACCGATCGCCTGACGCTGAACCTCGGCGTCCGCTACGACCTCGCCCTCGGGTTCGCCATCGACCAGTCGAAGAACCCGAACTTCGTCATGCTGCAGCAGGCGGGCGCGGCCGGTGAGTTCGCGGGATTCCAGGGCTTCGAGGACTTCGGGCTCAGTTCGCGCGAGGACTATAACAACGTCCAGCCCCGAATCGGCTTCGCCTACGACGTGAAGGGCAACGGCAAGGACGTCATCCGGGGCGGCTGGGGCATCTACACCGACTTCGGCTACACCAACGCGAACATCCTGTATGCGGCCATCAACGCCACGGGCATCGGGGCGGGCACGGTGTTCTCGGTCAACAACTCTTCGGGAATCCTCAAGAGCGACGGCACACCCTTCAAGGTCGGCGACCCGATCAGCACCATTGCCAGCCAGAACGAGATCACCGGCAGCCTGCCCATGGGCTCGCACGTCGCGTCACCCCGGATCAAGCAGCCCTACACGACGCAGTCGTCGATCGGCTGGTCGCACGAGCTCGACCCGTCGACCGTGATAGACATCGACTACGTCCACATCGACGGCCACGACCTCGGCCTGCGGTGGGCGCTGAACACCCGGACCGGCTGCTCGACGTGCGCGCGCCGGCTGGCCGGCATCCTCCCGGACCTCAGCCCGCCCGGGATCACGATCGACATCAGCAAGGGCAAGAGCCAGTTCGACGGCATCAACTTCGGCATCCGCCGGCGGATGCAGAAGCACCTCCAGGTCAATGCCTGGTATGCGCTATCGCGCGCCTACGGGCTGGGCGGCCAGGGCGTCGACGAGTTGACCTCGAGCTTCATCCAGAACGCGGCGGACCCGTTCGCCGCGGTGCAGTGGGGCCCGTCGGGACGGACCGACGCCCGGCACAAGTTCACCGTGAGCGCCGTGATTGAGGCGCCGTACGGGATCACCGTCTCGCCGATCTTCCGCTACCGGTCGGCGCTGCCCATGTACGACTGGTTGGGGTACGACGCGAACGGTGATGGTGCCAACAACGACAGCGCGCCTGAAGCCTACGCGTTCAACGGCCTCGACGCGAACAACAACCCGACCTGGACGGACCTCGGCCCCTGCACTCACATCAACTGTGGGCGCGGCGCCTCGCTGAAGCAGTTGAACCTGCGGGTTTCGAAGGTCTTCAAACTCCCGCGGAGCATGCACCTCGAGGTCATCGGCGAGGTGTTCAACGTCATGAACTCGATCAACCCGAACTTGGGGACCGGGGCGTCGTCGGCGGGACGCCTCTACACCGGGACGATCACCAACCATCCGGCGAACTCGTCCTTCATGGTCCCGGTGGCCTACGCCGGCGACTTCCAGGAGCCGGAACAACGCGTCGGGCAGATCGGTTTCCGCTTCACGTTCTAGGAAGGCTCAAGGCTCAGGGCCGAAGACGACGAACGGGGTGGCGGGCATCGCGCTCGCCACCCCGTTCGCTTGTACCGGCTCCTGAATCCTGGCTCCCGAATCCTGCCCTATTTCTTCGGGCTCCTCGCTATTTGGTGTGGATCGCAGATGGAAGCGCTTTGGGCAGGCGGAAGTCGAGTTTGGAGAGCAGGAGGTAGATCACCACGATCATCTTTCGTGCAGAGCGGAAGCCTCGAGCCCGCGCTTTCGCGGCTTGCACCAGGCTGTTGAGGCCTTCGAGGAGCCCGTTATTGATCCGAGAGTCGAACCACCGCAGGACGCCCGCCAGATGCTGCTTGAGCGTTTTGGCGACCTTCACCACCGCCGGCAGGCGACTGTGGGTCGCCCAGAAGTACCATAGGCGGAAGAGGGTTGGCGCGCCCTCCGGTGACTGGTCGTAGAGCGCCTGGAGCGTCGTCTTGATGCGGTAGGCCCGGGCCGTCCCCAACGTGGAGTCCTTGAGCGCGTCGAACTGCGCGCGCTCGCGGGGCTTCAGGTTCGCTTCGTTCTTCAGCCATACATAGCGGCTCTTCTTCAGGTCGGGTTCTGTCTTCTGCTCCTGTCTGCGCACCGTGTCGACGGCCTCGTTCATCAGCTTGATCACGTGGAACTTGTCGAACGTCAGATGCGCCTGGGGAAACTTCTGCCTCAAACCTGTGATGAACGCCTGAGACATGTCGAGGCTGAACTCGCTGACCTGTGACGGGTCGCCGCCGTGCGCCACGAGGTCCTGCTTGAAGCGACTCATCGTCTCGTGATCCTTGCCCTCCGTCACGAACAGCACGCGCGCCTTCACCAGGTCGGCGAAGAGCGTCACGTAGACGTGTCCCTTCGCCCGCGACGTCTCGTCCACGCCGACCTTCTCCACCCCCGCGAACGTCGCACGCCCCCGCGCCTCGTCCACGTCATGCGACAGCACGCGCCAGATGCGGGTGTCATGCTCCCCGACGATGCGCCCGATCGCCGTCGGGGTCAGGCCATTGCGCCCGAGTTCCACGATCATCGCCTCACAGAGCAGCGTGAAGTCGGCCCCCGTGCGCGCCCACGGCACCGTGATGGTCTTGACGCCGTGCGTCTCGCAGCGCGTCCGTGGCTGTCTGGCCTCGATGAAGGTCAGATACTCAAAGAAGTTCAAGTGCCGCCACCGCTGGCGCGACGCATCGTGGACCTTGCACGGCGCCCCGCACGACGGACAGGGGAAGGTGCTGCCAGGCGCAAAGTCCACCCGGATGGTGAGCTGCTTCGCGTCAGCGTCGAACTGCAGATCCATCACCCGCCACGGATTCACCATCCCCAGCGCCTGAGTAAACAGCGCATTCGTGTCCATCGGATTGTCCTTCGTTCGTGTGCGACTGCCGCGGACGCCCATGGAGAGCCCGAGGTGGTCACGGGGTCCGGAGGTCTCGCCCGGACCCTCACCTCTGCCCTGCCTCCTCAGCCGACACGACCGGCGCGATCGCGACCCCACAGGCCGTGGACGCTGCCGGACCTATGGACGCGCAGACGCGCCCACAGGTCCTTGCGAAACCGCGCGGACGCGGTTTCGCACAAGCGCCCACCGCCCATCATCGCCGATCTGTATCCGAAGACCGGAACGGAAAGACCTGACGGAAATGGTCACGACTCCTACGTTCTCACGTATGCAGCAAGAGTGTGCGGAGACTCTCTCTCACGCAATCCGTGCCCATTCATCCACACTAAACAGCGAAGAGGCAGAGAAACTTGGAGAAGCTATCCAGACCTTGGCGCTCCACCCGGCCGGCATCAAGGGCCGTTTGAGAGCCGCCGCTCTGCCGCTGGCCGCTGTCAATCCGATGGTCCTGCCAATGGGCATTCGTCGCCAGTTCAAGCAACTGGTTCGTGAGATGACGAGCAAGAGCAAGACCCTGAGAGCCAAGGAACTGGGTGCCCTCTCCGCCACGCTCTACCGGATGCACGAATCCACAGCGGTCCGCATCGCCACGAGGCTCTACAGCATCGAGGGTGAGTTCGCGAGCCGGCTTCGCGATGGTCGACGGTGACGAGATGAGTCCTCGCACGCGACCAGATCCGACGCTGTGCTATCTGTGCGGAGAGCCGATCGGCAGGGTCACCGCGTCGATGGACCACGTTCCGCCTGCGCGTTTCTTCCCGACCGCGCTCCGCCCTACGCTTCGACGGCCACTGCTAACGCTGAGAACGCATCCGGCCTGTCACAGTGGATGGGACCGCGAGGAGGAGTACTTCTACAACGGCCTGCTCCCGAGTGTCCTCGACGCGCCACTCGGCCCGAGCCTTGCGGCCGACTTCAGGGCATCGCAGAGGCACCCTGAGAACCGCCGACTCGCGGAAACCGTGCGCCGCCAGTTCGAACGGAACCCCGGGGGACTCCACCTCCCACCGGGACTATTGGTGCAGCGGTTCGACGGCGCGCGGCTCACCGCCGTGGCGTGGAAGATCGTGCGCGGGCTGTTCTTCGAAGACAACGGACGTGCAGGGATCCTGCCAGACGCGACGCCACGACTCGTCGAATTCTACGGCCCGCACGACCAAACAGCGCCCGCCCCGGTTCTCGCTGTCATGGGAGAACCGTCGCGCGGCCGGTTTCCCCAAGTGCTCGACTACAAGGTCTTCACGATGGACGAACCGCCCACGCAGGCGTGGGACCTGTTGCTGTGGGACCGGTTCGTCGTGTTCGTTCTGTTCCACTGGCCCGGGCGGTGCCGGTGTGCGGACTGTGCGCCGCGAGGTCGTGTTGGCTAACCGCTCCGGAGTTGGGTGCTGAGGTACCAGTCAACCGGGGCCGGCCTGCGGGTGGGGTTTTTCGGAATCCGTTGCACATCCGTTGCACAAAACAGAAGAACGGCCCGGCGGTGATTTGCCGGGCCGTTCTCGTATCTACCTGAGGATGTTCGCTTTAGTTTGGTCGGGGCGCCTGGATTCGGACCCGGGCCCTCCTGCGCCCAAGGCAGGCACGGAACCCGCGCGACCGGTCCTATAGGCGGGGAGCACTCGAACAGAGAGTGAAGCGTCGGCCTTCGGGGCTGGAGGAGCCTGTTGCTCCTCCAGGAGGAAGCCGCTACCCCCGTTCAAGGAATCGGGGAATCCTGAGACGATCCGGTGGTGGTGTACCACGAACACTCACATCGTCACCAGCGCTCCCCTCGGCTCCTGCCTCACCGCGCCGTCGGCGTGCTCGTCTGGTTGAACGCCTGGGTTCTGCCGTTCTTGGATTCGGTGGAACGACGCCATCTCGCGCTCCACGACCCGCTCAGAGGCATTGAGGTAGCGCGCCGTGGTCGCGATGCTCTTGTGGCCGTAGAGGTGCGAGACCGTGAGCAGGCTGACGCCCGCCTCGATCAACCGCGACCCGAACTCGTGCCGCAGGTCATGGAAGGTGAGGTCGCGCGTCCCCGCACGCCGCAGCGTGCCGTACCAGGCCACCTTGAACTCCCCGACGCGCCCGCCGCACTCGTCGCCGAACACGAAGGTGTCCGGGCCAAGCGACTCGCCGTCCGGGCCGGTCCGGCGCATCTCCAGCACCGCCCGGAGGCGTGGAGAGATGGGCACGCGCCGCGCCGTGTCCGTCTTCGTGTTCTCGGCGCGCAGCGAGATCGTCTGGAAGACGCCGCGAGCGTCCACGACGATGTCGCGCCAACGGAGTGAGAGGAGCTCGCCCCGACGGCACCCGGCCTCCAGCGCGGCGATGATGA
>JADGOB010000011.1 GCA_017883185.1 Acidobacteriota bacterium
CTCGTCGAACGGCGTGGCCTTCACCAGCCGGCCCAGCGCATTCAATACCTGCCGGCGCGCCTGCAGGTTGCGACGGCGCGTGTCCTGGAGCGCCTTCAGCCGAGGGAGGAATCGAGGAAACTGCGCATCACTGAGCTTCAGTGTATCCTGTGCCTGGAGCAGGACGTAGGAATCGAACCACCGCTCGAGCTCGAGGGGAGTCACCACGGGCGCGTTGCCGGCGGCACCACGGCCACCCTGTCGCCCCCGGTCCTGGCCTGCCTCCAGATGAGCGGCGGCGAGAAGCCCCACAACGAGGGCACACGGCAGCACGAACGATCTCGTGAGTTTCATCTTTCGCCTCAACTCCCTGAGGTCTCCTGCCGAAGCTCCGCGCTGAGCAACCGCGCGAGTTCCACCCGTTCCTGTTCATTCAGCTGCCACACGGCGCTCTCCGCCCCGACCGTTCCCGACTTCCCGAGGCTGTCACTGAGCGTCTCGAGGTCGAACTCCCCCGCCAGGTGCGACAACACGTTCCACTGCTCATCATCTTCCAACACGGGGAGGGCCTGCGCGCTGTTGTCGATGACCACGGCATTGGCGGCCTGACGCACCTCGCGAACGGCGGACCCCCGGTCAACGAGCACCGTCATCACCAGTGCCACGACACCCAGCGTCAACGGCCCCATCACGCGCCAGCCAACCCACGAGCCCCTCGAAGGTTCGGGGGCCGCCGCGAGGCTCTCGGCCACGCGGGCCGAGAAGTGCTCCCAGAACAGCGGCGATGGCTCGGGCACATCGGCAAGCCGCGACTCCGCAAGCGTCTCCCGCGCCGACGCGACCTCGGCACGGCAGCGCGCGCAATCGGCCAGGTGCGGATGCCGCGGTTCGTCAGCCGCTTCAATCAGGGCGAGGCGCTCGTCCACTGACAGGTGCGTCATACCGATTCGTCCTGCAACAAACGTCTGAGATTGTTCAGCGCGTGAAAGAAATTGGCCTTCACGGCTCCGACCGAGCTGCCCAGCAGACGCGCGATCTCCTGGTGCGGCAGGTCCTGGTACGCGCGCAGGATCAACGTCGTGCGCTGCTTGTTCGGCAGCCGCGCGATGGCGGCCCGCACGCGCCCGGCGCGTTCCTCCCGCATCAACTCGCTCATCGCATCGGGCTCGCGCGCCGGCAACGCGTGCCGCTCGTCGATCGGTTCGGTCCGCGGTGTCCGGCTGCTCACCTTGTTGAGGCACAGGTTCGTCGCGATGCGGTAGAGCCAGGTGCCAATCGAGGCATCGCCCTTGAACTTCGCCAATGCCCGGTAGGCCCGCAGGAACACCTCCTGCGCCAGATCCGTCGCGTCCTCGTGGTTCCCGACGAACCGGTAGCAGAGCTGGTACACCGTCCGACGATGTCGAACGACGATCACGTCGAACGCCTCCCGCTGGCCCGACACGCAGGCGGCGACCAGCGCGCGCTCGTCGAGAGCCTCGAGTTCCGCCGGTGAGAATGCGGACACGGCCACGGTGTCGTGTTGCGCCACGCTGATCGTTACCTCAGGCCACTTGCCGCCGACGCAGGTTGAGCCCGCTCCATCCATTGGTGACGCCCTCGAGCGCGTTCGACGGGCCGGCCCACGGCCGGCTTTCAATCTATTAGACCTGCGCGAGCGCACAAGGTTAACTGTCGCAGCGCGCCGAGTGCAAACCAGCCGGGCTCTTGACTTTCGCCTTTCCTTTGCATACAGTCTCTCCCGTGGGTTCGGCGGTCCACACAACAGTGTTCGCCCGGCTGGCCCGGCCCTATCCACGAGGAGGAACGCGTGCTGCCTTTAACGAAGCGCCAACGCGAGATTCTCGACTACCTGAATGAGTTCATCCAGCAGCACGGGTACGCCCCGAGCCTGGAGGAAGTGGGCCGCCGATTCGGCCTCTCGTCGCTCGCGACCGTACACAAGCACCTGACGAACCTCCAGGAGAAGGGCTTCATCAAGCGCGCCTGGAACCGCAGCCGCTCCGTCGAGCTCGTCCAGACCCGTCCGGGCGGCCGCGCGGTCGAACTGCCGTTGCTCGGCTTTGTCGCCGCCGGCGCGCCGATCGAGGCGATTGCAACCTCCGAGTCGATCACCGTCCCCGAAGACCTGATCGGCAAGCGCGACACCTACGTGCTGCGCGTGCGCGGCGAGTCGATGATCGACGAGCAGATTCGCGATGGCGACTTTGTGATCGTCGAGGACCGGAAAACCGCCGAGAACGGCGAGATGGTGATCGCCCTGCTCGGGAACACCGACGTCACGCTCAAAAAGTTCTACCGCGAGAACGGCCACGTCCGCCTGCAGCCGGCAAACCCCGCCATGCAGCCGATGATCATCCCGGCGGACCAGGTCCAGGTCCAGGGCGTCGTCGTGGGAGTCATGAGGAAGTACTAGCAGGAGTCTGGAGTCAGGCGCAGGGAGCCGGGAGGGCGTGCTATTGTGGTACGCCATGGCTGACTCGAAGCAGATCAACTTCACCATTGTCCCGGCTGATCCGCACGATCATCTCCGCACGTACGCGAATTTCTGCGCGATCGCCCACACCCCCTTCGACATCACGCTGACGTTCTGCGAGGTGTTGCCGCTGACCGAGAAGGACCTCCACGAGGCCGAAGCGGACCACGTCGTCCGCGCCCCGGTCCGCGCCAACATCGTCCTGCCGCTGCCGATGGTGCCGAACCTGATCGCCGCGCTGCAGGAGCACTTGCGGGTATTCGCTGATCAGGCGCCGCCTGAGAGCTGGGGGAAGGGCCCCGTCCACTGAAGCGGAAGGATCAATGAAAACCGCGACCGAGGCACGGGTCATCTTTCGGAAGCTCGCAGCGCAGCATCCGAATGCCAACACGGAACTGCACTACTCGAACGCGTTCGAGTTGCTTGTCGCCACCATTCTCTCGGCGCAGACGACGGACGTGGGTGTGAACGAGGCGACCCCCGCGCTCTTCGCCCGCTACCCGGACGCGGTGGCGCTGGCCGCGGCCGACCCGCCTGAACTCGAACGCCTGGTCCAGAAAACGGGCTTTTTCCGACAGAAAACACGCGCGCTGATTGGGATGGCCCAGGGCCTCGTGTCGTGCCACGGCGGGCAGGTCCCGGCCGCGATGAACGACCTGATCGAACTGCCCGGCGTCGGCCGGAAGACGGCCAACGTCGTCCTCGGCCACGCGCTCGGCGTCCCCGGGCTGCCGGTCGATCGCCACGTGCTCCGGGTCACGAACCGGATCGGCCTCGCGCAGTCCGAGGATCCCGAGGTCGTCGAACAGCAACTCGGCGGCATCCTGCCGGCACACAAGTGGACGGTCGCCTCCGACACCTTCATCCTGCACGGCCGCCGCGTGTGCAAGCCCAAGCCGATGTGTGACCGCTGCGCGGTACGCGACGAGTGCGACGACCATCGGCGCGGCGCGGGCCTCCACCACCCTGCAGCCCCTGCCCGGCCCCGGGCAACAACGCGCCGCAGCGCCACGCAACCGCGCTCATCGAAGACATGACCCCGGCAAGGTTCCGCCAGCTCGTGTCCGAGGCGCTCGATACGATTCCCATTCGGTTCCGCCAGCAGTTGCAGAACATCGCCATCGTCGTGGAGGACGAGCCGGCGCCTGCGCTCCTCGCCGAGATGGAAATCGAGCCGCCGGACACCCTGTTCGGCCTCTACCAGGGCACGCCTCTCACCGAGCGACGATGGGACCATGGCAACGTGCTGCCCGATCGCATCACGATTTACCAGGGACCGATCGAGGATGTGTCCGAGTCGGAAGATGATGTCGTCACCGAGGTCGGCGAAACGCTCATCCACGAGGTGGGGCATTTCTTCGGCCTGAGCGAAGAGGAGATCGAGGAGATCGAGGACCGCTACTGGCACCGCCGGAACAGGCGCCCTGGCCTCGCAGATTCTGAAACGGGGTCGAACCCATTTTCAGTGTCTGCCACCGATCGGGAGGACGAGGACGACGAGGACGACCAATGACAGCCCGGAAACGGTTCGGACAGCATTTCCTGGAACCGGCGTGGGTCGAGCGCGTGGTGGAGGCCATCCGGCCGTCGGCGGAGGACACGTTCCTCGAGATCGGGCCCGGGTGGGGTGCCCTCACGCTGGCGCTGGCCCCCCGGGTGCGGCAGGTCGTGGCGGTTGAGATCGACCGCGACCTGGCACCGGCCCTGGCCAAGCGGGTTCCCGCCAATGTGCGGGTCGTCGAAGCCGACTTCCTTCGTGCCGATGTCGCCGCCCTTCTGGGGACCAGCGTGCCGACGCGTGTGGCCGGGAATCTGCCCTACAACATCTCGACGCCCATCCTGTTCCGTGTACTCTCGCTCGCGGAGGATGGCCGGCGCATCACTGACGCGACGGTCATGCTGCAGCGGGAAGTGGCCGAGCGGCTGGCAGCTCGTCCGGGGTCGAAGGACTGGGGAGTCCTGTCGGCCTGCCAGCAACTGCGCGCCAGGGTCCAGCCGCTCCTCGCGCTTCCTCCGGGCGCCTTCCGACCGGCGCCCAGGATCCACTCCGCCGTCGTGCGCGTCACCTACCACCCGCCGGAACCTGGCGTTCGGGACCTCGCGGTCTTTGACGGCCTGGTCCGCACCATCTTCATGCAACGGCGGAAGATGCTGTCGAATGCGCTGGCGCCATTTGCGAGCCCGCGGGGGGTCGACGCCGCCGCGGCGCTCGAGGCCTCCGGCCTCGACGGCCGCCGCCGCCCGGAGACGCTGGATGTGGCGGAACTGGCCCGGCTGGCGGACGTTTTCGCGTCAGCCACGATTTCTTTTCCTGGACGTTGAAGATGTCATCCGCAAGGGACCAACTTCCACCTGTGCTATAATTTGACCAGTTTTCCCGTCTTCCGAGACCTACCCAGCGGTCCCGGACGCGAGGCACGATCGGCGCCAGCCGGCGGCCCCGTTACGCGAGCGTCGACTGCCCCTGTGAGGGGCGTAGCGTCTCGGACGCGGTTTGTCTGGACGCAACACCACAAGCTGGGTTCACACGAACCAACCGGCCTCCGGATTGGCACCTATGACGTTCGCAGGGCCAGGTGACAACCGCACGCCCGCGCTCGAGATCGTGCCGCTTGGCGGGCTCGGCGAATTCGGCATGAACATGATGGCGGTGTCCTGGGGCGACACCCTCGTCCTGATCGATGCCGGCGTGATGTTCCCGGAGCCCGAACTCCTGGGCGTGGATCTGGTGATCCCGGATCTCACGTACCTCGAGCAACGCCCGGTCAAGGCGGCGGCGCTCGTGCTGACGCACGGGCACGAGGATCACATCGGCGGCGTCGCGCACGTGCTCCGGTTCGTCGATGGCCCGATCTACGGGACCCCGCTGACGCTGGCGCTGGTCAAGTCGAAGCTCGAACGTCACGGGATCGATGCGGGCTCCCGGCTGGTCCCGGTCAGGCCGCGAAGCCACGTGACGGTGGGTGACCTGTCAATCGAGTTTCTCCGCGTCACCCACAGTATCCCTGACGCGATCGCGTTGGCGATCCGGTCCCCGGTGGGTACGATCATCCACACCGGGGACTTCAAGATCGACCAGACGCCGCTCGACGGCGAGCACTTCGATTTCCACCGCTTCGCCGAACTGGGCGCGCAGGGCGTGCTGGCGTTGCTGGCCGACAGCACGAACATCGAGCGGCCCGGCTTCAGCGGCTCGGAGTTCGATGTTATCGATGCGTTCGAAGAACTGTTCGCGAGCACGCGCGGGAAGCTCGTGGTCACCTCGTTCGCCAGCAGCATCTACCGGATGCAGATCCTGGTGAACCTGGCGCAGGAATTTGGTCGAAAGCTGGCGTTCGTCGGCCGCGGCATGATCGATCACGCGCAAGTGGCGCAGCAACTGGGTCACCTGCAGATTCCTCCCGGCCTGCTCATCCGGGAATCGGATGTTCGCGCCTACCCGGCCAGGCAGGTGCTGTGCCTGACGACGGGAAGCCAGGGCGAGCCGATGGCGGCGCTGCCGAGGATTGCGGTGGCCACTCACCGTCACGTCAGCGTCGAGCCCGGCGACCGCGTCGTGTTCTCCGCCCGCGCCATCCCGGGCAACGAAAAGGCGATCGACCGCGTCGTAAATCACCTGGCGCGGCGCGGCGCGGATGTCGTGACCGCCGCGACCAAGCACGTGCACGTCTCAGGCCACGGCAGCGAGGAAGAGCTGAAGCTGATGTTGTCGCTGGTGCGGCCGCGCTACGTCGTGCCAATCCACGGCGAGTTCCGGCAGCGTTCGCGTTATTCCCGCCTGGCCGAGCGGCTCTCCACCGGGGCGCCCACGCCACTGACCGTCCTGATGGCGGAGAACGGCGACGTGCTGCGGTTCGACGGGACCTCGGGAGCGATATCAGGGCGGGTGCCCACGGGACGCGTGCTGATCGACGGCCCGGGGACCGGCGAGGTGGCCGACGAAGTGCTGCGGGACCGCCGGCACCTGGCCGAGGACGGGTTGATCGTGCCAGTGCTGGTGATCAACAAGCAGACGGGCGGCATCGAAGGGGTCCCCGACATCATCACGCGGGGCCTTGTCCTCGAACCGAACGCGGAGGACCTGCTCCGCGAAGCGGGCCGCATCATCCTGGAGGTTCTTGGCGAGACCAGCGCCGAGGAACGGACCGACAGCGGGCTGGTCAAAGAGAAGATTCGGGTGGAGTTGCGCCGCTTCTTCAGGAAACGCGCTGGACGGCGGCCGCTGGTGCTGCCGGTGATCATGGAGATCTAGACCTTGGCTGCTGGTCCGACCCTTTCCCGCCGCGTGAGCGAGTTCCTGGGCGTGGTGCTCTTCGCCCTCGCCTTGATCTGGCTGATCGCGCTCGTCACCCACGAACCGTCCGACCCGACGTGGTTCTTCAACGCCGGGGGCGCAGGCGCGCCCGCGAATTTCATCGGCCGGGTGGGCGCGTTCCTCGCCGAGTTGTCATTCCAGCTGTGCGGCTACGCGGCCTTCCTGGTGCCGGTGGTCCTGGGCATCGCGGGCTGGAGCCTGTTCTGGTGCCGCGCGACCGACGCCGTCTACACGAAGATCGTGGGCGCCACGCTGCTGTTCGGCTGTCTCAGCGCGCTCCTGACGCTCGCCCTCGGCAGCGTGAGCTTCGCGAACGGCGCGGGCGGCTGGCTGGGCGTCTTCCTCTCCGGTCGGCTGGCGGCCTACTTCAACCGGGCCGGTTCGATCATCGTCATCCTGACGCTGTTGCTCCTGTCGCTGATCCTGGCCACGCAGTTCTCGTTCGGCCGGCTCTTCTCGTCGATCGTGGAGAGCGTAGCCGGCGGCTGGAACGAGATGACCGGGCGGTTCAAGGAACGGCGCGAAGCGCGCCGCCGCGAGAAGCAGAAGCAGGCGATCGTTGAGAAGCACACGGCGCGAAACCCGGAGGAGGTCAAGGCCGCCCAGGCCAGGGCCGCGGTGCCGGAACGGCCCGCGGCAACGCCCAAAGCGGCGGCGACGGAAAAGAGCCGGCCGGCCCCGGCCGATCCCGCGCCGGCTGACCGCCCGCGGGTGACGCCGGCGATCGCCCGCCCGGCGGACATCGCCAAGCACACCGGCAAGGCCGTCCCCGCGGCTGTCGGGCCGGACTTCGAATCGCGGACGCCGATCGAGAAGAAGCGGGACGGCTTCATGCTCCCGCCCCTCGCGCTGCTCGACGCGCCGAAGAGCGAGCACAAGATCGACGAGCGCGAACTGATGGACTCGGCCCGCCTGCTCGAGGAAAAGTGCCACGAGTTCTCCGTCGCCGGCAGCGTCGTGCAGATCCACCCCGGGCCGGTGGTCACCACGTTCGAGTTCAAGCCGGATGCGGGCGTGAAGTACGCGAAGGTGACAGGACTGGCCGAAGACCTGTCGCTCGCGCTGAAGGCCGAGTCGGTACTGATCGAACGGATCCCGGGCAAGTCCACGGTGGGCATCCAGATCCCGAACACGAATCGCGAGCAGATCTCGCTGCGCGACATCCTCGAGTCGGACGTCTTCCGGCGCTCGGGATCGAAGCTGACCATCGCCATGGGAAAGACGATCCACGGCGAGCCCTACGTGGCGGACCTCGCCACGATGCCGCACCTGCTCGTGGCCGGCTCTACCGGTACCGGCAAGTCGGTGGCCATCAACAGCATGCTCACGAGCATCCTCTACCGGGCGACGCCCGAAGAGGTGCGCCTGATCCTGATCGACCCCAAGCGCCTGGAACTGGGGATGTACGAGCAGATCCCGCACCTCCTCACGCCGGTGGTCGTTGACCCCAAGCAGGCGGCGAACGCGCTCGCCTGGGCGGTCCGCGAGATGGAAGAGCGCTACAAGACGCTTGCGGCGGAAGGCGTTCGGAACATCGAGCAGTACAACCGCAACATCCGGCAGGCGCTCGAGCAGAAGCGGGAACCCGAGGAGGGCGAAGAATTCCGAACCCTGCCCTACATCGTCGTGGTCATCGACGAACTCGCCGACCTCATGATGGTGGCGAGCAGCGACGTGGAGGAATCAATCGCGCGGCTGGCGCAAATGGCCCGCGCGGTCGGCATCCACCTGATCCTGGCGACGCAGAGGCCGTCGGTGGACGTCGTCACCGGGCTGATCAAGGCGAACCTGCCGGCGCGCGTCTCGTTCCGCCTGATGTCGAAGGTGGACTCGCGAACGATCCTGGATGGCAACGGCGCGGAGCAGTTGCTGGGCCGCGGCGACATGCTGTTCCTGCCGCCCGCGTCGTCGCGCCTCATCCGCCTGCACGGGCCGTATATCTCCGAACAGGAGAGCGCCCGGCTGGCGGCGTTCCTCCGCAAGCAGGCCAAGCCGGTCTACAACGAGTTGATTACGGAAGAGGCGAAGGTGGCCGACGCCGTGGCGTTCGAGAAGGACGACCTCTACGACGAGGCGGCGCGCATCGTGGTCGGCTCCGGACAGGCATCGATCTCCTACCTGCAGCGGCGCCTCCGAATCGGGTTCAGCCGCGCGGCGAGGCTCGTGGACATGATGGAAGCCGAAGGGCTGGTCTCCCCCGCCGACGGCAGTAAGGCGCGCGAAGTGCTGGTAGACAAGGGCTACTTCGACGAAGTGGACGCACAAATCAGGTGAAGCACGCTTTCCGCGTCTGTGCGCTCCTGGCGATCGTGCTGGCTGACGGCGGCCGGAACGGGCAAGCTGCGCCCCAGACCGTTCGCGAACTGTACACCACCGCGGTCCTGCGGGAACAGGCGTTGCGCGCGGCCCCGGTCAAGGCACGGTCATCGGTCAAGGACTACCGCGCGACGGTGAGCGCCTACGACGCCGTCGTGCGACGGTTCCCGACGTCCGGCTACGTGGACAACGCCCTGTGGCAGGGGGCGATTGTCGCCGGTGACGCGTTCGAACGATTCGGGGACGAGCGCGATCGGTCCACGGCGCGTCGCATGCTCGAGTTGCTGGTCGATCAGTACCCATCGAGCCCGCTCGTGCGCAAGGCCCGCGACGTGCTCGAGCGGATGCACGGGCCCAAGACGGTGGCGGACGTCGAGAGGCCGGCGCCGTCCTCAACGCCCGCACCGCGGCCAGCCCGGCGGAAAGCGGTTGTGCTCCGCGAGATCCGGCGCACCTCGATGAGAGACCGGGTTCGGGTGACCATCGAACTGGACGAGCCGACGACGTATCGAACCGAGCGCGTCGAGAACCCGCATCGCGTCAATCTTGATCTGTCAAATACCCGTCCTGGCCACCTGGTGCCCGAAGGCACCCTCTTCTACCACGACGACATCGTCCGCCGCGTGCGGGTCGGCATCCACCCCAATCAGGTGACGCGCGTCGTTGTGGATCTCGATGGCGTCGCGCGCTACACCGTCTCGACGCTCGAACGCCCGTATCGGATCGTGGTGGACTGCGAACGGACGGTGCCGGTTCCCCTACCGAAGCCCGCCAGCCCGACACCATCTCCCGCTGCCGCGCCGGCGGGTCCGCCCGTGAGGCCGCCCGCAGCGCCGCCCGCAGCAACCACGGCGCCCGAAACGGTTGACGCGCCTCCCGGAAACCCGCCGACTCTGCCGGAAGTTGCGGCGCCATCCATGCGGCCCGGCCCAACGAGTGCGAAGAGCAGTCCGCCTGCTTCAGCGCGCGCGACTCGGGCGACTCGAGCCCCGGTCGATCCGGAGTGGCTCCCGCAACCACTCCCCTCCCACGCACTGGTTCTACCGTCTGCGCGTCTCATCGCTCCCGTCGCGGACGCTCTGCCCTCCTCGTTCTTCGCCCACGCCACCGAGCAGCCTTCGCCACCCGCATTCACGCTGCCCGCACCCACACCACCAGCGTCAACGGCGCTGGCCAGGACGGCGGCACCGAAGAAACCGGCGCCGATCTTTGCGGACCAGACAGCGCCCCCGCCCGTCGCCGAGCGAGATTCGTACTCGCTCGCACGCCAACTCGGCCTCGGAGCCTCGAAGATCGTGATCGACCCTGGGCACGGCGGACACGACCCCGGGGCGATCGGCCCGGGCATTTCCGAGGCCGAGGTGGTCCTCGACGTGGCGCTCAGGCTCGAAGCCCTCCTGCGCGACGCGGGCTTCGGCGTGGTCCTGACGCGCCGAACCGACGAGTTCATCCCTCTCGAAGAGCGGCCGGCGATTGCCACCCGCGAACAGGCGGACCTGTTCCTGTCGATCCACGCCAACGCCAGCCGGAACCAGAACGCGCGCGGAATCGAGAGCTATTTCCTCAACTTCGCGACCGATCTCGACGCCGCGGCCGTCGCGGCCCGCGAGAACGCCGCCACCGGCCGGACGATGAACAACCTCCCCGAGATCGTCAGGGCGATCACGCTGAACAGCAAGCTCGACGAGTCGCGCAGCTTCGCGGGCCTCATCCAGCGGGCGATGGCGGCCCGGTTGAGCGGCGCGAACAAGGGGCTGCGCGATCACGGGGTCAAGCAGGCGCCGTTCGTGGTCCTGATCGGGGCGTCGATGCCAAGCGTGCTCGCGGAGATTTCATTCATTACCAACGCCCAGGAGGCCCGTCTCCTCAAGAGCGGCGCCTATCGCCAGCGCATCGCGCAGGCTCTGTTCGACGCGGTGCGCGGCTACCAGCGCTCCCTGAAGAACGCCCAGGTCGTCCTGCACCAGTAGCGGCACCCGGACCGCGTGGTACAATCGCCTGGTGTTCTTCGGTCAACCCTTACCGCCATTCACTCCCTTCATCGTCAAGGTGGTCGAGCAGCCTGCGAAGGAGATCAGCGTTGCTGATGTCCTCATGGGCTCAATCGGCATCACGGGGATCTTTCTGGTGGGCGCGGTCGTGTTCGGCTTCCTCCTCGGAGCCGCCTTCATCATGTTCCGGCGTTGGCAGGACAGCCGCGATCAGGACAGCCCGGTCGACGAGACCTTCCAACTCACTCAGCCTCCCCGGCCCCGGACCTAGCTGACCGTGCCCTGGCCTGAGCGTATCGAACCCGAGCCGTGATGTTCCAACACGCTGCTGTTCGTGTCTTCCGTCTTGCCGCCGTGGCCGCGTGCCTCGTGCACGGCACCACCGCCATGGCCTCTCGTGGCCGCGGCGCCGGGGCGGTAGATTCGAGCCGGGCTACGGTGTTCCTCCGGGTGATCGGCGACATCGAAGTCGTGGCGGACCGGGAGACGACGCCGATCGCCCGGACGCGGCTCCAGCGAACCAACGTGGAGATCGCGACCGGCTCCGGTTTCCTGTTCTCCTCGATCGGCCAGATCCTCACGTGCCATCACGTCATCAGCGACGGCGAACGCACGGGACTCGTTGAGGGAAAGAAGGCAAAGGTCCTCGTGCGGGTTCGCCGCATCGAGGCGATGCTCCCGGCCACCGGCGGACCAGATGGCCTGCCGGCGTCAGGCCCATACGAGGCGACGGTCGTCGCGTCGAACCCTGACCTCGATATCGCGGTGCTCTCGATCAGCGGCGCGAGCTTCCCCACGCTCGACCTGGGCGACTCGGACGCGCTCGAGCCCGGCGACGAGCTCGAGACGGTCGGGTATCCGTTCGGGCAGGACGTGGAGATCGGCCGGCCCATGACGGTAACGACGGCACCCGACGCCAGCGTGAGCCACGGAGACTTCTCCGCCTATCGCATCGACACCCAGGGACAGCGCCGGTTCCTCCAGACGTCCGCTGCGGTCAACCCCGGGAACAGCGGCGGCCCGGTCGTGGACCTCGACGGCTACGTCGTCGGCATCGTCAGCCGGCGCCTGGCGAGTGTCGGCAACGGTACGGGAATCGGTTTCGCGGTCCCAATCAACCTGGTCAAGGAGTTCCTCGAAACCAACGGCCTCGACGGCCAGTTGCCCGCAAGGCGTGTCGCGCTCGGACCGGTACAAGCGCCAGAATCGAAGGGACTGCGCGTTCGACTGCCGTGGGGCGTCAGCGACTCGTCGCCGCTTCGCACCCACGTGGATACCGGCAGCAGCCCGCTGGTCTCCCCGACCCTGCACGTGGACCGCCTCGTGTCTCCCTGGGACGCGATCCGCCTGGCGGACGCGCTCGTCACCGGGCAGACGCTCGAGCCGCTTGCACCTGAGGGAGCGCCATCCCAGCGTGCGCGACCGATCGGCGGACGCCGCGGAGTGGTCGGTCGAGTGAGCGGTACCTGGCCCGACGGCACCAATGTTCGGATGGAGTACGCCGTGATCGAGCTGGGCGAGGAGAAGATCCTCGCCCGCTACGTGGGGCCGCCGAACCTGATGGCCTACAACGCGTCGGTCTTCCGCGCATCGCTGGCCTCGATCGAGGGTGAGGCGCTTCGCCGACACGCCCCCACCGTTCCGCGCCCGGCCGCGTGGGCGCCGGCCGTTGGCCTCGATCCCTCGTCGCTGCTGGCGGAGGTCAAGATCCCCGCAGGCTGGAGACAGGAACCTGACGGACCGCTCCCGTGCGAGGGACTCCCGCCGGTCTCGGACGCGGTCACGGCGTCACCACTCGCCGACTTCACGCGCAGCGTTCGCGCGGCAGTCGTGAGACAGTCAGGCCTGACGGCCGCGAGGGCGGCCACCGCCTGCGGCACGCCGCTCGACGAGGAACCGGATCGCTACCAGCGAACGATCACCTCGTTCGGCACCCGCCTGTTCGTCGAGGGAAAGTTCGTGCAGGTGGCAGGTGACGCGGTGCTGCACTACCAGGTGATCGGACCTGCCGACCAGTCCGCGGCGCTGCGGGACCTGTTCGCACTCTGGCTGTCGCGCCTCGCTGGCTCCGCTCGGATCTCGAACCGGTAGCCGCTACCCCGCCATCGAGCGAGCGAGTTCCACGAGCGTCCTCACCCCGAATCCGGTTGGACCTTTCGCGACGTAGGGTCGCGCCTCGGTGGTCTACGCCGGCCCTGCCACATCGAGTCTGTCTCCCTTCACAGACTGGCCACGGCTTCCTTCTTACAAGTCCCGAAAGTCTGAGTCCGGTGGGACGGGGGGGACCTCAGTGCCCAGGGGCTCCAGAGCCACAGGAGGCACCGGTGGAACCGTCACCGGCAGCGCCCCGTAGCGACCGAAACTCGTCAGGAGCGCGCCGCCGAGTCCGACGGTCCATGCGGCGTACTCGACGACGAAGCCGGAGAACACGAGCAACGTGCCCATCACCGCCAGCGGACCGCCGCCGAGGCCAACGATCCGGCCCAGCACGGTCAGGCCCCAGATCATGACCAATCCCACGATCAGCAGCGCGAACCCGCTCGGCGCCGACGACCCAAACCGGTGCTGGGCCACACGGGCGAGCCCGCACGCGGCGCCGGTGAACCCGAGCAGCAGCGCAACGAAGAACGCGAGGACCCCGAACGGGACGAGCACCAGCAGCGGGATCCCGATGATCGAGACGGCGAGCACGACGACGGTCAACACCAGCAGCGGAACGAAGAACAACTGCGCCAGCAGGCCGGTCAGCGCCGATTTCCACGGCTGAGTCCTGACCGCGACTTCCACCCGCTGGACCGCCCGCGGGGCGAGCAGCAGGAACAGCGTGGCCAGAAGGGTGAACAGCGCCACGCGGAGCACGCTGCCGAACAGCCTGAAGACGCGCCAGGACCCGGCGTCGAACCACGGCAACGCGTGGAAATCCCAGCCAGGCCTGATACGAATCGACGGGAACGAGAACGCCACCTCGTTCACCTTGCCGCGGACGCGTGCACCCGGGTCGCGCACGAATGTCCCGCCCACCACCGTGATGTCGCCGCGCACATCGGCGCGAGGACCAAGCCGCACGTTGCCGCCAATCGACACCACGTCATCGCGCACGCGCCCGTTGATGGTGATCGAGCCGCCGACAGTCACCACCGCACTGTTGACCTGCTCGTCCTCGTCCACGACGATATCGCCGCCGATGCGAATGCGAGCATCTGTCTCCCGCCGGAACGTCCGATCGGGTTCGAACGGTACGGGAGACGCGGGGACCTCGGGAGCTATAGGCGGCTCGACTGGCTCGGAGGCCGCGGACGGAGTGTCCTGCCGGCCGCCGCCTTCCCTGGGGAGCAGGATCCGCTGCTGGTCGGCCAGCTCGAGATACGACAACTCCAGCACGGCCTCCGCATCTCGGCCGAGTCGCTGGCGAACCTCTCCGCCCGTGGCGACGTGGCCGTTGATGGCAATCGTCCCTTCGCGCAGTTCGACGTTATCGACGCCCTCGATGCGCGATAGCGGCACCAGCACGATGCCGTTCTGAACAGGCAGCACGCGGAAGCGCCCAAGGACGGCGTCGCGCACCCTGCGCTCGGCCGACGTGGTGGGACGAGCCGCCGAATTCGTCGAATCGGCGGGCTCCTGGGCAGCCGCGATCGCGGTCAACCCGAGGGTGATCGCCAGGACCGCCACGAGCTGGCGAGTGAGAGACGAAGGTGTGCGCAGCATCAGTAACAATCCTCTCGGGGAGCCAGGAGACGCGTGAGTCCTACGAAGGCCGCAGACGCGACCAGCAGGTTAGCCACAATGAACATCGGGGCGGCCCCGGCGGTGGTCACGACCACGGCGGCCCGCCCGACCGTCGTCAGCAAGGTCCACGAGACCCCCCAGACGCCGAGCGCCGCGGAGCCCGACGTCACGACCCCGTGCGTCAGCCGGGCGAGAACCGTGACGAAGTTCGAAGCGAGGTCGAACAGGAGGCCCGGCGAGACAGCCGCCGGCGCGAGACCCAGGACGAGAAGCGCCGCGGCAACCGTGAGGCGGACCCACCAGGGCGCGGCCAGATCGGAGGCCGGACGCCTTGTCGGAACGGCCGCCATGATCCGCACCGCAAGTCCGGAAGGGGCCTCGATGGGTCGCCAGTGGCTGGAGGCCACGCGGGCGAACAGCGCGTCGGCCTGGTCACAGGCATCATCCTGCTCTGCGGCCAGCCACCTCGTCAGTTCGTCGGCGTCCCAATCGCTCATACCGGCCATCCTGTCCGTTCCTACGCAGGCCCCACCGCCCGGGTTGCAGCAACCTTGGTTCACGGCAACTACTTGAATCCATGGCGTTTCAAAAACTCCGCCATTTCCGCCCGGGCCCGGTGAAGATTGCTCTTCACCGTTCCCAGCGGAACCCCGGTAATCTCCGCGATTTCCTCGTAACTGAGGTCCTCCTGGTACCGGAGCACCACCGCCTGCCGGTACTCGGGCCGCAGGGGCTCCAGGGCGGCGTCGAGCACGCGCGCCAGGTCGCGCTGCTCCACCCGCTTCGAGGCATCGTCGCTGCGCGGGTCCACCAGCGCCTCGTCGATCCGTCGCTGCTCGCCCGGTTTGGGTTCGTCGATCGACGACTCCTGAGGGCCACGCCGACGTATCGTGTCGATGGCCGCGTTGTGGGCAATCCGCAGGATCCAGTTGGAGAACTTGAAACGGGGATCGAACGAACGAAGGTGCGAGAAGACCTTGAGGAACGTGTCCTGCGCCAGATCCTCCGCGAGTGCCGGATTCCGGAGCATCCGCACCAGCAGGTTGTAAACGCTGCGCTGGTGGCGCGCCACCAGGGTTTGGAAGCCGTCCTCGAACCCGGCGAGTGTCCGTTCCACCAGCTCAGCGTCAGTCACAGGGAGGATTCAGGAGTCAGGAGTTAGGGATCAAGGGATCAGGGTTCAGGGAACATGGACCAGGGACCAGGGAACATGGTGCACGGATAAAGGATCGGCGTCGAGCCGGCTCATGTCAATCGGACGAGCGGGAGGGTCCGGAAGTTCCCATGCCTCCACTGGCAGGCGAGGAGGCCGCGCGGCCCCCGCCTTCGAAGACTGGCTCAGAGAGGTGGGCGCCTACCTGCCGGCCCGGAAGTAGGGGGCCCCATTGCGCAGGTGCGTCCGCCACTCGTTGGCGGCGGTGAACACCCGGTCGATCGTCGGGCCGTCGTGCAGACCCTGTCGCAAGGCCTGAAGCACCGCGATCAACTCGTCGAGCGCCGAACCGATCTCGTCGGCGTTGGTGGCGCAGATGTCGCGCCAGATGTCCGCGGGGCTCGCGGCCAGGCGCGTCGTGTCCACCAACCCGCGACCAGCCAGTTCCAGCCCCCCCTCTCCCGCACCTTCTCCAACCACCGACATCAGGGCGGACGCGGTCAACTGGGGCAACTGGCTGAGGAACGCCACCAACCGGTCGTGCGCGGCGGCTGACGGCAGTGTCACCGGCTTCGCACCCAGGCCCTGCACGAAGGCAGACAGGCGGCCAACCGTCTCAACCTGCTCACCCGCTCCCGCGATGAACAGCCAGGGACGGCCGGTGAACAGATCGCGACGTGCCGCGTCGATGCCCCCGTGCGCCGCGCCGGCTAGCGGGTGGCCGCCGATGAACGCAAGACGCGCAGGAAGCGTCCGGGCCACCTCCACGATCGCGCGCTTCGTGCTCCCCACGTCGGTAACCACAGCGTCGGCGGCGATCCGTTCGGGCATGGTCGCCAGCAGGTCGAGGATCTGGCCGACGGGTGCGGCCAGGATGACCAGGTCGGCCTCCGAGATGATCATCAGATCTTCGGACGCCACATCGATGGCGTGGCGGACCATCGCTTTCTCGAGGACAACGTTTCGATCGACGCCGATCACGAGCGCCTGCGGCCAAGCCTCGCGGACCGCGAGCGCAATCGACCCGCCGATCAGGCCGAGGCCCACCACCGCGATTCGCTCGAAGATCGGCGCCGCGCCGGTTGCGCCCTCAGGCACCATGGGAAGCATGCGTGACGAGTCGGTCATAGACGTGTCGCGTTCGCTGTCTGCTGTCTGCTGCCCGCTGCCTGCTGTCTGCTGCCCGCTGTTCGCGGTCCGCTGCGGGCTCTCTGCCCTATCTTGCCCACCCGCGGCGAGTCACCGGCTCCACGCAGATGCTACGGCCAATCGCTGGAGCGATGATCCGCAGTTCGGCCATCAGGCGATCGAACTGCGCAGGGAACAGCGATTGCGCGCCGTCGCTGAGCGCGTGATCCGGATCGCAGTGCACCTCGATGATGAGGCCGTCGGCGCCCGCCGCCACCGCCGCACGCGCCATCGGGGCCACCTTGTCGCGGCGCCCGGTGCCGTGGCTCGGGTCGGCAATGATCGGAAGGTGGCTCAGCTTCTTCACGACGGGAATCGCGGAGATGTCGAGCGTGTTCCTCGTGTAGTTCTCGAACGTCCGGATGCCGCGTTCGCAGAGGATCACGTCGGGGTTGCCGCCCGCCAGCACGTACTCGGCCGACAAGAGCCATTCCTCGATCGTTGCCGCGATGCCTCGCTTGAGCAGGATGGGCTTCCGCAGGTGGCCCAGTTCGCGGAGCAGCGTGAAGTTCTGCATGTTCCGGGCGCCGACCTGCATGACGTCGGAATAGCGGGCCAGCAGCTCGACCTGAGCCACATCCATCACTTCGGAAACGACCTTGAGGTTCTGCTCGTCGGCCGCCCATCGGAGCAGCCGAAGGCCCTCTTCTCCGAGCCCCTGGAAGCTGTACGGAGAGCTGCGCGGCTTGAAAGCGCCACCCCTGAGGATCTTGGCGCCCGCCCGCTTCACCGCGGCCGCCGCCGCCCGCACCTGGGCCTCGGATTCGACCGCGCAGGGGCCCGCCATCACCACGACCTCGTCGCCGCCAATCCGCACGTCGCCAATCGTGACCACGGTGCCTTCGGGCCGGAAGCTCCGGCTCGCCAGCTTGTAGGGCTCGGTAATACGGACGACCTCGCGCACGCCGTCGAGCAACTCGATGAGCGCCGGCTCTGCGCGCTCGCTGCCGCCGACGGCGCCGAGGATGACACGCGCGGCACCGGTCGAACGGTGGACGTCGAAGCCCATCGCGACCAACTGCCCGACCACCTGTTCGACCTGGGCGTCGGTTGCGCCCTCCGCCATTACGACAACCACGCTCCCCTCCTTCGACTGCGGCCCACTTAGCGCACCGCCTTCAGTTCCAGCCCTCGAGCCTCGTCGATGATGCGCTCGAACAGCCGCGCGATCGCCTCCGGCCCGAGCGGCCCGCCGCCGGCGACAGACGCCGCCCGGACGCGGCGAAGCACCTCCGCTTCGCGCTCGGGCTGATACATGGGCAACTCCATGGTCTTCTTGGTCTGCCCGATCTGAAGCGCACACCTCGCCCGCTCGTTCAACAGCCGCACGATCTGCTCGTCGAGCTCATCGATCCGCTGCCTGAGACTCTCGAGCGTCACAGCTGTCCCGTTGTAGCGGTGCCGCTGCCCGCCCCTTTCAGCCATCGCACATACTGCTCAACCCGCTCCACAAGGTCCGGCGAATCCGCCGCCTCCGCGATGACACTCACCAGCGCGCTCCCGACGACGGCCGCGTCGGCCCAGGCGCCGACCTGCTGGATGTGCTCCGGTCGCGACAGGCCGAATCCGAGCGCGACGGGCAGCGTCGTGCGGACCCGAATCCGCGCGACAAGCTCCCTTGCGCCTTCCGGCAGCGTATCACGCGCACCGGTGACGCCAAGGCGCGAGATCGCGTAGAGGAACCCCCGGCCGAGCGCCGCCGCCCGTCCAATCCGTTCATCGGTCGTCGTCGGGCTCAGCAGGAAGATCATGTCGATCGCGGCCGTTGTGAGCGTGGCCCTGAACGCGTCGGCCTCCTCGACCGGCAGGTCGAGCACCAGCACGCCGTCCACGCCGGCGGCCGCGGCGCGACGGGCAAACGCGCGCTCGCCCATCGCGACCAGCGGGTTCACGTAGGTGAACAGCACGATGGGTGCCCGGATGCCAGGACGAATCCGTTCGATCAGAACGAGCGTCGAGGTCAGCGTTCCGCCCGCGGCGCGCGCCCGCTCGGCGGCCCGTTCGATGACCGGCCCATCCGCCACCGGGTCGGAGAACGGCACGCCGACCTCGAGCACGTCCGCGCCGGCACGATCCAACGCCTGAAGCACCGAGGCGGATCGATCGAGGTCGGGATCCCCAGCCGTCACGTAGGTGATCAGTCCCGTCCGGCGGCGTGCACGCAAAGCGGCAAATGTGTCGTCAAGACGCGACATCGCCCTCACTCTCCATCATCGTCTCCAGGTCCTTGTCGCCACGGCCGGACAGATTCACCAGCACGACACCGCTCGGGCCCAGGTCCTGCGCCACCCGGCGGGCTGCCGCCACCGCGTGAGCCGACTCGAGCGCCGGGATGATCCCCTCGAGCCGCGCCAGGTCCCGAAACGCCGTCCGCGCATCGTCGTCACTCGCGAGGGTGTACTCCGTTCGCCCCTGGTCGCGCAGCCACGCGTGCTCGGGGCCGACGGCCGCGTAATCCATGCCGGCCGAGACCGAGTGCGTGGCCTCGATGTTGCCGTTCGCGTCCTGCAGGATGTAGGTGCGCGTGCCCTGGAGCACCCCAGCGCTGCCGCCGGCAAAACGCGCGGCGTGCCGCCCAGGGACCAGGCCTTCTCCACCCGCTTCAACGCCAACCAGCCGGACCGAGGAATCGTCCAGGAACGCGTCGAAGATGCCGATGGCGTTGCTGCCGCCGCCCACGCAGGCGACGACCGTGTCGGGCAACCGGCCTGCCTGCGCGAGGATCTGCCGCCTGGCCTCCAGACCGATGACCGACTGGAACTCGCGAACCATCAACGGGTATGGATGCGGTCCCAACACCGAACCGAGCAGGTAGTAGGTGTCCTGGACGTTGGCCACCCAGTCGCGCATCGCCTCGTTGATCGCGTCCTTCAGCGTGCGCGATCCGCCGTCGACGCGCCGGATGCGAGCGCCCAACAACTCCATCCGCGCGACGTTCGGGGCCTGGCGGACCATGTCCTTGGCGCCCATGTACACCTCGCACCGGAGGCCGAGCAACGCGCACGCAGTGGCCGTGGCCACGCCGTGCTGCCCTGCCCCCGTTTCGGCGATGACCCGCGACTTCCCCATCCGCTGCGCGAGCAGGGCCTGCCCCAGCGCGTTATTGATCTTGTGCGCGCCGGTGTGCGCCAGGTCTTCGCGCTTCAGAAAGATCCGTGCGCCACCGGAAAAGGGGGCTGCCCCCATTTTCGTCAGGCGGACGGTTTCGGTCAGCGGTGTCGGACGGCCCACGTAGTGCGCCAGCAGTTCGGCGAGCGCCACGGCAAACGCGGGGTCGGCTCTTGCCTCGAGGTAGGCCTCTTCCAGCACTTCCACGGGTGCGACGAGGGTCTCGGGCACGAACCTGCCGCCGAACGCCCCGAAGTAGCCACGCGCGTCCGGGTCGCGGCGGCCGAACGCCGGCAGCAATCCAGCCGCAGCGCCGCGGACTGCCCCGAAGAACCTGCGCATCTTCTGATGGTCCTTGACGCCCGGGGCCGACTCCACCCCCGACGACACATCGACACCGAACGGTTGCACCGCGCGAATCGCGTGCGCGACGTTTTCTGGCGTCAAGCCGCCGGCCAGCATGAGCGGCCTTCGCGCGGCCATCCTGGCCGCCATTCCCCAATCGACGATCGAACCGGTCCCCCCGCGACGCCCCGCATCCGCAGCATCCACGAGCAGGGTCACGGTTTCCGGCCAGGCGTCAAGCGCGCCGAGGCCCTGCTGATCGGCCCGCACCGCCTTGATGACGCGGACGCCGAGACGCGAGGCGTTGGCCGGCGTCTCCGCCCCGTGCAACTGGACGGCCGACAGGCCAACCTCCTTGACGAGGCGACGCATGTGTTCGACGGTGTCGTCCACGAACACGCCGACGGCAGCGACGAACGGCGGCAGTCGCTCGACGATCCTGCGCGCGCGATCGGGTTCGATGAAGCGCGGGCTCCCCGGCCAGAAGACGAATCCGACCGCCGATGCGCCAAGCTCCACTGCGAGGCGAGCGTCCTCTTCCCGCGTGATTCCGCAAATCTTCACACACATCACAGCAATTCACCCAGGGCCTGGCCGGGATCGGGCGACGACACCAGCCGTTCACCCACCAGGAACGCGTCGTACCCCGCGTCGCGGAGACGCCGCAGGTCGTCGCGATGGCGCAGACCGCTCTCGGCCACCGCCACCACGTGATCGGGTATCTGCCCAATCATCTCCAGCGAGGCGGCCGGGTTGACCTCGAGCGTTCTCAGGTTCCGGTTGTTCACGCCGATCAGTCGCGGCCCCATGTCGATTGCGACCTCCAACTCATCGCGATCGTGAACTTCGACGAGCACGGCAAGACCCAGCGCGGTCGCCCGGTCGTGGAGCGCGCGAAGCATGGCCGGCTCGAGCGCGGCCACGATCAGCAGCACCGCGTCGGCACCCGCCGCGCAAGCTTCGACCAGCTGATACTCATCGATCACAAAGTCCTTCCGCAGCAACGGCAGGCCGACGCGGGACCGCACGGACCGCAGGTCCTCCAGCGAGCCGTCGAAGAAGGTCGGCTCCGTCAGCACCGAGACCGCGGCCGCTCCGTGCGCCTCGTACCGTTCGGCAATCGCGCCCGCGTCGTAGTCGGCGCGCAGCACCCCGCGGCTCGGCGAACGCCGCTTGCACTCGGCGATCACGTTCAGCCCCGACGGACGCGAGAGCCGCTCGACGAAGCGGTCGCCTTCCGGACATCGCCTGTCGGCTGCCGCCGCCATCAGGTCCAGAGGCTCGCGCGCACGCCGGAGTTCCACCGTCCGGCGGGTCGCCGCCACGATCGCGCCGAGCAGGTCCGGGCCGACGGCTCGCGTCATGACCAGGCACCCGCGGACAATGCCACCATCTTCGCCAGCACGCCCGACGCGCGCCCGCTGTCGATGGCGTCAGCCGCCATCGCGATTCCTTCCCTCACCGTCGGCGCCGCCCCGGCCACCAGCAGCGCCGCCCCGGCGTTGAGCAACACGACGTCGCGCGGCGCGCCTGGAGTTCCGGCCAACACCGTCCGCGCGGTCTCCGCGTTGGCGGCCGCATCGCCGCCGCGAATCGACTCGGGAGCGGCCCGCGGCAGCCCGTAATCGGCCGGGTGTACATAGAACGTGTTCACCGTTTTGTGGCGGCACTCGGACACCTTCGTGTACCCCACAGTAGAGATCTCGTCGAGGCCGTCGGCGCCATGAACGACCCACGCCCGCTCGGAACCGAGCAGCAACAGCGACCGCGCGATCAGCTCGGTCAGCTCGGGCCGCGGCACGCCGACGAGCTGGCGCCGCGGCCGCACGGGATTGGTGAGCGGACCGAGCAGGTTGAAGGCGGTGCGGAGGCCGAGCGCGCGACGCACCGGCGCCGCGTGCCGCATCGACGGATGGAAGATCGGAGCGAACAGGAACGCCATCCCGGCCTCGTCGAGCATCCGCTCCACGCACCTGGGGGGGACAGCCGCCGGCACGCCGAGCGCCTCGAACAGGTCGGCGCTTCCACACCGACTCGACACGGATCGATTGCCGTGCTTCGCCACGCGCGCGCCGCACGCGGCGACGACGAGAGAGGCGACCGAGGAGATGTTGAACGTGCCCGCGCGGTCGCCGCCCGTCCCGCACAAGTCCACCGCATCGTCGTATGTCTTCGACAACTGCACGGCCCTTTCGCGCATCGTCCTCGCGAGGCCGACGATCTCAGCCGGGCGCTCGCCCTTCATCGCGAGCCCCATGAGCAGTCCGGCCATGGCCGGCTCGCTGACCGTGCCGTCCATGATCTCGGCCATCGCGGCCGATGCCTCGTCGGCCGAGAGGTCCTCGCGTCGCGCCAGCTTCTCGAGCAGTTCGTGGAACATGCGCGTCAGCCCTGCAGGAAGTTCCGGAGGATCTGGTGGCCCGGGCCGGTCAGGATCGACTCGGGATGAAACTGGACGCCGAAAACCGGCCATTCCCGGTGCCGCAGCCCCATCACGATCGCATCGTCCCGCGTCCTGGCCGTCACGACGAGTTCGGACGGCCAGGCCTCCTCAGACACCACCAGCGAGTGATACCGGGCCGCCTCGAATGGCGACGCGACGCCGGCGAAGATGCCGCGGGCGTCGTGCTCAACCAGCGAGGTCTTGCCGTGCACCGGCTTCGGCGCGCGGACGATGGCGCCGCCGAAGGCCAGGCCAATCGCCTGGTGCCCGAGACAGACACCCAGCACCGGCGTCGTGCGGCCAAAGCACCGGATGGCCTCGACGATGAGGCCCGCATCGGCCGGGTGCCCCGGGCCGGGAGACACCACGATGCGGTCGGGCGCCGCGTCGGCCACCCCGCCGAGCGTCACCTGGTCGTTGCGCCGCACCAGCACCTCGGCACCCAGTTCTCCAAGGTACTGAACCAGGTTAAAGGTGAAGGAATCGTAGTTGTCGATGACGAGGACGCGCATAGGCTCACAACCCTTCCGACGCCAGCTCGAGCGCTCGCATCAATGCCTCGGCCTTGTCGCACGTCTCGTCGAACTCGGCCGCAGGGACCGAGTCCATCACGATACCGGCGCCCGCCTGCACGCGCGCCCTCGTCCCGGTCATGACAATCGTGCGGATGGCGATACAGAAGTCGAGGTTTCCCGCGAAGTCGAGATATCCGACCGCGCCGGCGTAGATGCCGCGGCGGTCTGGCTCGAGCTCGGCGATGATCTCAATCGCCCGGATCTTCGGCGCGCCGGAGACGGTGCCGGCCGGGAAGCACGAGACGAGCGCGTCCAGCCGGTCGCACTCCTTCGCAAGTCTCCCCTCGACCACCGACACCAGGTGCATCACGTGCGAATACCGCTCGAGGCCCATGAACTGCGGGACGCGAACCGTGCCGTACTCGGCGACCCGTCCCACGTCGTTCCGGCCAAGATCGACGAGCATCACGTGCTCGGCCCGTTCCTTCTCGCTCGCCTTCAGTTCCTCGGCGAGCCGGACGTCCTCGGCGTCGTTGTGCCCGCGGGGCCGCGTCCCGGCGATCGGGTGCGTCTCCACGCGGTCCCCCTCGACGCGCACGAGCATCTCGGGCGACGATCCGACAATCGAGCGTTTCCCCATCCGCACGAAGAACATGTACGGCGACGGGTTGACGTGCCTCAGGGCGCGGTAGACCGTAAACGGATCCACCTCGACATCCGCCTCGAAGCGCTGTGACAGCACCACCTGGTAGATGTCGCCCGCGGCGATGTGCTCCTGACCGATTCGTACCGCCGCTTCGAACTGCTCCCGCGTGATGTTCGACCGCACGGTCAGCGGCGCGCCCGGCCGGCTGATCGGCTGCGAGAGGCTCGCCTGCAGTTCGCGTTCGAGGAACCCGATCTTGGCGCACGCGAACTGGTACAGCGACCCGAGGTCGTCGCCCGGCTGGACGCGTGCGTTGGAGATGATCAGGATCCGGTGGCGCACATGGTCGAACGCCAGGACCGTGTCGAACATCATGAAGCCCGCGGCAGGCTCCGCCTCGTCTCCTCCTGCCGCGGCCTGGAGCGAGACCGGCTCGAACCACGCGGTGGTGTCGTACCCGAGGAAGCCGACAGCGCCGCCGGTGAACCTGGGCAGATCGGGAACGACCGGCGACTTGAAGTCGGCCATCAGGCGACGGAGCGTCGGGATGAACGGTTCGGTGGTCTCGCTCGTCACGCCGGCGCGATCGATCGTTGTTCGACCGTCGAGATCCGCGCGCAACACGAGGAAGGGGTCTTTCCCCAGGAACGAATAGCGGCCGACGTGCTCGCCACCTTCCACGCTCTCGAGGAGGAACGCGTAGTCCGAGTGCTCCGCGATCTTCAGGAACGCGGACACCGGAGTGAGCAAGTCGGCCATGATCTCCTTGCAGACCGGCACGAACGTGCCCTGCGTGGCCAGCGCGGAGAATTCAGCGAACGACGTGATCTTCATGCAGCACCTGTCATCTGTCTCAGGCGGTTGGCGGCGGCGGCGCGCATCCGCTCGCGCGGCGCCGACGTGGCCGTCCACCATTCGAACTGCAGCGCGGCCTGCGCCACGAGCATCTCGAGGCCGCCGACCACGCGGCAACCCGCCGCGGCCGCGTCGCGAAGCAACCTCGTCTCTACGGGGTTGTACACGAGGTCGTACACAAGGTTTCCGCCTTCGAGGGCGGCGGATCCGATCGGGCTCTCGACGGTGTTCGGCCACGTCCCGACCGGCGTGGCGTTGACCAGCAGATCCCAACTCCCCGGCTCGGGAAGACCCGCTCGAGCCTGGCTTCCGGGAATCAGCGCCGCGATGCGCCCCGCCCGATCCCCGTTGCGCCCGTAGACGACGACATCCGCGCCCCGGGTCGACAGGGCGACGACAACGGCGCGTGCGGCACCACCTGTGCCAATGACCGCGGCGCGCGCGCCCCGCAACTCGATGCCGCGACCATCGAGCGGATGCAGGAACCCGTCAACGTCGGTGTTGCGGACCGACCAGCGGCCGGCATCGATGCGCAGCGTGTTGGCCGCGCCGCACGCGCGGGCCACGGCATCGGCGTTCTCCGAGCCGCGCAGCAGGTCCACCTTGAACGGCGCCGTGACGCTGGCACCAGCGAGATCGACGGCCGCGGCGAACGCCCGAAAGTCGGCCGCATCCCTGGCCGCCAGCGGAACGTACACACCGTCGAAGCCTGTCTCGTCGAAGGCGGCGTTGTGAATCGCCGGCGACACCGAGTGCTCGACCGGGCGGCCGACGATGCCGAACACCCGCGTGGCCGAACCGACATCGCGGAACCGGAACTCGGACAACAGGCGCTCTGGCGGCAACTGTCCCGGGGCGACGCCGTCCCCCGCGTAAGACCAGCAGGAGCCAAACCTCGCGGCCAGGATCCGGCTCGGCAGACCGGGCATTCCCATCGCCACGAGAGCCACGGGCGCGCGCCCGGTGGCCTCCCGGCCGAACGCCAGCAGCGGAAGATTGTCGACCAGCGCGTGCGCAGTCACCGCGATCTTCACGACCTCCGCCCCTGTGCCCCGCATCGCGCGGTAGCGCTCGGCCAGGTCCGCCGGCACGCCGCCGAAATCGTGCGAGGACAGGACTATGCCCCGGCCTGCGCGCAGCGCCAGGATTGGAGCGACCTCCGCCCCCCACTCGACGTCCACGTAGTCGGCGCCTTGTCGCGCAGCCTGCTCGAGGAAGCCCAGGCGCTCGGCCTCGGAGCCGTCGAAGGCGCCGCCTTCGCGTCGGGGCCGGCACGTCACAATCACCCTTGTCCGTCGGCCGGCCAGGGCGCCCGCGACGTCGATGTCGCGAACGCCGTCCAGGCGAAGCTCGACGACATCGGCAACCGCGGCCGCCCGGTCGCGCGCTGCCCGCAGTTCGGCCATCGTGTGCGCGGTCACAGTCACGCAGAGTCCGGTGGTGTTCATAAAAAAGAAAAAAGCCTCTTCAACCGTCTGGCTGAAGAGGCTTTCAACAGTCACAAGCTCGGGCGGCTCAGGACACAGAAACCTCTTCAGGGGTGTCGTACCACCACCATCCACGAGACGAGACCGAAGACACCTCCACCCCGGCGCGCGGCGCGCTCTCGAATGCGCGAAGACGGGGATGGCGTTCGGTCATCATCGGAGGTCTGAGTTGATCGAGCCGAAGACGACACGTTACCAGAGTCGCTGCGGTGCGTCAACCGAGCGGCGCTCGCCGGTGTGGCGTTCACCGGTGTGGAGCGTTCGCCGGGTGGCGCTCGCCGAGCGATGCTCGCGGCGTTCGCGCGGAGGCGCGCTCCTTGACCACTGAGCAGTTTCTACGCCTATAATGGATTTGGATCCGATCTGTATTCATTCCGAACTGCTCAGGACGTCAGTCCTCTCCATGAACCCTCGGAGTCTCTGTTCGGTCGTCGTCATCGCCCTGCTGGTGGTTGCCTGGCCTGCAGCCGCACCCCGTTACATGTCCGTGGACGAGGTTCGTGCTGGCATGGTTGGGGTCGGGCGCACGGTCTTCGAAGGCGACCGGGTCGACGAGTTCAACGTTCACATCCTCGGTGTGTTGCGGAACATCAACGGCCCGCAGCGCAACATGGTCCTGGCCCGCCTCGAGGGCGGGCCGCTGGCGAACACCGGGGTGATCGCCGGGATGAGCGGCAGCCCCGTCTACGTGGACGGTCGGCTGCTCGGGGCCGTGGCCTTCTCGCTGGGCCAGTTCCCCAAGGAGCCGCTGGCCGGAATTACGCCCATCCAGGAGATGGTGGAATCGGCCGGGCCGCAGGCGCGGCGCACTCCCGTGGACAGGAAGGACCGGGTCGACCTGCCTATCACGCAGGAGAAGATGACCAAGGTCCTCCGCGAGGCGTTCGCCTGGTTCCAGCAGCCGTTTGCCGACTACCCGACCGACGTGCGCCTGCTTGGCCTCGGGCTCGTCGAAGAGCAGCGTGCGGCGCAACTCGGCGCGCTGCTGCGCCCCATCGCCACGCCGCTGGCGTTGGGCGGCTTCTCCGGCAGCGTCCGCGATTCGGTGTCCGAGGCGTTCCGCGATTCCGGCTTTGTCCCGATGCCGAGCGGTGCGCCCGGGTCGCCGGCGGCGGGAGTGCCGCCGTCATCGGCCGGCACACCCGCACTCCGACCGGGCGACGCTGTCGGCGTCAACCTCATCACCGGCGACTTCACGATGGGCGCGACCGGCACGGTGACCGAAGTGGATGGCAACCAGGTCTACGCGTTCGGACACCCGTTCTACAACCTGGGCACGACGCAGTTGCCGATGACCCGGGCGTACGTCCACGCCCTGCTGCCGAGCCTCCTCTCGTCGATCAAGATCGCCACGACCGGTGAGACGATCGGCACGTTCCGGCAGGACCGCCCGACGGCGATGGCCGGCACGCTGGGGCCGGGGCCAGACATGGTGCCCGTCCGCATCTCCCTCGACACCGAGCGGGGGCTGAAGAAGACGTTCAACTTCCAGATCGTCAACGATCAACTCTTCACGCCGCTCCTGACATACGTGTCGATCCTCAATACGCTGTCGTCGTACGAGCGCGAGTACGGCGCCGCCACGTTCACGGTGAAAGGCACGGTGAGGGTGCGCAAGCACGGCGAGGTGGCGTTCGACGATGTCTTCGGCGGCGAATCGCCGTCGGTGGGTGCGGCCGCCTACGTTGTGGCGCCACTCACGCTCCTGCTTGGCAACGACGTCGAACCGGTCGAACTTGGCGGCGTGGATCTGCAGATCACCACCAGCGAGCGGCCACGCACCGCGACGCTCGAACGCGTGTGGCTCGACGCGGTCAAGATTCGGCCCGGCACCACGGTTCCCCTGAAGCTCCTGATGCGCACCTACCGAGGCGAAGAGGTGACGCGCACGGTTCCAATCGACATCCCCGCGAACGCGACCGGGTCGCTGTCGGTCATGGTGACGGACGGCGGGCGGCTCGCGCAGTGGGAACAGCGCGACGCGCGGACGGCGCAGCCGCGCGCCCTCGAGCAGATGATCCGCCTGTTGAACAAGGCGAAGAAGAACAGCCGGCTGTACATCCGCCTCCTGAGACAGGACGCGGGAGCCGTCATCCACGGGGAGAACCTCTCGTCGCTGCCCCCTTCCGTGCTGGCGGTGATGGAGTCGGACCGCAACGGCGGCAGTTTCTCGCCGCTGCGAAACGCCATCGTTGGCGAATGGGAAGTGGTCACCGACAGCGTGGTCTCCGGCTCCCGGATCCTGACGATCACCATCCAGGGCAACTGACCGTTACTCGACACCCATCGCATGTCCCATCGAAACGCTCGACTCGTGCTCGCCGCGGTGATCGCGTCCGTCGCGGCGGCGTTGGTGTCGGCCTCAACGCCCGTCTTCTGGCAGGTCGCCACGCGAGCCGATTTGTTGAAGGGCGAGGTCGACAACCTCTCGCTCGACAACGACGGCCGGCTCTCGCTCGGCCCGCCAACCTCGCTCATCCATGATTCGTCCGCTCCGTTTCTCTGGGCCATGATCCCGGGCCCCGACGGCTCGGTTGTCGTCGGCAGCGGCAACGAGGGCAAGGTGTTCCGGGTGGACAAGGACGGCAAGGCCGCGACGCTCTACGACGCGTCGGAGCTCGAGGTCCACGCGCTGGCCCCCGCGCCTGGCGGCGGGCTCTACGTCGCCGCTTCGCCCGACGGGCAGGTCTACCGCGTTGACGCGAAAGGCACCGCAACGCCGTTCTTCAAGCCCGAAGGCAAGTACATCTGGTCGCTCGCGGTCGACACCTCGGGCAACGTCTTTGCCGGGACGGGAGAGAAGGGCCTCATCTACAAGATCACGCCAGAGGGGAAAGGCACCGTGTTCTACAAGACACGGTCCACCAACGTGATGGCGCTCACCTTCGACAAGGCCGGCAACCTCCTGGCCGGGACCGAATCGCCGGGCCGCGTCTTCCGCATCGACCGTGGGGGCCAGGCGTTCGTCCTGCTCGAGTCGGGATTCCGGGAGATTCACTCGCTGCGGCTCGACGACAAGGGCGTGATCTACGCGACGGCGGTCGCCGCAAAGGCCGGCAGTGACGACCGCGCGCCGGAAGCCGGGCCGTCCGAGCCCGCGCGTGCCGTCCCGGTCCCGTTGGTGACCACCGAGATCACCGGGATCTCGATCATCGACGTCGGGGTCTCCGCGACCACCGACGCGAAGGCCACACCCGCGAAGATCGGCCTGCGCGGGTCGAAGGGCGCGGTGTACCGAATCCTGCCTGACGGGCTCTGGGACACGGTCTGGGAATCATCCGACGACACGCCCTACGACGTGGCATTCGCCCCCGACGGCAGCCTGCTGATCGGCACCGGGAACAAGGGGAAGATCTTCCGCGTGGCGGGAGACCCGCCCCAGGTCACTCTGGTCGGCCGCGCACCGGCCCAGCAGGTCACCGGGTTCCTCACGATGCCCGGGGGGGACACGCTTTTCGTCACGTCCAACCCTGGAAAAGTGTTCCGGCTGTCGCCGGGGCGCGCCGACCGCGGCACGTACGAATCTGACATTCGCGACACGCAGACGGTGTCGAGCTGGGGGGCGATCAGCTGGAAGGGGACGACCCCGCCGGGCACCCAAATCGACCTGCGGACCCGCTCCGGGAACAGCCAGACACCGGACGACACGTGGAGCCCGTGGTCCGAACCCTATCGAAACCAGGACGGACAGCAAATCCAAAGCCCGAAGGCCCGCTACCTGCAGTGGCAAGCCACGCTGACCGGCAAGGCCGCGTCGCCGGTGCTGACGTCGGTCACGGCGGCGTATCTCCAGCGCAACCTACGTCCGAGGGTCACACTCATCACGGTCTACCCTGCAGGAATCGTGTTCCAGAAGCCGTATTCGACAGGTGAAGCGGAAATTTCCGGGTTCGAGGATGGGTGGCCCGATACCCGCCCCTCCCCAACGGCGCTAGCGGCGGGCAGCCCCGGCGGCATCTCGATCGGCGCGAGCCCGATTGGTCGGCGGATTTTCCAGAAAGGCCTGCAGGCGTTCACCTGGAAGGCTGAGGACGACAACGACGACAAGCTGCTCTACGACGTGCTGTACCGCCGGGAGGCCGACACCACGTGGAAGACGCTCAAGCGCGGACTCGCAGACCAGCTCTTCGTCTGGGACACGACGTCGGTGCCGGACGGCACCTACATCCTGCGCATCGTGGCCAGCGACAGCGCTTCGAATCCGCCCAGCTCGTCGCTGGCAGGCGAAGCTGACAGCGCCGCGTTCGACGTGGACAACACTCCCCCCACCATTCGGGTCACCGGTATCCGCCGAGAAGGCGGCCGGACCACCGTGTCCTTCGAGGTGACCGACGATCAATCGGCCATCCAGCGCATGGACTACTCGCTTGACGCCAACCGGTGGCGTCCCATCTACCCAAAAGACGGGATCTGCGATTCGCGCCTCGAGCAGTTCGAATTGGTGCTGGAGGGCGACCCCGCCAGCGTCGTCCTCCGCGCGATGGATGCGATGAGCAACGTCTCCACCGCCCGCGCTGAAATGGCGGAAAAGAGAGAGGCACGAGTCGGGAGGCAGGAGGGAAAAGTCGGGAGGTAGGACTGAGGAGTCGGGAGGTAGGAGGGAGGAGTCGTCGGGGACACCGCGGGAGGCGCCCTTATCACCCACCCGCACACGAAACAGGCGGAGAACCTGGCGGTCCTCCGCCGTCATCTGTTCCGGTCTGCCCCTCCGCTAGACCAGCCGCTCAACAAACGGCGCAACTCGACCGGAGATCGATGGCGTCAAAGGTGACGGGCGCGGACGGATGTGCAGCTCGGGCATCTTCGCCTTCACGGTGAGGCTCGCGTAAAGCCAGACCATGTTGACCGCCACCGGCACGGGCGACCCCGCATAACGGGCCGGCTCGAAGCGGGCCCTCGAGATGACATCCAGCAGGTCGAGCACCGCCTGGCGCTCTTCTTTCCTCGGAGGTCGGAGGGCGCCGCCCGGCGGGATGACCTCGAGCCTGGCAATTCGACCTTCGCGCGTCACCACCGCGTCGAGTGCGAGAACCAGCCCTTCTTCGTCGAGCAGCGCCGCCGTCGGGAAGGCGTCGTTCGACGAGGCACTCGGCAGGTTCATCCGGGCGTCCACGACCATCGGGTTCCTGTTCGAACCGGCCGGCGACGAGATCGCATAGTAGAAGATGGTGAAGATCAGCGCCAGACAGGCAACCGTTGCGCCCGTGGCCCCGAGCGCGGCCCAGACCAGGTGGAGATCTTCGAAGACCCGACCGGTCCAGCCGCTGATGGACTCGGCGTCTTCAGCCTTCAGCCGGCTGACGACGATCGATGGCAGCCCTTCCCACACCTCAGGTCCGACAGAAGCCGACAACGCTCCGGCACGCAGGCAAGACCCGAGAGCGTCCATCTCCCGCGCCTCTGCTGCGCACGCCGGGCATTCCCGCAGGTGCGCCTGGACGACGATTTGATCGCCGACCGGCAGCTCGCCGTCGTGGAACGCGGACAACTGGCGCCGTATCTGCCAACAAGCTCGCGCCATCATCTCCTGTCCGCCTCTCTCAACTGGACTCGCAGCGCTTCTCGCGCCCGCGTCAGTCGCGACTTCACCGTACCGACAGCAACCCCCAGAGAAAACCCGATTTCGTCGTAGCTCAGACCGTCAATCTCCCGAAGAATCATCACAGTGCGCTGGTCGAACGGCAGCCGACCGAGCGCCCCCCATATGCGCGTCGCCAGTTCCTTCTGCCCGAAGACGCGATCCGGTTCGGCCAGTTCGCTGGCGGGCGGCAGGTCGCCGTTGGTCTCGAGCCGTTCATCGAGCGACACCTGCTCAGCCCGGTGGCGACGCCTCCACCACCGCTGGCGGTTATGCGCCTGGTTGATGACAATGCGATAAATCCAGGTCCGAAGGGCGGATTGGCCGCGGAAACGGCCGATCGTGCGGAAGACGTTGAGAAAGACTTCCTGGGACAGGTCTAGGGCTTCGTCGTGGTCACCCAGCAGGTGGAGACCGAGGTGAAAGACCATTCGCTGGTGCTCGGTTACCAGCTCCGTACAGGCCGCCTCATCGCCCGCCGCGCACCGGCTGATCAACGCCGCTTCGCTGTTCCCGACCTCGGACCAGCTGATGGCTGATGCTCGTTTCACCGTAAGTTCCCCGGACACCTGGGCTACTCCTTTCACTATAGCAGTTTCGACCCTGGCTGTCAGGAAGACTAAGGCCGATCGCCCGGCACACCTGGACGACCTCGAGCTTCCACCAAATTAGACCCCGGCGTCCCCCGAAAGTTCCCTACTGGCGTCGTTTGCGGCCGAAACTACTGCTACCATAGGCTCGGATGAAGCGAACCGCAATCGTCGCTCTCCTCGTGTCGGCGAGTCTGCTGGCCGTCCTCGCCTGGCAGGCGGTGATGCGCCAGAGGGAATACAGCCGCCTCATCGCCGAGGGCGACCGCGCGCTGGCCCGGGACGAGACGTTTCTGGCCGTCGAAGCGTTCAGCGGCGCGATCGCTCTCCGCCGCGACTCGATGCTCGCCTACCTGAAGCGCGGCGAAACCTACCGGCGGCGGGGAGAAACCGGCCAGGCGCTGCGGGATTTGAGGAAGGCCGCGGAACTCGATCCCACCGCCACCAAGCCGCAGGAGTTGCTGGGCGACTTGAACGCGAGCCTCGAGAGGTACGCCCGCGCCGAGGAGAGCTACGAAGCCTACCTCCGGCTCGACGACCGGTCGCCGCGGGTGCTGTACAAGCTGGCGCTCGCGCGCTATCGCTTCGGTCACCCGAAGCCCGCGCTCATCCCACTCCGGCAGGCGCTCGCGATCGACGATCGGTTTGCTCCTGGCTATTACCTCCTCGGCCTGTGCCTCAAGGCTCTGGATCAGCCAGGGGAAGCGACGACCGCACTGGAGCGGGCCGTTCAGCTGGAACCGGGCCTCAGTGCCGCACGAGAAACGCTCGCAGAAACCTACGCGGCGGCGCACCGGGACAAGGAATCGATCAACCAACTGGAGGCGCTGGCGGCCCTCGAACCTGGGCGCCCAGAGCGGCAATTGAGCCTGGGCCTGGCCTACGGCCGGGCTGGCCGCGCGGACCTGGCCGTCATCACGCTGCGCAGGGTCGCCGAGGACTACCCGGAGAATCCGGAAGTCTACGTCGCGATTGGTCGCGTCTGGCTGGAGGCCGCGGAAGCGTCGCGCGACCGGGTCTCCCTGAACAAGGCGATAGAGGCACTCGGCGCGGTGGCCAGGCGGAGCAGCCCTGGCAGCGAGGCGCTGCTGCTGCTTGGGCGCGCGCAGTTGTTGGCCGGCGACATTGGAGCCGCGGAACGAACGCTGAAGCAAGCCACCGCGCAGTTCCCCATCGAACCAGCCGCCCTGCTCCAGCTCGCGACGGTGGCCGAGCGGGCCGGGCACGCCGGTACCGCCCGAGACGCGCTCATGCGCTACACCGCACTGTCCGGCGACGGCATCCCTCCGCCCGAGCGCGCGATGCACCTTGGCGACCTGTCGGTGCGCCTAAACGAGCCGGCCGCCGCCGTCGCCTGGTACACCAAGGCGGTGGAAAGCCCGTCAGCGTTGCCCTCCACGTTTGCCCGGCTGGCCGAGTCGAAGTTCCGCGTCGGCGACCAAGCCGGTGCCCTTGCGTCCGTCGAGCGCGGGTTGCAGCGGGAACCGCGCGACCCAACCCTGCTGGAACTGCAGCGGCGCCTCAAAGCCGTCGCCCAAGGTGGCCGCTAGCATGCTGTAACAGTGGTTCGCGTCACGCCCGGCCGCCCATCCCTCGACGCGGGTCCACCCGGTCCCTCAGACCGTCCCCAAGGAAGTTGAACCCGAGCACCAGGAGGGCTATCGCCAGACCGGGAAACACCGTCAGATGCGGCGCGTCCAGCAGGTGCGCCCGCCCCCCGTTCAGCATCGTCCCCCAACTCGGCGTGGGCGGCTGCACACCGAGCCCGAGGAAGCTGAGCGACGCTTCCGCGAGAATCGCACCCGCCATGCCCAGCGTGGACTGCACCATCAGCGTCGGCAGCGTGGCCGGCAGCAGGTGCGTGAGCAGGACGCGCCAGGTACCGGCGCCGAGCGCGCGGGCCGCCTGGACGAACTCGAACTCGCGGGCACGCAGCACCTGCCCACGCACGAGCCGCGCGTATCCGACCCACCCGATCGCCGAGAGCGCCAGCACCACGTTGAAAAGGCTCGGCCCGAGAACCGCGACCAGGGCAATCGCCAGCAGGATGCCGGGAAACGCCATCAGGATGTCGATGATTCGGCAGATCAACGTGTCGAGACGCCCGCCGACATACCCCGCCGTGGCGCCAAGCAGCGAACCCGCGGTTGCAGACACCGATACGACAGCCAGCCCGACCAGCAGGGAGATCCGCGCGCCCGCCAGGATTCGCGACAGGATGTCGCGGCCAAGCTCGTCGAGGCCGAACGGGTGATCGAGCATCGGGCCGGCCAGCCGCAGCGAGAGCACTTGCGACGCCGGATCGTATGGCGCCAAGATCGGCGACAGCACAGCCATCGACACCGCCAGGGCCACGATCATCGCGCCAACGCGGGTCATCGCCCGCCTCCGACGAACTCCACCGCCGCCCTCGAATCAGTCATACCGAATGCGCGGATCAAGCAGGCCGTACACCAGGTCGGTCGCCAGGTTCACGAACACGTAGGTGACAGCGATCAGCAGGATGCACCCCTGCACCGCGGGGTAGTCGCGAAAGCTGATCGACTGGATGAGCAGCCGGCCGACGCCGGGCCAGGCGAAGATCGTTTCCGTGATGATGGCGCCGGTCAGCAGGGACCCGAACTGCAGGCCGGCGATGGTGACGACGGGGATGAGGCTGTTGCGGAAGGCGTGACGAAGAACCGCACGCCAGCGCGACGCGCCGCGCGCTCGCGCCGCAACCACGTAGAGTTCGCGGAGTTCCTCGAGCAGGCTGGCGCGGGTCATTCGGGCCAGGATTGCCGCCAGCGCAGCCCCGAGCGTCACCGCCGGCAGGACGAGATGGAGCGGGGTGCCCCGGCCCGACACCGGCAGCAAGTTCCACTCCACCGCGAAGAGAATCGCCAGGAGCGGACCCAGCCAGAAATTCGGCACCGAGATCCCGACGAGCGCCAGCGTCATGGCGCCATGGTCGATCCACGAGCCTTTCCTGACCGCCGCCACGATACCCAACGGGATGGCCAGCCCCAGCGCCACGATCATCGCGGCCACTGCCAGCTCCGCGGTGGCCGGCATCCGCTCGGCGATCATACGCGCCACCGGCGTATTCGTGCGGAACGAGGTGCCCAGGTCGCCGCGCGCGAGGCCGGCGACAAACGTGCCGTACTGCACGTAGAGCGGCCGGTCCAGCCCCAGCCGGGTGCGGAGGGCGGCGACGTCTGCCGGTGCCGCCCCTTCACCCAGCATCGCCTGCGCGGGGTCGCCGGGCACCAGGTGGATGAGCGAGAACACGAGCGTCGCCACCCCGATCAGGACGGGCACGGTGAGGGCCAGGCGACGCAGGAGGTAAGCACCCATCGTTACTCGATGCCGAGACGCACCATCAGTTTCGCCAGCCCCTGCCGCGTGAGCCCGAGGTCGTGCGCGGCCTGCGCCCGCCGGCCGCCGGCCCTTGCGAGCGCCGCCCGCACGAACGTTGCCTCGAACACCCGCCGGGCATCGTCCAGGTTCCGCGCGCCGGCATCCGCGGCGGCCCGTTCCGCGATCAGAGTGGGCAGGCAGTCCGAACCCACGCTCCCCCGCCTACCGGCCGCCACCGCCAGAGCGGCCATGACGTTCTGCAACTCGCGCACGTTGCCTGGCCAATCATACCGCGCGAGCGCGGCGAGTGTCGCCGGCGCGAGCGTGCACCGGCTCTCGAGCCGCGCGGTGGCCGCCCGCCAGAAGTGCGCCGCCAGCAGCGGGATGTCCTCGACCCGCGACCGCAGGGGCGGCACGGCGATTCGAATCACCTCGAGGCGGTAGAGCAGGTCGCGCCGGAAGGCGCCGGCATCTGCCGCCGGCCGAAGCGGGCGATTGGTGGCCGCGATGATCCGCACGTCCACCGAGCGCGAGAAGTTCTCGCCAATGCGCCGAACCTCACCCTCCTGGACCGCGCGCAGCAGTTTCGCCTGGGCGCGCGCCGTCAACTCGCTGACCTCGTCGAGTACGAGGATGCCGCGGTCCGCTTCCTCGAACAGCCCCTTGCGCTCGGTGACTGCGCCGGTAAACGCCCCGCGCGCGTGACCGAACAGTTCGGCTTCAATCAGGTCGTCGGTGAGCGCCGCGCAGTTGAGCGCGCACAGCGGCCGGTGCCGACGGGGGCCGAGCCGGTGAATCGCCCGGGCCACCAGTTCCTTGCCGGTGCCGCTTTCTCCTTCGATGACGACGTTGAACGGGGCCGGCGCGGCTCGCGCGATTTCGCGTCGCAGGTTCGCCGTCGCCTCGCTGATGCCGACGATCTCGTCTTCCGCCGCCCCTGACGCGTCCTCAGGCGACGCACGCCGGTCGAGGGCGGTGCGCAGGCATGGCGCGACGGCCGCCGAGGCCGCGGCGAGAACGGACCCTGCGTGTGCCCAGTCGGGCATCACGTCGGCCGCCCACCGGCACCCGAACGCGCCGATGATGACGCCGGCAAACCGGACGGGCACACCCGCCTCGAGGCCCGACTCGGTTGACGACGGCGAGATCGCCAGGCCGGCGTCGATCGCACGCCGGGCGACCGCTTCCGCGAGCTGGCGGCCGCCATCGGCCGCCAGCACCATCGTCACATCGCGCTCACGTCCAAAGCAGGCCACCGACACCGCGCGCATCCGCTCGCGCAGGATCGCTGCCACTTGTCGCAGCGCCGCCGCCTCGTCGTCGAACGCCTGGCAGACACCTAGGATCTCCACCACCGCTTCGACCATCGCGGAACGCGGTTGCGACCCGGGCGCCAGCCCGGGGCCGCGCGGCGACGGCGCGCGAGTTCGCCCCTCGCCTCGGATCAGACGCTCGAGCGGGAGACCGACGACGACAGGCAGCCGGCGCGGATCCCATCGGGACAACCGCGCAACCAGCGGGCGTGCTTCCACTTCCCTGCCCGCGTTCACTAGCGCCTGGGCGAGCAGAACCCGCAGGCGGAGCGCGCGCAATGGGGCATGAGCCCGCCGCGCGGCATCCATTCCTTCTTTCGCCTGCTGCCGCAGCAGCGTGATGTCTCCGAGGGCGCCGAAGAGCGCAGCTTTCGCGCAGCACGCAGCGGCTAGCTCCGTTGGGTTCCCGGATCGCTCCGCTCGATCTCGCGCCTCGGCCGCCGCCCTGCCGGCACTCGCCAGATCGTCGGTGGCAATTGCGATACGCGCTGCCAGGCAGGCCCGTGCGACGCCCAGGTCGAGCCCGCCAATCGCCCACGCTCCAGCCCCCACCTGCTCCAGTCCACCCGTCGTTGAGGCCCCGCACAGGCGTTCCCGGGCGCACGTCGCCCTTCCGAGCCGTATCCACTCCGCCGTGTCGGTCGTGACCGGCTCAACCGCGGGCTCGTCAGGCGTATGCCCGGCAGACGGGGGCAGGTGGAGCCACTCCAGGGCCTCCGCGTGCCGATCCTGCCAGTAAAGACAGCGAGCAAGCGCCAGCCCGGCGAATGCATGCGTCGAAAGTTCCGACATCTCCTTCGCGGCGATCGCGGCCGAGCGTAGCGCAGCCTCCGCTTCGCTGAACCTCCCCGCGTCGGTCCGCCCGAGTCCCATGAAGACCGCCGCGCAAATGGCCCGCGCCGCCAGGCGCGCCTGCTCGAAGTGCTGCCGCGCCACGTCGAACGCACGGAGCGCCGGCGTCAACTGTCCGCGAACGAGAAGCAGCCGCCCGAGTGCCAGCGCGGCTTCCCCCGCGGCCGGCTCGTCATGCCTCCGCGCGCTTCTTCCCATCGTCTCCCGCAACAGTCGCTCGGCCTGTGCGTGCCGCCCGCTCGTCGCGGCATCGAAGACCGCGAGCGTCAAGGGACTGCTGTACAGCGCGTCGTGCGACCGTCCTGGCGTCCACGCCTGGATCGGCGGCGGGACGGTCGCGGGAACGGGCAGGAGCGAGGCGCCCGACGGCGAGCCTGTGAGATAGCCGGCGGATTCTTCTCGCAACCGGAGCGTCCGCGACTCTCCGGCCCAGGCAGCCGGACTGCTCCTGCCGCCCGCCATCGACGGTTCCTCGATGTGCAACAACACGTGAGGGAGGTCGCTGGAGAGCCCCAGCGAGAGGAAGAACAGCGCGGCATCCACGTCGGCGTGCGACCCTGTGCCTGGATGAACCAGCAGCACGTGGCGGCCGACCACCGCCTCGCGCCAGCGTTCGTGCGCGATGGCGTGCAACCTGTCTCCCTGCAGCACGGCCGACGCGACAGGGATGTAGCCCTGGAGGCGCGAGGTTCGGGCGAGCATTCGCCAAAGCACCATGCGGACCGGGCCGTTTCCAATCGCAAAGCGGACCACGCGCGGACGTCCGGACACGCCGCCCTTCAGGACGTCTGTCAGCCGCTCGGTCAACTCCGCCGCCTGTTCCCCGAAAGCACACGCCGGGGCAGCGCCGTGCAACGGCCGCAGCGTGAGCCCTGCAGGACGTGAGTGTTCAGCAGATCCGCTGCAGTCTGCCACGAGGGACTCCAGCCGCCGCGCCTGCTGCGCGAGTCGGGCTGCCGATCGCTCCCCAGCGATGTCGCCGTCGCGGTCTTCGGACAGCGTGAGCCCGGTCTCGTCGTCAGGCATCAGCGCCAGACGGCCAGAGCGATCGATGACGCTGGCCCACTGCAGCCGGCCCGGAGCGAGCCCTCGCGACATCAGGAAGGCGGCCACCTCCGACAATGAAGCGGCCGTGTGAGGGTCCCGTGCCTTCCAGCGCGACGGTGGGTGTGGACAGACCCACGCCTCGAAACAGCTCGCCTGCCCGGCCAGGCCGAAGTCGGCCAGCGGAACGAGGTGCGGATGCGACAGCGCCGAAAGGGCCGCGCACCTCCGCAGCCATGCGTCCTGCGCGCGACGATTCGCCAGCGTGACGGGACGAATCCACACCGCGTCGCCGGTGGCCAGGTCGATAGCCTGCTCGGGCTGCGTGACGAAGAATCGGTCCGCGAAAAGCAGCGGTTCCATGACGGCCCCGATCAGGTGCAAGAACACAGCCGCCAGCGTGATCCCCGCGAGAATACCCGGTTTTACGAGGGCAACCCCTCGGGGGCGCACCGCGATCACTCCGCGAGAACGCAGAAACTTCGGCTAGAATGGGGCGGAGATGCTGCGCTTTCTGACTGCCGGCGAATCGCACGGTGAAGCGCTCGTGGCCATCCTCGAGGGCATGCCCGCCGGTCTCCGGCTCTCGCGCAAGGCGATCGATCGCCAGTTGCGCCGACGCCAGGGCGGCTACGGCCGCGGCCGACGGATGGCGATCGAGGCCGACGGTGTGGAGATCCTCTCCGGTGTCCGGAACGGCGCGACGCTTGGCACACCGGTCGCGCTGTTGATCCGGAACAAGGACTGGCCCAACTGGCAGTGGACGATGGCGGTTGACGAGGTACCGCCCGAGTCGGCCGGCGGTGCCCGACGGGCGCCCGTCACCAGGCCTCGTCCCGGCCACGCGGACCTTGCCGGCGCCCTCAAGTACGGGCACCAGGATCTGCGGAACGTGCTCGAACGGGCCAGCGCGCGCGAAACCGCCGCCCGCGTCGCCCTCGGTGCCTGCGCCCGCGTCTTCCTCGAGCGGTTCGATATCCAGATCGTCTCGCACGTCACCGCGATTGGCGATGTCCGCCTCAACGACTCCGCGTCGTGCGCATTCGACGCGGTGTCGACACTCGATGATGACGACCAGGTTCGATGCGTGAACGCGGCGCTGCGGGAGCGGATGGTGGCGGCGATCGACGCGGCCAGAGCCGCTGGCGACACGCTCGGCGGGACGTTCGAGGTCATCGTGCGCGGTGTACCGCCCGGGCTAGGCAGCTACGCGCAATGGGACCGGCGGCTGGACGGGCGCATCGCGCAAGCCTTCATGTCGATTCCCGCTATCAAGGCCGTCGAGATCGGCGACGGCGTGGAGGCGGCGTTCCAACCCGGTTCGCTCGTCCACGATCCGATCCTGCCGGCAGCCGATCCCCGAAGACCCGACCGGCTGACGCGACCGACGAACCACGCGGGTGGCCTTGAAGGCGGCGTGTCGAACGGCGAAGAACTCCGGATCACCGCGTACATGAAGCCGATTGCGACGCTGATGTCGCCCCTCCCGTCCGTGGATCTGGGCACCGGGCGGGAGGCGCCCGCCACGGTGGAGCGGAGCGACACCTCCGCGGTCCCCGCCGCGGCGGTCATCGGCGAGGCGGTGCTCGCGATGACGCTGGCCGATGCGTTCCTCGAGAAGTTCGGCGGCGACTCGGTACTCGACATTGTGCGCAACTACGACAGCTGGTGCCGGGAGCTGTCGGCGCGCTTCTCCATCCCCGTTCCGACTGGATCCAGAGAGGATTCCCGGCCCCGATGATTCGCCCCATCGTCAAGTACGGAGAGGAGACGCTACACCGGCACGCAGCGGTCGTCCTCGACATCACCGCGGACATCCATGCGCTCGCCCGTGACATGGTGGAAACGATGTACGCCGCGCCGGGGATTGGCCTGGCCGCGCCGCAGGTAGGCGCGCCGATCCGGCTGTTCGTCATCGACCTTTCGCTCGGTCACGATCACAGGGGGCTGATCACGCTCGTCAACCCCGAGTTCGTCGAGCGCGAGGGGATGCAGCTCGAAGAAGAGGGCTGCCTGAGCCTGCCGGGGTTCAACGCGACGGTGGCGCGGCCCGAACGCGCGACGATCAAGGGGCTCGACCTCGAGGGCCACGAACGGTTCTATACCGGTGACGGCCTCCTGGCCCGCGCGTTCCAGCACGAGATGGACCACCTCGACGGCCGCGTGTTCGTCGATCGGCTGCGCGGGATCAAGCGCGACCTAATCGTCCGCCGCATCAGGAAACAAATCCGGTCCGGGAAGTGGTAACGCATGACGCCGCTCAGGCTGGTCTTCTTCGGCACGCCCGAGTTCGCTGTCCCCACGCTGCGCGACGTGCGGGCACATGGCCACGACGTGGCGGCGGTCGTCACGCAGCCCGATCGGCCCCGCGGCCGCGGCCAGAAGCCAAGCCCGGGCCCGGTCAAGGCCTTCGCCGAGCGCCACGGGCTGCGGGTCCTGCAGCCGGAGCGGCTGAAGGACGACGCGTTCCTGGCGGACGTCGCCTCGCTCGCTCCTGACCTTGGCATTGTCGCGGCCTACGGCAAGATCCTGCCCGCCGCGCTGATCGCGATTCCCCGGCTCGGCCTGATCAACGTGCACGCCTCGCTGCTGCCACGCTGGCGTGGCGCGTCGCCGATCCACCGGGCGGTGATGGCCGGCGATGCCGACACAGGCGTGTCGATCATGCGTGTGGTGCAGGCGCTCGACGCGGGTGGCGTGTTCGCCATCGCGTACCGGGCGATCGGCCCGGACGAGACGAGTGAAGAGGTCGAGCACGACCTGGCAGAGAGTGGCGCCCGCCTGATCCTGCCCGTGATCGACGCGCTCGGAACCGGCGCTGCGAACGAGACACCACAGGACGACAGCCTGGTGACGTACGCGCCCCGGCTGACGCGCGAGGACGGCCTGATCTCCTGGGAGGCGCCGGCGTTCGCGATTCACAACCAGGTGCGCGGCCTGTATCCGTGGCCCCACGCGTTCACGTCGCTGGACGGCGCGCGCGTGATCGTCCTGCGCACGTCGGTTGGCTCACACGGCATCGTCCCCCCGCCGAATGCGCGATCGGGCCAGGTCGTCGCTGTCGATCGCGAGGCGATTGTCGTGGCGGCTGGCGATGGTAGGCCGCTGGCCCTGCTCCAGGTGCAGGCGGAAGGGCGCCGCGCGGTGAACGCGCGCGAGTTCGCGGCGGGCACCCGGCTCCAACCCGGCGCGCGGTTCGGCACATGAGCGCCGTCGCGCCGGCGCGACGTGCGGCCTACACGGTGCTGCGCGCGGTGACGTCCGGCCGCAGTGATCTCCCGGATGCGCTCGCGCGTGCCCGGGAACGGCTGACGGACGAGCGCGACCAGGCACTGACGGCCGTGATCGCGGCTGGCACACTCCGATGGCAGGGGGCCCTCGACGCGGTGATCGAGGCCTTCGGCCGACGCGCCGCCTCGCGCCTCGACCCAGAAGTGCTCGACATCCTCCGCCTGAGCGCCTACCAATTGCTCCACCTCGACCGCGTCCCCGCCAGGGCTGTCGTCAACGATGCCGTCGAACTCGCGCGGGAGCAGAAGAAGAGCAGCGCCAGCACGTTCGTGAATGCCTTGCTGCGCAGGATCGATCGCGAGCGGGCGCGTCTTCCGCTGCCGCCCAGGCCCGAGCGAGGGGATCCAGGCGGCGCGCTGGAGTACTTGTCCGTCACGCTGTCGCACCCCCGATGGCTCGTAGAGCGATGGCTTCTTCGCGTCGGCTTCGAGGCGGCCGAAGGCTGGGCGCGGTTCAACAACGCGGCCGCGCCGTTGACACTGCGCGCCAACACGCTCGTGACGACCAGGGAAGCCCTCGTGGACCGGCTGGCCGCACACGGAGTGGCGGTCTCGCCGACCAGGTTTGCGCCTGCCGGCCTCCTGGTGCAGGCTGGCAACCCGCTGAAGACGCCGCTCGTGGACGAAGGCGCCTTCTTCGTGCAGGACGAGGCCTCGCAGCTCGTCGCGATCGTCGCGCGCGCCAGGCCGGGTGAGCGCGTGCTCGACGCGTGCGCGTCGCCGGGTGGCAAGACGGTGGCGATCGCGGCCGACATGGGCAACCAGGGCGTGGTCGTGGCGGGTGATGTTCGCGGCCGGCGGGTGGAACTGCTGAAAGAGACCGTCGCGCGCAGCGGCGCCACGTCCGTGCGTGTCGCTCGCCTCGACGCTGCCGCGCTTCCCTTCGGCCCCGTCTTCGACCTCGTCCTGCTCGACGCCCCGTGCTCGGGGCTCGGCACGATACGCCGCGACCCGGAGATCCGGTGGCGTCGAACGGCGGCCGACCTGCCGTCCCTCGTCGGCGCGCAGCGCCGCATGCTCGACGGGGCCGCCGGTGTGGTCCGTCCGGGCGGACGGGTGGTCTATGCGACGTGCTCGAGCGAGCCTGAAGAGAACGAGGATCTGGTCGCGGCCTTCCTGGCGGACCACCCGGCGTTCGAGGTCGAGGCGCCGGAGTTGAGCGTGGCGCTTGGCGCCGGGGCGGCCCCGTTGATAACCGACGCCGGGTTCCTCCGCACGTGGCCGCACGCACACGGGCTCGAGGCGTTTTTTGCTGCCGTGCTCCGCCGTCGCGCCTGACGACGCGCGCCTCGCCGGCACCGCCCTGCGCCGGCGCGCCGGCCGCTACTTTGTGAATCCAAAGTACTTGTAGTACATTCGATCTTCTGATGCCATTGACGACCCGCGTGTGGAGCGCGGGCAAACTCCTCTTGATCATCGGCGCGCTCCTCTCAACCTACGTCCTCTCGGCCGCGCTCGCGGCACGGGTGGCGTTGCGGGTTCGAGAGGTCAAGGTGCCCGCCCTTGTCGGGCAGCCGCTGAGCAGCGCCAGCGCCGGAGTGGCGGGCGTGGGCCTCACGCTGAAGGTGGACGAGAGTCGCCGGTCCGATCCCAGGATTGCCGCGGGACGAGTTGCGCAGCAGGATCCGCCGTCCGGGTCGATCGCGCGGAGGGGCCGGACCGTCAAGGTGTGGCTGAGTACCGGCGGCGTGGTCGCCTCGATTCCCAGGCTCGTCGGAGAGACCGAGCGCACGGCTCAACTCCGCCTGACGCAGGACGGGCTCGGGATCTCGGCGGTGTCCGAGGTTCGCTCCAACGACTTTGCCGCCGACGTGGTCATTGCGCAGGATCCGCCCGCTGAGACGCGCGGCACCGCGGTGTCGCTGCTCGTCAACCGGAGCGATCGCGCAGTGGCGTACGTGATGCCGGACCTGATCGGCGTCAACGGCGCCCGCGCCGCGGACGTCCTGCGTTCCGGCGGATTCCGCGTGGCCGTCGTCGGCCAGAATGAGTACCCCGGGATTCCCGCGGGCGTCGTGATTCGGCAGTCGCCGCAGGCCGGTTTCCAGGTGACACCTGGAGACACCGTTTCACTCGAGGTCAGCCGGTGAACATCCGCCTCGCTCCCTCGATTCTCGCCGCCGATTTCGCGGCGCTCGGCGATGCGGTCGCTGCCGCCGAGCAGGGCGGCGCCGATCTCATTCACGTGGACGTGATGGACGGCCACTTCGTCCCGAACCTGACGGTCGGCCCCCTGGTGGTCCGATCGCTCAAGCGGGTCGCGCGCGTGCCGATCGATGTCCACCTGATGATCACCGACCCCGACCGCTATGCCGAGGCGTTCGCGAAGGCCGGGGCGTCGATGGTCTCGGTGCACGTGGAGGTGCTGCCCCACCTCAATCGCACGGTGGCGTTCCTCAAGGAACTCGGCGTCAAGGCTGGCGTGGCCATCAACCCGGCCACGCCCCTCGCCAGCCTGGAGGAAATCGCGCCCGATGTGGACTACGTCCTGGTGATGTCGGTCAACCCCGGGTTCGGAGGTCAGGCTTTTCTGCCGCGGACCGAGTCTAAGATACGAAGCCTGCGCGCCATGCTGGACGCCGCGGGCAATGCCGCGCCGATCGAAGTGGACGGTGGGATCGATCTCGGGACGGTCGGAAGCGTGGTCGGGGCCGGCGCAGAAATCCTCGTTGCGGGTTCGTCCATTTTCCACACCCCGGACATCGCGGCGGCGGCTCGCGCCCTGCGGTCCGCCGCGGAACGGGCGGCAACGCCAGCGGGCAGGACACGGTAGCGATGGCGTTTCCGCAGACCAGCCAGCATCAGTCCGTCGCCCACGTGCGCGTCCGGTACGCCGAAACGGACAAGATGGGCGTCGTGTACTACGCCAACTACCTGGTGTGGTTCGAGGTCGGCCGTTGCGAATGGCTGCGGGCCACGGGGTGTACGTACCGCCAACTCGAGGCCGAGGGAACGATCCTGCCGGTGATCGAAGCCCACTGCGAGTACCACCGTCCTCTGCGATACGACGACGAGGTGGAGATCCGGGCACGGGGTAGTCTGCTGTCTCCGGTGAGGATCAGGTTCGACTACGATGTCGTGCCAGCTGGAGCCAGCGAGCCGTCCGCCACCGGCTGGACGGAACACGCGGGCACCGATACCGAGGGCCGGCCGCGCCGCCTGCCCCCGTTCGTGAGGAGGCTGTTCGCATGAACGCGTTGGTGACCGGCGTCGCCGGGTTCATCGGGTCCACGCTCGCCGGCCGGCTGCTCGACCAGGGAGCGCGGGTGACGGGGATCGACTGCTTCACCGATTACTATCCCCGCGCCATGAAGGAGGCGAACCTCGCCACCCTCGTGACGCACCCCTCGTTCCGGTTCCTCGAGTCCACGATCCAGGCGGCGGACCTCGGGCGCATCCTCGCCGACACCACCCACGTGTTCCACCTGGCGGCGCAGGCGGGCGTGCGGAAGAGCTGGGGGCGGGGCTTCCAGGTCTACACCGAGAACAACATCGAGGCCACGCAGGCGTTGCTCGAAGCGTGCGTGGGGACGCGGGTCGAGAAGTTCGTGTACGCGTCGAGCTCGTCAGTCTACGGCGACGACACCCCGCTGCCGATGCGGGAAACCGCGCTGCCTGCTCCGCTCTCGCCCTACGGCGTGACGAAACTGGCGGCCGAGCACCTCTGCAACCTCTATCACGCGAATCACGGCGTGCCATGCGTGTCGCTGCGCTACTTCACGGTCTACGGGCCGCGGCAGCGTCCGGACATGGCCTTCCATCGGTTCATGCGGGCCGCCATCACCTCACAGCCGATCACGCTCTACGGTGACGGCGAGCAGACACGGGATTTCACGTTCGTGGCCGATGCCGCGGCCGCGACCGCGAACGCGGGGACGCGGGGCGTTCCCGGCCGCGTGTACAATATCGGGGGTGGCTCGCGCGTCTCGGTCAACCAGGTGCTCGACATCGTGGCCCGGCTCTCCGGAAGCCGGCTCGATATCCGGCGCGAGGACAAGCAGAAGGGCGACATGCGCGACACCTACGCGGATACGACGCGCGCCCGCGCCGATATCGGGTTCGCGCCGACCGTCTCGATCGAAGAAGGCCTTGGGGCCGAATACGCCTGGCTGGCGGCGGCGCTGGACCGCGCGTGACGGAATGAAGATGCACTTGAACCGATCCCTGCGTGCCCGCGCCTGCGTGGGCGGACTCCTCGTCGCCCTGCTGGTGTTCTCTGCCGCCTGCGGCTCGAAAGGCGGCAAGCTGCCGGTGGCGACCGGCGCTGAGCCCGACAAGTACCTCTTCGACCAGGCCACCGCGTCGCTGAACAACCGCCGATGGCTGCGCGCGCGCGAGTACTTCCGCCAGATCGTGGACAACTACCCGCAGAGCCGTTATCGGCCAGACGCCAAGCTCGGTCTGGGCGACACCTATCTGGGCGACAACTCGATCGAGTCGCTGATCCTGGGCGCCAACGAGTTCCGGGAGTTCCTCACGTTCTATCCGACGCACGAACGGGCCGACTACGCTCACTACAAGCTGGCGATCGCCCACTACGAGCAGATGCTCGCTCCTCAGCGCGATCAGACGCAGACCAAGGAAGCGGTCAGGGAATTCGAGGCGTTCGTCGAGCGGTTTCCGGACAGCAAGTGGATCAACGAAGGACAGAAGAAGCGGCAGGAGTGCCGCGACCGGCTGAGCGACGCAGACTACCAGGTGGGCTTCTTCTACTACCGGACCAAGTGGTACCCGGGGGCCGTCGTGCGGTTCCGGTCGGTGTTGAAGGAGAACCCAGAGTACGGGAACCGGGACGCGCTGTATTACTACCTGGCGGACACGTTCGTGAAGATCCAGGCTTCGGCCGAGGCGCTGCCCATGCTCGACAAGCTCGTGAAGGAATTCGAGAAGAGCGAGTACCTGGAGCGCGCGAAGAAGCTGATGGCGGATATTCAGAGCGGCGCGACCGCACCGAAGGCCGCGCCGAAGACCGCACCCAAAAAAGCCCCTACGTCTTGAGGCGGACGTCGGTCCCCTGCCCACGGGCGAACTTGCGGTAGTAGTCGAACGCCGAGACGACTGCGGTGATGACGGCCACCCACAGCGCGAGCGGTCCGATGCGGTACAGCCAACCCAAGCGGTCCTGCCCCAGGATCATCGCCAGGATCGCCACCACCTCGGCGATCATCTTCACCTTCCCCATCGGGGACGCCGGGATACTCACACCGCGCGAATAGGCGATGCTCCGCAGCACGGTGATGGCCAGCTCCCGGCCGATGATCACCGCGACCATCCACGCGGGCGCGACTTCCATCTGCACGAGCGAGATGAAGGCCGCCGAAGTCAGCAGTTTGTCGGCCAGCGGGTCCATCATCTGGCCGAGCGGCGTGACCTGTTTCCGGCGCCGGGCCAGGTAACCGTCGAGCCAGTCCGTGATGGACGCGAGGCCGAAGATGGCTGCCGCCACCAGGTCCTTGTCCACGCCAAGGATCTGGCGCCCCTCGAACTTGGTCAGCAGGACCACGACGAGGAGCGGCACCAGGAAGATACGTGACAGCGTCAGAGTGTTCGGAAGGTTCATCAGGAACACGACCGTCGCGAAGGTTGGTGCCATTGTAACGCGCCACACGCCCGAGTCAAAACGGCCGAGGCGTGGGCCGGAAGTTGGGATATCATTAACGGCTGTCATGAAAGCCATTCTGCTTGCCGGCGGCAAGGGCTCGCGCCTGCGCCCGTTGACCATTCACACGCCGAAACCGATTGTTCCGATCTTCGGTCGGCCATTCCTCCACTACCAGATCGACCTCGTCAAGAAGCTACCCGAGATCGACGAGGTCATCCTGAGCCTGAACTATCAGCCGAGGCGAATCGAAGAGATCTTCGGCTACGGCGACGGCCTCGGGGTGAAGATCTCCTACGTCGTTGAACCTGCCCCGCTCGGCACCGGCGGCGCCGTCAAGTACGCCGGCGGCACGCTCGACGAGACGGTGGTCGTCTTCAACGGCGACGTGATGACGCAGGTGGATCTCGCCACCGTCCTGCGCCTGCACCGCGAGCGGAAGGCGAAGGCGACGATCGTGCTGACGCCAGTCGAGAACCCGACGGCTTACGGGCTCGTCGAGACCGACCCCGACGGCAACGTCCGCCGGTTCCTCGAGAAGCCGAAGGCCGATCAGATCACCTGCAACACGATCAACGCCGGGATCTACATCCTCGAACCGGACACGTTCGACCGGATTCCGAAGGACACGGCGTGGTCGATCGAACGCAGCTACTTCCCGTCGCTGGTGGAGCGCGGCGAGACGTTCGTTGCCTTTGTCTACCAGGGGTACTGGATCGACATCGGCACGCCCGAGAAGTACGTGCAGGTGCACCGCGACATCATGGACCACCGGTTCTCGGCGCCGCCGTTCGAGGGGTCGCCGCAGAACTTCGCGATGGTGTCGGCGGAGGCCCGGATCGAGGACGGCGCGACCGTCGAGGGACCGTGCTTCATCGACGAGGGCACCATCGTGAAGGCCGGCGCCCACATCGCGCCCTACTCGGCCCTCGGGCGCCAGTGCCACATCGAGGAAGAGGCCCGGATCGACGGGTCGATCCTGTGGGCGAACACGCGGGTCGGCCGCGACGCGCTGGTCCGGCAGTCGATCATCGGCCGGCACTGCCACATCGGGCGTAACTCGATCCTCGACGGCGGCATCATCCTCGGCGACAAGTCGGTGGTGACCGATTACAGCAAACTGTAGGCGCGCCCGCGGGTGACGACCCTGGAGCCCTCCATGTCTCCGAAACCTGTGAACCCAGACATCTTCAAGGCGTACGACATCCGCGCCACCTACCCGGATCAGATCGACGAGGAGGTCGCGCGCGACATCGGCCGCGGCTTTGTCACCTATCTCGCCGCCAAGCGCATCGCGGTGAGCCGCGACATGCGGATCTCGTCGCCGTCGCTATCGGCCGCATTCATCGACGGCGCGACCAGCCAGGGCGCGGATGTCGTGGACTACGGCCTCGCCGGGACGGACATGCTCTACTACGCCGTGGCGGCGGGCAGGTTCGAAGGCGGGGCGCAGATTACCGCTTCGCACAACCCGAAGCAGTACAACGGCATGAAACTCGTTCGGCAGGGCGCCTTCCCGCTGAGCGGCGATGCAGGGATCTCGGATATCCGGGAGATGGTGACCAGGGGGACGCTCCCGGCGCCGGCCGCAACGCGCGGCACGGTCACGACGGCGGAGATGCTGGGCCCGTACGTCGAACACGTGCTGAAGTTCATCGACCCGTCGGTCATCAAGCCCTTCAACGTGGTGCTCGACGCCGGCTCCGGCATTGGCGGACTGGTCGCGCCGAAGCTCTTCGACCGCCTGCCGTGCAGGACGACGAAGCTGTGCTTCACGATTGACGGCAACTTCCCCACCCACGAAGCCAACCCGCTCATCGAGGAGAACCGCCGCGACATCGTCGAAGAGGTCATCAGGCAGAAGGCCGACATCGGCATCGCGTGGGACGGCGACGCGGACCGCTGCTTCTTCATCGACGGGCAGGGCGAGTTCGTGCCGGGCGACTTCATCACGGCGCTGCTGGCCGAGGCGTTCCTCATCAAGCACCCGGGCTCGACGGTCATCTACGACCTGCGGGCCAGCTACGCGGTGAAGGACATCGTGGCGCGCTTCGGCGGGACGGCGCTGATGAACCGCGTGGGCCACGCGTTCATCAAGCGGCGGATGCGCGAGGACAACGCGATCTTCGGCGGCGAGGTGACCGGGCACTACTACTTCCGCGACAACTTCTACGCCGACAACGGCTTTATCCCGGCGCTGTTGATCCTCGAGTTGATGTCGCGCAAGGGACAGACGCTGGCGCAATTGCTGGCGCCGCTGCGCGAGCAGTACTTCATCTCCGGCGAGATCAACACCAAGGTCAGCAGCATGAGTGTTTGCGACGAGAAGATCGCGGGCCTGACGCAGCAGTACCACGACGCCAAGGTGTACCAGCTCGATGGCGTGTCGGTGGAGTACCCGGACTGGCACTTCAACGTGCGCCCGTCGAATACCGAGCCTCTGTTGCGCCTGAATCTCGAGGGCAAGACGCCGGAATTGATGGCGGAGAAACGCGACGAAGTGCTGGCGTACATCAGGGAATAGGGATCGGGGATCAGGGGCTTGAGCGGTGTGGCGCGGGGCTTCAGCCCCGCGATCCCCGTTCCGGAATTTCCGGCGCTGTTATAGAATAGGTGTCCGCCTTCATGAGCGGGGTTGGCCTATTGGTTGGGCAAGGGCTTCCCAAGCCCTCTAAACGGGTTCGATTCCCGTACCCCGCTCCATCATCACGGCTCTCGACCCTGGGCCTGCTCTGAGCGAGCGCAGCGAGTCGAAGGGCTTTCGGCTCTCGCACAAGAGACCTCCTCTGCATCCTCTGACAAACCGGCTCTTTTGCCCCGAATCGATGGGGACAGATGGGAACAAATGGGGCCACATGCGCTCATGGCCGCATGTGTCGCCATTTGACCGCATTTGTCCCCTCGACCATCGCCACCCTCCGACCCACAATGTCCCCATCTGTCAAGGCGGCAGCCTCTGGTCCGGTCGCCACCGCACGCAGAGACGGATGTGACGAAACCCAGAGGCCGGCTCGCCAACACCAGCCCACCCCGAGGAACATCCACTTCCGCGGCCCGAACCGTGCCACACTAACCAGTGAAGGAGCATGCATGACTCGGACGAGCGTGGCGGCGATGGTCGTCGCGGCGGTGGCGTTGGGATGGGCTCCTCGCGGAACGCCGGCGGCGCCCGATCAATCCAGCCTTGCGGGCAAATGGACGCTCAATCGGACCCTCAGCCAAATTCCCCGAGAGGTCGGATTTGGGATGGACCTGCTGTCGAACGCTGGCAGGAGCTCGGACAGTGGTGGCCGTGGAGGCGGGGGAGGCACCGGGTCGCCGGCCATGGTTTCCTTTCACGAGAGTGCAGACGACGCAAAGAGACGAGAGCAGTTGACCGACGAGGTGACAAGCCCGTCTTCGCACCTGACGATTGCCCAGACGGAGACCGCCGTCACCATCACGGATGAGCGCGGGCGCTCGCGAACGTTTCATCCCGATGGCAAGGAAGAAGCGGCGGCGCTCGATCAGGTGCCGGTCGTGACGACGGCCCGGTGGGATGGCAGTCGCCTGGAGGTTCGGTACCAGGTGGAGCGGAACCGTGAGCTGCGCTACAGCTACGCTCGCACTCTCGATCCGCCGCAACTGACGGTGCAGGTGAGGTTCATCGAGCGCGGGGGCCACGACATCGTGACGCTCGTCTATGAGCCCACGAGGGCGAACGAGCCGGCGTTGCCGGATCGCGCCGCGCCGCCGGGTGTTCCCCAGGCAACGCCCGCCGCCCCTTCAGCCGCGACGCGCCCCTCGGACCCCGCCAAGGCGGCTGGCCCGGCGTCGCCTGCGGGTGTCCCCCGGCCCGGCGCGGAGTTCAGGGGTCTGACGACACTCGGTGTCGTAGTGGAGGATCTGAGCCCGCAGGCGGCCGCCTGCGGCCTGACCCGGGCGCCGATTGAAGCGGCCGTGTCGAAGATCCTGTCCGACGCCGGGTTCAAGGTCGTGCGTGACTCGGACGAAGACACCTACATCTACGTCCACATCATGACGACGAACGCGTCGGCCGCGCTGTGCGTCTCCAGGTACGACACGTTCCTCTACACGCACACGACCGCCACCCTGCCGTATCAATCGACTCCCGTGCTCGTGCAGGTGTCGTTGCTGCACGAGGGCGGCATCTCCGGCGGGGCGCCCGGCGCCCACGCGGACACCGTCGTCAGAAACGTGAAGCAGCACGTCGACACGTTCGTGGCGCGGATCCGCACCGCGAATCGGTGAAGAGACGGCGAGGGCCGGCTATTGGCGAGAGGGGTCGCCCGGCGGCCTGGCGCCGGCCGGCTCGCGTTTGCGGGGATCGACCCGCTTGCTGTTCGGCTCGCCGTACGCGTCCGGACTGAGGTACGTGCCCTTCTCCGCCCCCGGTCTTCTCCTCCTCGACGGGAATGCGGTGCGCGTTGGCGTACGCGTCCTGGCCGATGCCGGTGACCTGCCACGACACCTTCTTGTCCGGAATCCCGCCGGCGATCCTGAAGCGGTTCCCGGGAATCTCGTCCGCCACGTACAGCGGCATGAACGCGCCGATCTGGCCGGGTCGAGTGGATGGTCGATTCGGAAGCTGCCGGCTGTTTGGTCAGCGTGCCCTAGAACTCGACGGTGACGATAGGCCGGATTAGCGGGGTCCGGGCGTGCGAGGTTCACGGAGCGGCCGTCCTCAGACACTGACCGCGCCCCCCCCGGGGCATCACGTCGCCCCGGCCACAGCACGACGCGTTCGATCCGCCCGCCTCGGTCCTCGATCGCAGCCGCCTCGACCTGGTACATCCAGTAGAGCGACGCGTCGCGGATCAACTCGGCCGGCTTGCGCCAGCCGGCGTGGACGGCCTGCTCGGACCGGCCCTCGTCTTCAGCGCGGCTGCGCTGCGCCTCCAGCACCTCCCGACCTCGCTGGGTCAAGGCCAGGAGGTCCAGGGTGTGCCCCTGGTCGTCGGAGGCGAAGGTGCGACGACCCAAGAACCCCTGCGTATCGCAGGGCGGCGGAGCCTGTTGGTATCGCCGCAACGCTGGACGCGGCCCACCGGATATTGGCGGATTGGCTGGACCCTGTGTTGG
>JADGOB010000376.1 GCA_017883185.1 Acidobacteriota bacterium
GCCGTCGCACCTCCCCGGGAAGGGGTCGATGACTACGAAGGGCTCGAATCCAGTGGAGGATTCGGGCCCTTCGGCTTTCGGCGGCGGGAACTGCATGGCGCCGATTTCAGGTTGCCAAAGCGATGCGCCGGGGATTATTCTCACTCTGTTGTCGCCCCGCAGTGAGCCCAACCCATGCGTCGGCATGTCCACGACGAATGGCGTACCTCGAGGCCAGCGCACGGCCGGGAAACCCGGCGCGAAGGACCGCATTACTTGCTGAAGTCGCCGGACGGATTGGTACGAGAGCCCCCCGGCATCCTCTGAGTTCAAGTCGCGGGGCGGTGACGACCCTCCGACAACGCGTCGACGCGCGCAACCGGGACGACTCGTGATGTACTGGATCAGCAAGCTCATTCATTGGCTCTCGCGCCTGAAGCGGCGCTGGCTGATCCTGCTCGCCGTGATCGGACCCGGCGTGATCACGATGGTGGCCGACAACGATGCGGGGGGCATCTCCACGTATGCGCAGACCGGCGCGAAGACCGGTTTCAACATGCTGTGGGCGTTCATCCTCCTCGTGCCGATGGCGTACTTCATCCAGGAGATGACGGTCCGGCTCGGCGCCGTCACCAAGCGCGGGCACGCCGAGGCGATCTTCGACGGCTTCGGCCCCGTGTGGGGCTGGTTCTCCGTCTTCGACCTCGTCCTGATCAACTGGCTGACGCTCGTCACCGAGTACATCGGCATGACGCAGGCTGCGCTCATCTTCGGCGTCCCGGCGTGGCTCACCTGCCTCGGCGTCACGGCGCTGCTCATGACGATCGTCATCAGCGGCAAGTACTGGACGTTCGAGCGCATCACGCTCGTCTTCTGCCTCTTCAACATGGTGTACATTCCCGCCGCCTTCTGGGCGATGAAGACCGGGAATGTGCACGAGGGCTGGGGCGCGGTGGGACGCGGGTTCTACCGGCCGTCGTTCAGCCTGACGGCCACCTTCGGCGTGCCCGCGCTGCTGACCCTGGTCATGGCGAACATCGCCACGACGATCACCCCCTGGCAGATCTTCTTCCAGCAGTCGGCGGTGGTGGACAAGGGGATGGACATCAAGGACATCAAGTACGGCAAGATCGACACGCTCGCCGGGGCGCTCCTCACCTGCGGCGTCGCCGTGTTCATCATCATCGCCACCGCGGCCGCGTTCTACTACCACCCGGCAGGCCAGATCGCCGTCGAGTCGGCGGCCGAGACGGCCACGCGGATGCCCGAGGTGATGGCGGGGCGCTGGGGGATGTGGGCCAAGGGGCTGTTCGCCATCGGACTCTTCGACGCGGGACTGCTCGGTGCGCTCTGCATCTCCCTCGCGACCAGCTGGGCGCTGGGTGAGGTGTTCGGCTGGGCGCACTCGCTCAACGAGAGTGTGCGCGAGGCCCCGTGGTTCTATGTTGGTTACACGCTGATGCTCCTCTCGGCCGGCATCGTGTCGCTCGTCGCCAGTACGCGCGTGCAGGACGCCATCACGATCTTCGTGCAGGTCGTCGCGGTCACGCTGCTGCCGGCAGCGCTCGTGTTCCTGATCCTGCTGCTGAACGACAAACCCCTCATGGGCGAGCACGTGAATACGCGCGGCCAGAACATCGCGAACTGGTCGATCACGGCGTTCGTGATCGTCGTGTCCACGGCGTTCGGCCTGTCGGTGCTCTTCCCGACGCTCTTCGGATAGGACCGGAGCCGAGACGATGAACTCCACGCCCGCTGCTCACGCGCCCGCCCAGGCCGGCGCCGACTATCAACTGCTCTTCTTCTCCGAGCTGCTCGACCGCGCCGTCTCCGTCACGCGGGCCGAGCTGAAGATCGGCAAGCTGACCGACCTGGTCTTCCGCCTCGCCGAGCCGTTTCCCGAGGCGATGGGCATCTTCATCGGCCACGGGTGGGGGACGCCCAGCGAGTTCGTGCCGTGGGAGCGCGTCGTACGCGTCGATGCCGGGGCGATCATCGTCCTGCCGCCCGAGGGCGGCGACCGGTACCCGCCGTTCGTCGACCAGCCCGGGTGGATCCTGCTCAACGAGCACCTGATGGGCCGGACGATCCTCGACATGGACGGCCGGCGCGTCGAGGTGGTGAACGACGTGCATCTGTTGCAGAGCCACGGACGCCTGATCCTCGCGCACGTGGACGTCTCGTTCAATGGCTTCCTGCGCAAATGGGGGTTCGGCTTCCTGCGCCTCCGTCCGGACCGGTTCATCTCGTGGAAATACGTGCAGCCGCTCTCGATCGAGGATGTGACGTCCTCGAACAAGGTGTCGCTCTCGCTCGCCCGCGCGCAGATGAGCGAGTTGCCGAGCGAGGACCTCGCCGACGCACTCGAGGAGGTGTCGGGGCAGGAACAGGAGGCCATCTTCTCGGTGCTGGACGCCGAGAAGGCCGCCGAGACGCTGCTCGAGGCCGAGCCGCGCGCGCAGCGGCAGATCGTGGAGGACCTGCCCCCGGACCGGGCGAAGTCGATCCTCTCGGAAATGACGGTCGCGCAGATTGCCGACCTGCTGTCGGCGCTCCCGTGGGACGACCGCATCGACTTGCTGGCGCTCTTGCCGACTGACCAGGCCGAGCGCGTACGGCACTTGCTCGGCACGAGCGAGGCGACGG
>JADGOB010000146.1 GCA_017883185.1 Acidobacteriota bacterium
CTGGTGATCCCGAACGATCCACTCGCCCTCCCGGTGGCCGGCAAGCAAGATCACCTGAAGCGGCTTCATTGGGTTCAGTACGGTCAGTACTGCGGCCTCAGGCCCCGAGTGATCGAGCGGGTGCTCGGCGAACTGGCGAGTTCGGCTGGTGAGGCGCAGGGACTCGTCACGCAGTCGCTCCTGTCGGATGACTTGATAGTGAGCATTCCTGAGACAGCACCAGCAATCAGAGACTTCCGAGGCTCTTGCCGGGTCGGGCTGGCGAGTGCCTTGAACACCTTGTCAACGTTGGCTCGCATCACGATCTCGGACGGGATGCGAACGCGCTGACTCGTCTTGTCCCACGCGGCGCCATGGCCGGCCAGCCGGGCGGCCACCTCGCCGTGTTCCCTACCGTCCGCGGCGCGTCGCCAGCAGTTTTTCCAGCTTCCGCGCCACGAGTGTCCGTCGTCGAGGCGGATCGATCCGCTTCACGATGGAGCGCGCGGCGCTCACGCCGAATCGCTTCGGCCACTCGAGTTCCGGAAGGGCACGAAACAGGTTGGACCGCGCCGGCGTGAGGTACAGGAAATCGATCAGCGCCTTCTCCGGTGTGGCGAGGCGACCGCCGGAGCGCCCGGCGTCCTCGAAGCCGAAGTAGAACGCCGGCTGGACGTGATGAACGGACACCGTGCCGAGGGGCGTCGTGAACCGCCGCGTCCTCGCCAGCGAGACGGCATAGGTCACCGCGGGCATCTGCGAGATCATGCCGTGGAGGTAGAGCGCGCTCTGGAGCGAGACGTAGGCCGGGAACGGAGATGCCAGATACTCGGGCAGCGCGAGCGGATCGACCCGACCCGGAAGAGACCAGACGCCGCGGCGGAGACGGACCACCTGGCCGGACGCCGCCAGGCGCGCGAGCATGACGCTAGCGTGGCCGTTCGGGACTCGCAGACAGGCGGCGACGTCGCTCGTGGAAAACACGGGTGCGTCCATCGACGCGATCGTCGAGAGCGCATCCAGGAGCGTCATGGCTGACCCATCCTGAGCGCGTCGACCACCTCCAGCACGATGGTGTCCCAGACCGACGATGAGTCGTAGTGCGCCTGGTCCTCGGGCGGCAGGTAGGCCAGCACCTGGCTCTTGAACATCCCGAAGTCGATCGTCATGGCATTGGCGCTCGCCCGCTCCGCTACCCCCGCGTCGAGTCGCTCCACCGCGCCCGCTACTCCACCGGTCGCGAGCACGTGGTGCAGGTCGAACACGTCGCGCGCCTGGGTTTCGCGACGCCCCGCGAGCGCTCCGACCTTCTGGCGGAACGCCGTCGGGGCATCGTAGTGGCTCACCATCAGCGGCGGCAATTGGTAGGCGCGCGCCACGTTCGCATCGACGCTGCCAAACGCCACCCCTTCGTCCAGGCCGCGGCGCGAGAACTCGATCTTCGTCGGGAGCGGGACGGCGGCGCCCTTGACGCGGAGCCCGAGCTTCCACCACTGGGTGGTGTCGGTCTGCTTGTGCTCGGTGACGTGGTCGATGCCGATGCCCCTGGCTTCGAGGATCTGGGCGAACGGACGAGACGCCAAGACCTCCCTCACTTTGTCCCGGAGAACCAGGGCCTCGATCTCGCCGAGGTCGAGTCAGCGCGGCATACTTCTTTTCGCGCGGGTTCGCCGCCACGGTTTCCAAGGAGCAAAGCGTGGCTGCGGGGCGCGACAAGCTCGCGGCGTTCTTGGTGTCGATGCGGGCCAGAAGGACCGCGGGGCCAAACGGCAGGCCATGCACGCCCCTGGGGCGATCCCGGGTATCATGATTCGTCGCCTCGTGACCAAAGGTAGCGTCTCCGCGCCGGCGGCGTCCGGGGCGGTCACAACCAGATCGCAACACACCCTTCGAGGAGGAATCCGACATGAGACAGACCCTGACCCTGCTCGCGTGCGTCGTGGTGATCGGTGTGGGTGTGGCCGCCGGGCAGCAGCCGCCCGCGGCCCCGGCGGCCGCGCCGCAGGCTGCGCCAACGCTGGTCGCGGAAGTCCAGACGACCTTCAACGCGATCAGGGGCAACATCACCAAGGCGGCGGCCCAGTTCCCCGAGGACAAGAATATCTGGCAGCCAACGCCGCTCGTGCGGTCGTGGGCGCGCCTCATCGCTCACATTGTTGACGACAACAATGGCGCCTGTTCGGCGCTCGTCGGAATGCCGCGACCCGCGCGCCTCGATACGGAGGACTCGCAGAACTCGAGCGCAAACAAGATGACGAAGGCCGATCTCGAGAAGGCGCTGGGCGACTCCTTCGCGCTCTGCGACAAGGCGTTTGCCGCCGTCACCGAGGCGAACATGATGGAGCGCAACGGCAACCGCTCGAAGATCGGCACGCTGATCTACAACACCAGCCACATCAACGAGCACTACGGCAACATCGTCACTTACATGCGCCTGAACAACCTCGTGCCCCCATCCACCGCCGCGCGCGGCGGCAAGTAGGCGCGCGCTGCCTTCACGCGGATTCGGTCCTGTTCTTCAAGGAGACCGAGGAGTTCGTCGAACTCGGAGCGACCACGATGGAGACGATTGTGGCGGCGACGAGAAGACGGGATGCTGCTCCTGTCCCCATAGGGTCCCTGTGAAGCCGCAGCCCGGGTCGCGATGGAAGAACGGCGGGCTATCGAACCTGGGATGACGTGACGGCGATGCCGTGCGACGCCACGCGCTTCAGGCAGCCTGCGCGCTATAATTGGCGGCAAGGTCGCACATGGGTATGTCCAGCCTCACTGAGATCGCCGCCTGCCACCGCGTCAGGCTCCTGCTGCAGCATGGGTCGACGGTGTCGGGACGAGTCCATACCAGAAGCGATCTCGACATCGCGGCCCTGTTCGAAGACGGTCCTCCGTCACTCTCTCGCGTCGTCGCGCTCGGCACCGACTTGCAGGGCCTCTGCCCCGGACGCGACGTGGACGTCGCGGTGATCAACCACGCCGACCCGCTGTTTCTGAAGAAGATCCTGGAGCGATGTGAACTCCTGCATGGCTCGCCCCGTGTGTTGGCCGAGCTGCGCATGTACGCGTTCCGGCGCTACCAGGATCACCGCCGCTTCCTGGCTCTCGAGCGGTCCTATGTCAGGCGTTCCCTTCAGCGACTGGCGGCCCGATGATCGATGCTGAACTCGTCAACCGGAAGCTGCTGTTGATTGCGAAGGACGTCGAACCCCTGCAGGGTCTGGCGGCGCTGTCGCTGGACCTGTTCCTGGAATCCTCGATCAACGCGGTACTCGCCGAACGGTACATCGAACGCGCGGTCGGCAGGATGATCGACGTCAACTACCACCTACTCACGGAGTCCGGGCAGGCGCCACCGCCAGACTACTACCAGTCATTCGTGCAACTGGCGACGCTTGGCGTCTATCCGGCCGAGTTTGCCGCACGGATTGCCTCCTGTGCCGGCCTCAGGAACCGCATCGCCCACGAGTACGACGACATCGACCCCCGAAAGCTGTTCGAGGCGGTGTGCAAGGCGACGCATGACCTGCCGGATTACCTGCGCCACGTCGACGCCTGGTTGGCTCCGTAGGCCGGAGGGGGGCGACCCCAACCTCCCCCTCCGTTCAGCGCGCCGGAGCTGTCCCCGGTCGACCGTCAGTTCGGACTCGACGACGACTCGCCGGCTGAAGCTCGACAAGAGACAGGCCTCCCTACTCGTTGAACCGTCCTGACCCTGCCTGCTCTGTCAGCGGTTCCTCACCGCCCGACATTGACGTGTTCTTGTTGTCACATAGGCATACAATATACCGTGGGTACGGACCTGGGACGATTCGTCAGTAAAGGCCTTCTATTCATTGGCGTGGACGGATTGACACTGCCGTTAGACGTCGGCCTGACCGGTTGTTGAAACAACTATTTGTTCGAGACCTGGACTTTATCGCGAGCCTCTGATGCGGGTCCGGGCGGAAGAGGGGGATCGGGATGATGCCAGAACAGTGGGATACCTTCAAGCGGGCGGCGCGCCGCGAGAAGCTGACGAACATCCCCATGGCGCTCATCGTGGACAGCCCGTGGATTCCCGGGTACCTGGGCATCTCGCACATGGACTACTACCTGGATCCCGAGACGTGGTTCCAGTCCAACCTGCGAGTCATGCGGGAGTTTCCGGACGTGATCTTCGTACCATCGTGGTGGATGGAGTACGGGATGGCCGCCGAGCCGTCGGTGCTCGGCGCGAAGATCAAGTTCTGGCCGGACAACACTCCCGGCGAGTACCACACGCTCTACCGGCTCGAAGATATCGACAAGTTCCCTAGGTACGAAGTCGAGGCGGACGGTTTTGCCGCGTTGACGCTGCACCGGATCCACATGCACAAGTCGCGCATCCTGGACCTGGGCCACGTCCTGCCCCTCGTCACGGCGCGCGGTCCGCTCTGCACGGCCGGATTCGTTCGGGGCACCACGCAGTTCATGCTCGATCTGCTCGAATCCCCGAAGGGCGCCCACAAGCTCATCGACCTCTGTACGCGCGTCGTCATCGACTGGCTCAAGGCCCAGCACAAGGTGATGGGCGACACGGTGGAAGGCATACTCCTGCTCGATGACATCGTCGGCTTCGTCAGCGAAGCGCATTACCTGGAGTACGCGCATCCGTACCTGACCCGCATCTGCGAGGCGTTCCCGTCGGACTGGGTCAAGATCTACCACAACGACGCGGCGATCGACGCGTGCCTCGACCACCTGCCTGACGCTGGATTCAACGTGCTGAACTGGGGCAAACAGAAGGACATTCGGGAGGTCAAGCGACGGGTCGGCGATCGCATGTGCCTCATGGGCAACGTCAATCCTCTCGAGGTTGGCGTTCGCGGCACGCCCGACGAGGTGAGGGCAGCCACCCTCGACGTCCTGGAAGGATCCGGCGGCGAAGGGGTCATCCTGTCGGTGGGCGGAGGCACCAGCCCGGGCATGCCTCGCCAGAACATCGTGGCCATGCTGGACGCCCTGAGAGACTTCAACTCGCGCCGCAGGGAACCGGAGGCGGAGCGCCGATGGTCGACTGTGCCCGGATGAACCGGGGCGGTCAGTTAGTTCGATACTCGACCATAATCAATTGGCCATGGGTATAGCCGCACACATGATTGCTGCCAATGGCGTTGTTGCCAATCATTGCCGGATTACCGCTCCGGCGAGTCGCCAGCTCTATCATGTTTGTTCGCGGTGCGAACTCTTTGCGATATAATCCCGCCGCCGAAGGGAGTTACCAATGCTGACTCGATATCCGGCCCTCATCCTCACTGTGCTCGCCGCGTGTGCCGTCACGCTGGCCGCCCCGCGGCAGCCGGGCCCAACGCCCGGCGCGCTCCCCTATCAGGATCCTCGGCGGCCCGTTGCCGAGCGCGTCGACGATCTGCTCGCCCGCATGACAATCGACGAGAAGGTCGGGCAAATGACACAACCCGACCACACCTACCTGAAGTCCCCCGATGATGTCGCCAGGTACTTTCTCGGCTCGGTCCTGAGCGGTGGCGACTCGGAGATCCCGGACCTCTCGGCAGCCGGCTGGGCGGACTTCGTGACCGGTCTGCAACGCCGAGCGCTCGCCACGCGCCTCGGCATCCCGCTCCTGTACGGCATCGACGCCGTCCATGGGCACAACAACGTGCGCGGCGCCGTGGTGTTTCCCCATAACATCGGGCTGGGCTGCACGCGCAATCCGGGAATCGTCGAGGAGGCCGCACGTGTCACGGCGCAGGAAGTGACGGCCACCGGCATGCATTGGGCATTCGGGCCCTGCGTCACCGTGCCACAAGACGAACGGTGGGGGCGAACCTACGAAGGCTTCGGCGAGACGCCGGGGCTCGTGGCGGATCTCGGGGCCGCGGCCGTTCGCGGCCTGCAGGGCGACGATCTGTCCCGACCCGGCGGTGTGCTCGCTTCGGCGAAACACTACGTCGGCGACGGCGGCACGACCAAGGGCGTCGACCAGGGCGATACGCGCGTCGACGAGGCGACGCTGCGCAGGGTCCACCTGCCGGGTTACGTCGCGGCTGTCAAGGCCGGCGTCGGCTCCGTCATGGCGTCCTTCAACAGCTGGAACGGCGAGAAGCTCCACGGCCACAAGTACCTGCTCACCACCGTCCTCAAGGGAGAGCTGGGCTTCAAGGGGTTCGTCGTGTCCGACTGGAAGGCGATCGATCAGCTGCCGGGCAATTACGCGCAGCAGATCGAGAAGTCGATCGATGCCGGGGTCGACATGGTCATGGTCCCGGATGTCTATCCTGAGTTCTTCGAGACGTTGAAGCAGCTCGTCGTCGCGGGCCGCCTGCCGATGGCACGCATCGATGACGCGGTTCGGCGCATCCTGACGGTGAAGGTCCGAATGGGTCTCTTCGAGCGACCGTTCGGCGATCGGTCGTTGTTGGCGCAAGTCGGATCGGCCGCGCACCGGTCCGTGGCGCGTCAGGCCGTCCGTGAATCGTTGGTGCTGCTGGTCAATCGAAACACCGTGCTGCCGCTGTCCGCGACCACGCCCGGCATATTCGTCTCCGGGAAGGCGGCCGACGATGTCGGCCTGCAGTGCGGCGGCTGGACGATTACCTGGCAGGGGTCCGCGGGCCCCATCACCCAGGGCACGACGATTCTTCAGGCCATCCGCAATGCCGCGCCGCGCAGCACGGTCAGCTATTCGCGCACGGGGGACGTGGCGAAAGGGGCTCGCGTCGCAGTGGTCGTGATCGGCGAGGCGCCCTACGCTGAGGGAAAAGGCGATCGCACGGACCTCGCGCTCGATCCGGCTGACGTTGCGCTCGTGCGAAAGGTCAAGGCCTCGGGGTTGCCGACGGTGGTGGTGCTGGTGTCGGGGCGTCCGATGATACTCGAACCGATTCTGCCCCACGCTGATGCGATCGTCGCGGCCTGGTTGCCGGGCACTGAAGGGGACGGCGTGGCGGACGTCCTGTTTGGCACATACAACCCGACCGGAAAGCTCAGCCACACCTGGCCCCGGTCGATGGCGCAGATTCCGATCAACGTCGGCCCGGATGGTGAGAAACCGAAAGACGTGCCGCTCTTCGAGTACGGCTTCGGTCTACGCTACCGGTAGGGGTGCGGTCGCGCTGCCCGGACCGACGGGCCCTTCTCGCCGATGACGTCGCTGCGCGGCGACATCGCGCCGGGGGCGATACTGATGACGGGAACGCGAGCATGACGCCGATGACACGATCGCGGTTCGAGCTGACAGGTCGGGTGGCGGTGGTGGCCGGCGGGACCAGCGGCATCGGCCGAGCGCTGGCGCTCGGGCTCGCCGACGCCGGCGCGACCGTGGTGGTGACGGCGCGGCGCGCGGCCCACGTGAACGAGGTCGCGTCCGAGATCGAGGCACGGGGCCGGCCGACCTTGCGGATGACCGCCGATGTGACCGACCCCGCCTCGCTGGCTGGCGTTCGCGACGCATGCCTGGCCGCGTTCGATCACGTCGACATCCTGATCAGCGCGGCTGGCGTCACACAGCGGGTGCCGAGCCTCGAGATGCCGGGCGACGACTGGCAGCGAGTCCTCGACACCAACGTCACCGGCACGTGGAACACGTGTCAGGTGTTCGCGCCACCAATGCTCGAACAAGGGTGGGGCCGGATCATCACCATCGCGTCCCTCGCGTCGTTTGTGGGGTTCTTCGAGGTGAGTGCCTACACGGCCAGCAAGGCAGCCGTCGCCGGTCTCACCCGCGCGCTCGCCGTCGAGTGGGCGCCTCGAGGGGTCACGGTCAACGCGATCGCGCCAGGGATTTTCCGGACGGATCTCAACCGCTGCCTGCTGGAGTCGGCGCGGGGTCACGAACTGCGGCTTCGCACGCCCATGCGCCGGTTCGGCGAGATCGAGGAGCTCGTGGGAGCCGGCGTCTTTCTGGCCTCCGACCAGGCCAGCTTCATCACCGGTCAGGTGCTCGTCGTCGACGGGGGGTTCCTGGCGAGCGGCGTAAACCAGTAGAGCGGTCCCAGGTCCCGGTGCTACGCGACGTTCGGCGCCCCGAAGTGTTGCTGGACGACGAGCGTGACGGCGCCCCGCAACCGCGGCTGCGTCGCGAGGTCGGTCGGCACGATCTGGGTCGTGTTCGACGACAGCGTCCGTCGCTTCACGACGTCCAGGACGATCGGCCCCACCAGGTCCCACGCTGCCGTGATCTCTCCGATGACGACCACGACCTGGGGCGCCAGCCCCGTCACCAGCGGAGCTATTCCAATGCCCAGGTACCGCGCCATGCGCTCGAGCGTCTCGATGGCGTAGGCATCGCCATCGTCGGCGAGGCGCAGGATGTCGGTGAACTTCAGGGTCGCGGCGGACGCGGACGGTTCCGCGGGAGCGGCTGCACCGCCGAGCAGGCCCTGATAGTACCGGACGGCCGCCGAGTTGGACGCGTACTGCTCCCAGCACCCGCGTTTCCCGCAGCTGCACGGTGGTCCGTCCTCGTCCAGCGTCACGTGGCCGAACTCTCCGGCCATCGCGTCGCTGCCGTGAATCAGCTGCCCGTTGAGGAGCATGCCGACGCCGATCCCCTCGGACACGGTGACGGCAACCAGATGCCTCACGTCGTCCGGCTGGCGTCCGAACCAGAGTTCCGCAAGGGCGCAGGCGCAGGCGGCGTTCTCCAGCACCACCGGAAGTCCGACCGAGGACTCGAGCAACTGCTTGAGATCGACCGGCCGCCAGTGGAGATTCGGCGCGAACACCAGCCGGCCTGCCGAATCGACCCGTCCCGGCAGGCTGACGCCCATCCCCTCGTAGACGGTTCCAGGATCGGTCTTGCGGAACGCGGCGACGGTTCGCGCCACCTCCGAGGCGAACTCCTCGGGCGTTCCCGGAGTGGGCCAGGCGGTCTGCATGAGGAATCGCGCGTCGAGGCCTGCCAGCGCGACTCTCGTCGTCACGGGCCGCAGGTCCACGGCCAGGATGCCGGCGCGCTCGACGTTCAAGTGAAGGAGACGCGGTCGACGTCCGCGACCGGAAACCGGACTGGCTCCTTCCGTCACCCACCCTTCGTCGATCAACTGGCCGATGATGGCCGATACCGTGCTGCGCTGAAGGCCGGATCGCCGGGCCAGATCGGCTCGCGACATCGGCTGGTGCCGCCGGATGATGCTCAAGGCGATTCGGCGGTTGATGTGGCGCGCCGTCTCGCTGGTCGCGACCTGGAAGTTGGTGAGATCGATCTTACGCATGGCAGGCGAAATATCGGGGCCACGCTTGGCCCATTGGTGTTTGTTGCTGGCCCGAACTATGCGCGTCACCTTGCGGGCTTGTCAACCCCTCGCCGCCGTCGCGCCCCACGGCGGCGGGGCGTTTCCCGCGTTTCCCGTGCACTCTCAGCGAGATCTTCTCGAGTACCGCCCGTCCAACCCCGGCGCCCCTCCGGCCGAGTGGACGACGATGACGCTTTGTGCGTATGCTATGGCGTCCGTGATTGTTCACGCGTTGGACTGAATCTGATCCTGGACACGGGGGCGGTCTGGCCACGCCCAAACCACAGCGGCTCCGGGCCGGTCTTTCCTGCTCCGAGAGGAGCCCCCGCTGCACGTGATGTCCGTCTCCATCGGTACCACGCGAGAAGGCGAGGCGACCTCCCGCGTACAGGAGATCATGG
>JADGOB010000377.1 GCA_017883185.1 Acidobacteriota bacterium
AACTCCTCGTCGGTGAGCGTTCCCTTGGCGTGCAGATCTGCGAGCTTCTCTATCTCATCTGCGACGCTCGTGGCCGAGGCGTCAGCCGGCGCAGCGGCGACGCCACCCGCCGCGCCAGGCCCGAGCTTTTTCCGGCGGAGATCAGGGGTTCGACTCCCCTGCGGTCCACCCGCCTCGACTGACGCACCGTCGCACTCCTACCCGAGACTCTGCTGGACAGCACGACGGGGGCTGGCCCGGTCCTCCGTCGCTGCCGTCAGCGGATGCCGCTGTCGTAGGCGATCTCAACCGTGGTGGTCGTGCCGGCCACGACGGTCGTGTCCAACGGCGCGGCGTACGGGAACGGCCGATCCTCCGGAGAGCGCGGCACCAGCCGGTAGCTGCCGGCCGCGAGCCGCACCGAGAAGGTGCCGTCGTTCCCCGACTCCACCGTTCTCACTACGTCACCCGCGGGCGTCTCGACCTCGACCGTGGCGGCGTAGGGCCGGGTGTTGGGCGGGCCGCCGACCTGTTCGACCGGCGTGATGGGGCCCAGCGTGACCTTGCCCTCGAGCAGGCCGGCCGGACCGCTCGCGCCACCGCACGCGGCCGCGAGGCCGCCTGTGAGCACGGCAATCACCGCGAGCGCCGCTGCCGCTCGCAGCCATGCGCCGCGGGTCCTCCTGCTCATGACCTGTGCCTCCTCCGGGGTGGTGCGCTGCGCGTCTCTCATCAACAACGGGAGACGCGCGGCGCGCCTACACCGTTTGCTTCGCCGCCTCGGCGCCGGGGAAGCCCTGCGACCGAAGCGACAGAATGCGGAGATGGCCGGTCGGCAGCGCGTCGGCCAGCCGGCCAAGGTGCCTGCATCCCGCCGGCTTTCTGCCCCTGGACACGTCACCAAGACATGTGACCCGAGGCCAGCTCGTCGCCGCCGATCGCCTGGCTAGGTTTGGCCCTCTTCGCCTGCGCCTCGCCAGCACTCACGCGAGAATCGGCTCTCGCACTATCATACGAAATGGACCAACGCATGAGGTCAGGTCACATCCGGCAAGAAGGAGCGCGCAGTGCCTAAGCTCTTCGAAACGGCATCCATCAACGGCATGGCTCTTGCCAATCGGTTCGTGCGCTCGGCCACCTGGGAAGGGTTGGCCGGCGAGGACGGCTCGTCCACAACGAGGCTCGAGGAGCTGTCGGCGGAGCTTGCCTCCGGTGGCGCAGGTCTCGTCATCACCGGCCACGCCTACGTGAGACCCGATGGTCAGGCATCGCCTTGGCAGCTCGGGGCCTATTCCGATGAGCTGGTGCCGGCGCTCAGCGCGATGGTGCGTGCGGCTCACTCTTCTGGAGGCAGGCTCGCGCTGCAGCTCGCACACGGCGGTTGTGCAGCGTCCGAGGCGCTGAGCGGGCTCGAGTCCCTGGGCCCCTCGGTCCCCAGGCGCGATACCGGGCAGGTCGCCCGTGAGATGACCGAGGAGGATCTTATGACGGTGACCCAGGCCTTCGCCGAGGCTGCCCGAAGGGCGCTGCAGGCCGGCTTCGACACCGTTCAGATACACGCCGCGCACGGCTATCTTCTCAGCCAGTTCCTGTCCCCCTTCTGGAACAGGAGGACCGATGGCTACGGCGGCACTGTCGAGCGGCGCGCGAGGCTTGTCCTTGAGGTCGTGGCGGCCGTCCGCAGAGTCGTCGGGCCCGGCTTCCCGGTAATCATCAAGCTGAACTCACAGGACTTCCTGCCTGAAGGCCTCACCGTGGAGGAGATGCTCGAGACGGCAGCGATGCTGGAGGACGCCGGCATCGACGCCATCGAGCTCAGCGGCGGGACCAAGTTCTCGGGCAAGAATGACTTCTCACGCGTAGGGAGGTCCCGCCCCGGGGAGCCGGAGGCGTACTACGAAGCGGCGGCGAAACGGTACAAGGAGAAGATCCGCGTGCCGCTCATGTTGGTGGGTGGCATCCGCTCGTACGAGGCGGCGCAACGGCTCATCACCGAGGGTCTGGCCGACTACGTCGCCATGTCCCGGCCGCTCATACGGGAGCCGCGCCTTGTCGAGCGGTGGAGGTCTGGCGATCTGCGGCCGGCTCTGTGCATCTCGGACAACGGCTGCCGTGGACCTGCGATGGAGGGAAACGGCATCTTCTGCGTCGTGGAAGCGCGCGGCAAGTAATCGGGAACACCCGTGCAAGAGCGTTTCTTCGCGACGTCGTCGAGGGCGCCTCTTCGCCGCGCCAAGGTGTCGCTAGGACTCGGGGACAGGACACCCCAGGACCCTCAGCGGGCCGCGCGCGCAACCTCCGCGAGATTGCTCTGGTGCACACGTTCGTAGGGGTCGAAGCAGGTGATCCAGCCGGCGTCGAGGGAGGCGGCGACGAAGGTGCGCAGGTCGAGACCGGCGAGCGCGGGGTGGCGATGGTCGACAACTGCCAGAAAGGCGGGTAGTCACTGAGCACCTCTCTGTCACGGCGGAGGTCAGGGGTTCGACTCCCCTGCGGTCCACCACCAAATCTATGCCTATTTGCAGGGTAGCCGGGCAGCTTGCCGGATCTTCACAACTTCTTCACGCCGATGAGCGAGTATGGGCGCTGTCGCCGGCGACGATCCACGGACGAGCCGTGGAGGCCGGGCGAC
>JADGOB010000378.1 GCA_017883185.1 Acidobacteriota bacterium
GACTCACCCGTGTTGAACGTCATCTCGCATGACCTCTCCCTGCCCGGAGCATACCGCGATCGTCGCCCGCTGTCGAACACCTCAGGCGGCTGCCGCGCGCATCGCTTTCCGAACCAACCCGGCAGATATGTCTTTGACTCCGTATCCTCGTGGAGCCACACTTGATCGTGTCTTGAGGCGACGATCATGACGAACCTCGACCGCATCCGAAAACAGCTCAGTCCCGCACGCCGCAAGAGAATCGCTGCGCGGGCAGCGACGCTGATCACCGCGGAGCGTTTGCTGCAGGAACTGCGTCACACAATCGTCCCCGCGATAGGACCGAAACGGAAGTCGGCGAGCAGACGGCGTAGGCGGGCTTCCGTCTCCTCCAGGTTTCGATAATGCCTGAAGCGGCTGAGCGGGGAGCCGGCTAGGCGCGGCTGTTTCGGATCGACCTCCCACGGATGCAGGTAGACGATCGCCGGCCGGCCCTCCTTTTCGTTCAGACGACGGATGCCGGTGCGCGTCCACCAGTACGGCAGGATCCGGAAGTAGCCGCCGCCGCCGACCGGAAGGTTCAGGCCGGCAAGGCGGATGGTGGAGCCGGGGATCTCGAGCAGGCCCGGACGGTCGCTGGGCCTGCTCGCCTCGCCGTAGCCAGAGGCGGAGGCGGGCCAGCAACCATTCCCGGCCTTGCTCGCCCGTGCCACACCTGACTTCTCGACGCCCTCGGAAACCCAGAATGGGTGCCTCGGGGCGTCGGGGATGCCGTAGCGGTCGTGGCGGATCGGGAAGATGCTGGCGTCGTAGGTGAACCCTTCCTCGATCAGGATGTCCAGAGCCCAGAGCGACCGTTCCGTGATCGAGAAGCTCGGCGCACGGTACCCCATCACCGGCTGGCCGCTGGCCTCCTGCAGCAGCGCGCGTCCCCGCCTCACGTCGTCCCGGAACTCCTCCGGCTTCTGGTCGTAGACGAGGCGGTGCCCGTAACCGTGTGAGGCGATCTCGTGGCCAGCCGCGGCGATGCGGCGAACGATTGAGGCATCGCGCTCGGCCACCCAGCCGAGAACGAAGAACGTGGCCCGCACGCCCGACTCCGCGAAGATCCCCAACAGGCGGTCGGTGTTCGCCGCCACGCGGCTCTCGTACTCGGGCCACCGCTCCCGCGCCACCACGCGCTCGAACGCGGAGACCTGGTAATAGTCCTCCACGTCAACGGTCATGGCATTGACGACAGCAGGCCGCACCGTCGGCGCGGGGCCTGCTGGCCTGAGCGAGCGTCCTTCGATGAACTCAGGACGGCCTGAGGCTCTCGAAGGCCGGAGCGAGTCGAAGGCTGGGGCCTGGGCCATGGGCCTACGACCCTCTCCGCATCAGTACCGTCTTGATCGTCTCGAGGATGATGTAGGTGTCCAGCGGCATCGACAGGTTCTTGACGTAGAACAGGTCGTACTGGAGCTTCTCCATCGCATCCTCGACGCTGGCGCCGTAGGTGTAGCGCACCTGCGCCCAGCCGGTCAGCCCGGGCTTCACCACGTGCCGCTGCCCGTAGAACGGGATCTCCGTCGTCAGACCCTTCACGAACTCCGGCCGCTCGGGGCGCGGGCCCACCATGCTCATATTCCCCACGAGCACGTTCCAGAACTGCGGCAGCTCGTCCAGCCGCGTGCGGCGCAGAATCCGACCAATCGGCGTCACCCGCGGATCGTTCCCGGCCTTAGCCCACACCGCGCCCGTGACCGCTTCCGCATCCGGCCGCATCGAGCGGAACTTGTGCACGCTAAAGTCCTTGCCGTGCTGCCCCACCCGGACCTGGTGGTAGAGGACCGGCCCGGGCGACGTGAGCTTGATCAGGACTGTGGCGAGGAGCATCAGCGGCGCCGACAGCACCAGGCCGAACACCGCGGTGACGATGTCGGCCGTCCGCTTCATGGCGACGAGCGCACGCGTCTTGCGGAACCCCTCCGAGAAGATGAGCCAGCTCGGACGTAGGTTCTCAACGGCGATCTTGCCCGTGTACTCCTCGTAGACGGTGGCCAGATGGTCGAACTGCACGCCGGCCAGCTTCATGTCGAGGAGCTTGGCCATCGGCAGCTTGCCGCGCGCGTCGGCCAGGCTCACCACCACCCGGTCCACGTCGCGGTCGCGCACGATGGCTGGGATCTCGTCGATGGTGCCGATGACGCCCGGGGTGAGCATCGGCATCCCCGCCTGCTCCCCGTCGGGATCGACGAAGCCGACAATCTCCACGCCAAGCTCCTGGCGCCGCTCCTGCAACTCGATCGCCAGACCCACGGCCGCCACGCCAGTGCCCACCAGGAGGAGCCGCTCCGCGGGCCGCGCCTGCTTGGCCAGCCACTCGAACGCCACACGCCACCCGACGATGATGAGCACGACGAAGGCGGCGGCGATGAAGAAGACGCCGCGACCGAGCATCAGATCGGGGAACAGGTAGTAGAGCGCCGCCAGCATCAGCGACGCGGCGCCGAGCGACTGGAGGGCGCGGACAAACAGCTCCCGCCGGTCCGCGACGACGCGCAGGTCGTACAGGTCCGAGTAGTAGAGGCACAACTGGCAGACGGCCGCGATCAGCGCGGACTTCCACCAGCCATCCTCGTTGG
>JADGOB010000147.1 GCA_017883185.1 Acidobacteriota bacterium
CGGTCGAGCCGGAACCAAAGAGGCTCGGCCGGATTATGGACGAACCCTCCTCCGCTTTTACTGCAACATGGCAAGCACTGCCGCGCCGCGACTATGGGCCTGGGCCCCCGCGGCAAGCAACGGCTGTGCGAGAATCCGGTCGCTGGCTTCTCGAGCCGCGTCCTCGGCCCGCCGGCCCCCGGCGGGCTGGCTCTTCGCCTCCCGCTGGGCTCTCGGGGAGGATTTCCGTGATGACGGGGACCGCGCCCCCGCAACTCACATCTTTGCCGCTGGCGGCAGGCCTCTAGCCATAATGTGATAACGTCCGACTCCATCGGCCGCCCGGCGGTCGATGGAGGGGAGTGATGAGCAACAGCGCACGGAGTGTGTCCACCGTTATCTTCGTGATCCTGGCGCCGGTCGTCGCGGCGCTCTCATTCATCGGATCGCTGGCCGCGCAGCAGGCGCCGCCACAGCGGCCCGCCACCTACCCTGCGCTGTCGAGCGAGACGCCGGCGCAGTTCACCCCGGTCACCGACCGCTTCGACCACGTCAGGCGCGAGGTGATGATCCCGATGCGTGACGGCGTGAAGCTGCACACCGTCATCCTCGTGCCCAGGGGGGCGAAGGGCGCGCCGATCCTGCTGACGCGGACGCCGTACAAAGCGACGGGGCTGACGAGCCACGCCGACAGCGGGCACCTCGGGTCGGTCCTCGCCGGCTACGACAACGCGACGGACGTCATCGTCGAGGGCGGGTACATCCGGGTGGTGCAGGACGTGCGAGGCAAGTACGGGTCCGAGGGCGACTACGTGATGAGCCGGCCGCTGCGCGGGCCGCAGAACCCGACGCCTGTCGATCACGCGACCGACACCTACGACACGATCGACTGGCTCGTGAAGAACGTCCCGGAGAGCAATGGCAAGGTTGGCATCCTCGGCATCTCGTACGACGGCTTCCTGCCGCTCATGGCGCTCGTGAATCCTCATCCCGCGCTGAAGGTGGCCGTGCCGATGAACCCGATGGTTGACGGCTGGCGCGGCGACGACTGGTTCCACAACGGGGCGTTCCGCCAGCAGATGATGCCCTACATCTACAAGCAGCAGGCGACGCGCGAGTCCGAGTTGCTGTGGTGGACGAACCACTTCGACGATTACAACATGTACCTGGAGGCGGGGTCGGCCGGCGAACTGGGGCGTTCCCGTGGGCTCGAGCAGGTGGGTTTCTGGCGCAAGCTCCTCGAGCACCCGAGCTACGATGCGTTTTGGCGCGACCAGGCGGTGGACACGTTGCTCGCCGCGCAGCCGCTCCGGGTGCCGACGATGCTGGTGCACGGGTTGTGGGACCAGGAAGACATCTACGGCGCTCCAGCCGTCTACAGGGCGATCGAGCCGAAGGACACGGCGAACGACAGGGTGTTCCTGGTGCTGGGGCCGTGGTACCACGGGCAGGAGATCCACGAAGGGAGTTCGCTGGGAGCGATCAGGTTCAACAGCGACACGGCGTTGTCGTTCCGGCGCGAGATCCTCGGGCCGTTCCTGGCGCAGTACCTCAAGGATGGCGCGCCGAAGGCGGATGTCGCACCGGTGACGGCGTTCGAAACGGGATCCAACAGCTGGCGACGCCTGACCGCGTGGCCGTCGGGATGCGCGACCGGTTGCCGCATCACGCCGACGCCGCTGTACCTGGGCGCCGGCCCGACCCTTGGGTTCGATGCTCCGAAGGCTGGTGGTGCCGCGTTCGACGAATACGTCTCGGACCCGTCAAAACCGGTTCCGTACCGCCCCAGGCCGAATGAGTCTGCAGGCGGCCCGGGCTGGGAGCAGTGGCTCGTAGGCGACCAGCGTGAAGCGTCCGGCCGGACCGACGTCCTCGCGTTCGTCTCCGATGTGCTGCGCGCGCCCGTGAAGATCAGCGGCCAGCCGATTGCCAACCTGGTCGCCTCGACCACCGGGACCGACTCGGACTGGGTGGTGAAACTGATTGACGTGTATCCGGACGAGGTCCCGGAGCAGGCGACGATGGGTGGCTACCAGCTGATGGTATCGGCCGATATCTTCCGCGGTCGCTACCGTGAAAGCTTGGAAACGCCGAAGGCCATCACGCCCGACGCGCCGCTGCTCTACAAGTTCGACCTGCCCACGGCGAACCACGTTTTTCTCCCGGGACACCGGATCATGGTGCAGGTACAGTCGAGCTGGTTCCCGCTCTACGACCGCAATCCTCAGACCTTCGTGCCGAACATCTTCTGGGCAAAGCCGGGGGACTACCGCAGGGCGGTGCAGCGCATCTACCATGCTCCCGGCCAGGCCAGCTTCATCGAGCTGCCGCTGGTCGTATTCTTTTTGCCAAAGGAGCGAAAATGAACTGCTCGAAGAGCGGATGTCGGACGGTCGCGATCGCGGGATGTGCGATGTCGGCAGTGGCGGTCCTTCTGATGGCAGCCGGCGCGCATGCCGCGGAACCGAGGCTTTTCTCGACTGGTTCCGGGCCCCTGGCGGCGGAAAGTCCGCTGCAGGGATCGGAGCAGATCCTGCTCGTCCTGACCGACGGGTGGGACGCCGTCAACGGCACGATGCAGCGTCTCGAGCGCGCCGGCGCAAACGGGCCATGGCGCATCGCAGGTGCTGCCGTCGCCGTCGTTGTCGGGAGGACTGGCCTCGCCTGGGGGAGGGGGTTGATCGCTCCGGGCAGTGGTCCAGTCAAGCGTGAGGGCGACGGCAAGGCGCCGGCGGGGGTGTTTCGTCTCTCCACGGTCTTCGGGCAGTCGAAGGAGAAACCGGCGGGCTGGCAGTTGCCGTATCGCTCTCTCGATGACAACGTCGAGTGCGTGGACGACGCCCGGTCCGCGTCTTACAACCGGCTGACGACCCGGGCTGCTGTTGCGAGTCCGGACTGGTCGAGCTCGGAGAAGATGTGGCAGGAGCCGCTCTACAAGTGGGGCGTGGTGGTCGAACACAACGCGCCCACGCCGCAGCCGGCAGGCGGGTCGTGCATTTTTCTTCACATCTGGAAGGGGCCGGGCCGCGGGACCGCCGGGTGCACGGCGATGGAGGAGTCGGCATTGACCTTCACGATCGGGTGGCTCACGCCAGGCCGGAGTCCGTTGCTCGTTCAGTTGCCGCGCGCCGAATACGACCGGGTCAGGTCGGCTTGGGGTCTTCCGTTGATGTCGGGGAGCATCGAGAGAGGTGACGGCGACGACGGCACCCGCTGAATGGTTTGCCCGGCGACGACAGGTGGGAGCGAGCGTCGATTGCGGCCGTGATCGCGGCGGCGGCTTGTGACTTCCGCTCGGCCCAGCTGCCGCGGATCTCCACCACGAGGGCGCCAGCCGCTGTCAGCGCGCTGCGAAACAGGTCGTGCATCCTGGCCCGGGCCTGATCGTCCGGACGATCCCGCTGGAGGCCATCCGCGATCCACGGCACATCCGGACACAGCAGCAAGTACAGGTCGCCCAGTTGCTCGCGTGCACTCTCAGCGACCCACGCCGGGCAGTGGAAGTAGTAATGCTGGCTGTAGACGGCGGTGCTCAGGAGGTCCGTGTCGCGAATGACCAGCCGACTGCCCCGGCTCGCGGCCGCATCATCAGCCGCCCGTTCTCCCGCCACCTGACCGCGCGCGATCGGCTCCACGTCCGACGCGTCAAGCGGCGCCTGCTTGGTGTCCACATACTCCCTGGCGAACTCGCGCGACCACGGGGCGCCGAACTGCGCGGCGAGTTCTGCGGCCAGCGTCGTCTTGCCGGTGCACTCGGACCCGGTGACGACCACGGTGAAGGGACGAGGCTGTGCCATGGTCACGCCCGCTCCATCGACCGTCGCCACTGGTGCAGGCCCGCGATGGCCAGGCCCGTGTAGACCGCATACAGGCCGGCCGTCCACACCAGGCCCTGCGACCCGTTCATGCCGACGTAGGCCAGATCGACCACCAGCCAAAGCCACCAGTTCTCGAGCAGTTTGCGCGTCTGCATCCACTGGGCCACCAGGCTGAATGACGTCGTCGCCGCGTCGGTGAGCGGCATCGATTCGTCGGTGTGCTGCCCCAGCCAGAGCCCGAGGCCGATGGTGGCCGCGGCCCCGACCGCGGCGGCTGCGACGAGGGTGCGCCTCGGCGTGCGCGACACCCGCAGGGGGACACCCTGCGCCCCCTTCACCCAGGCGTACCAGCCATAGAGCGCCAGGCCCACGTAGACGACCTGGAGCCCCATCGCCGCGTAGAGGCGAGCCCGGTAGAAGACCGCCACGAACAGCAGGACCGAGACGATGCCGATTGGCCAGCACCAGACCTTCTCGCGCGTCGTCAGCCACACGGCGAGAACGCCCGTCAGCACGCCTGCGATCTCGAGGGCGCTCATGCGGGACGGTTGCGGCTGTACGTCGCGGTGTGGCGGATCTGCAGCGACTCGATGGGCCGCCACGCACGGTCGATCTCCAATGCCACCGGCGACGTCCGGACGTCAACCTGGCGGGTCACGTCCACGTACCCGGCGCGCGCAACCCGAAGCATGTACGAGCGAGCCGCCAGATCGAGCCGGAACCGGCCCTCGGCATCGGTCTCGACCGCGCGCCGCGTGTCAGCGGATACCGTCGCCCCCGCCAGTGGCACGCCGGCAGCGGTGCGGACCACGCCGCGAACGGGTACGGAGGACGGGGCCTGGGCCCACGCGAGTGCGCCCGCGCACGTGAGCCAGGCGAACACGCCCGGCACGAGCAGGCGGAGTGCGGTTCTCTTGCGTGAAGTATGTGTCATCGTCGCGCCTCCTCTCGACCGCATAATGGTCATGACGCGGTGAGCGACGCGGATGCTTTGGGGAATTCTCGAATCGACAGGGAGCACCGTGCTCCCGCTGCCTTCCCTACGCCGGTACTACCCGGTTCAGGTTCGAGGGTGTGATCTCAGGCCGTCTGTTTCGGCCACCCCTAGGCCACCTGCCAGTGTCAGAGTGTGGCACAAGTCGGCTCGCGGCTCAAGGCTCGGCGCGGCATCACGGCTCGGCAGGCTCACCGCTCGGCGGCTCAGGGCCTGATACAATGCCGTCCCATGCAGCTCAGCGACCTTCTAACGCCCGCGCTCGTGATTGACGAGGGGCGGATGATGCGCAACATCGACCGAATGCGGCGGCGGCTCTCGGACCTGCGCGTCGGCTTCCGCCCGCACGTCAAGACCAGCAAGAGCATCGACGTGTCGCGCCGGCTGATGGCCAGCGCGCGCGGGCCGATCACCGTCTCCACGCTCGAGGAAGCGGAGCGGTTCTACGCTCACGGCGTGACGGACATTCTGTACGCCGTCGGCATCGTGCCAGGCAAGCTCACCCGCGTCGCAGACCTGCGGGCGCGCGGCTGCGACCTGATGGTGATCCTCGACAGCGTGGACGCGGCGCGGGCTGTCTCGACCTACTGCGCGGCGCACCGGTGCGAGATTCCCGCGCTCATCGAGATCGATTCGGACGACCACCGCGGCGGGGTGAAGCCCGAGGGACCGGCGCTGGTGCCGATTGCGGCGGCGATGACGGACGGCGCGACGATTCGCGGCGTGATGACGCATGCCGGCGGTTCCTACGCGTGCCGATCCACCGACGCCATCGCGGCCATGGCCGAGCAGGAGCGGGCCGCGGTGGTGCGAGCGGCCGCAAGGTTGCGCGAGGCGGGTTTCGAGGCGCCGATCGTCAGCGTGGGGTCCACCCCGACGGCGACCTTCGCGCGCGACCTCACTGGCGTCACCGAGGTGCGCGCGGGCGTCTTCGTGTTCCAGGACCTCGTGATGGCGGGTCTCGGCGTCTGTGCGGTCGATGATATCGCGCTGTCGGTGCTCGTGAGCATCATCGGCCACCAGCCTGAGAAAGGCTGGGTCATCACCGACGGCGGCTGGATGGCGACCTCACGTGACCGCGGAACCGCGAGACAGAGGGTGGACCAGGGCTACGGCATCGTCCTCGACGTGGACGGCCGCGTGCTCGAGGGGTTCGTGATGAGCGACGCCAACCAGGAGCACGGCGTCATCTCTCGCCGCGACGCCGGGATGATCGACTGGGCGTCGTTCCCGGTGGGTGCCCAGCTGCGAATCCTGCCCAACCACGCGTGCGCGACGGCCGCGCAGCACGCGGATTACCACGTCGTCAATGGCTCCCGGGACGTGATTGCCCGGTGGGAAAGGTTCGGAGGATGGTGATGATGGTCGAGTGCGCGAATCCGTCCGGGATGGCGAAGCCGGGCGGGCATTACAGCCACGTCGTCGTGCACGGCGGCGTCGCCTATGTCTCTGGCCAGTTGCCGATCGGTCCGGAAGGCCCGCTGCCGCCATCCGCCACCTTCGAGCAGCAGGCGCGACAGGTGCTGGCGAACGTGCGCGCCGCGGTTGAAGGTGCGGGTTCGAACCTGTCCAGGGTGCTGAAGTGCTCCGTGTACGTCACGGATGTCGCCGACTGGCCCGAGTTCAACCGGCTCTATGCCGAGGCGTTCGGCGATCACAAGCCGGCGCGCGCGGTCGTCCCGGTCTCGCCGCTGCACTACGGCTACCGGGTTGAGATGGACGCGATCGCGGCGATCGACTGATCTTCAGCCCTGGAAGATGTCTATAGGCGGCCGAGCTCGGAGAGCAGACGATCGACTTCGTCGGTGGTGTTGTAGTGCGCCAGGCCGACGCGCAGCAGCCCGCCCGACGGCTCCAGACCGAGCCGCGTCATCAGCGACAGCGCGTAGAAGTGGCCGCTCCAGACGAAGATCCCGGCGCGCGCCAACTGCTCGGCGATCTCCCTTGGCGAGTGTCGATCCATGGTGAACGACACCGTCGGGACACGTTCGTCCAACCGGGCGGGATCGGCAATGCCCCACACCCGAAGGCCGGGGATTCGGGCGAGGCCTTCGAGCAGTTGTTGGCACAGCCGGCGCTCGTGCTCCTCGAGCGCGTGCATACCGGCGAGGATGCGTGCGCGGCGGGAGGCGCCATCGGGGACCTCATCCCCGAGACCGGCGAGGTACTCGATCGCGGCCCGGGTGCCGGCGATGCCCTCGTGGTTCAGGGTTCCTGTCTCGAACTTGTCCGGCGGCTGGTCGCCCGCCGGCCGCACCTTGTAGGCGGTCAGCCGCTCGAGCAGCTCGAGCCGCCCGTACAACGCGCCCACGTGCGGGCCGAAGAACTTGTAGGCCGAGCAGGTGAGGAAGTCGCATCCCAGTGCCTGCACATCGATGGCGGCGTGCGGCGCGTACTGCACCGCGTCGATGAAGGTCAAGGCGCCGGCCTCGCGCGCCAGTTCGACGATTCGCCGCACGTCGTTGACGGTGCCGACCGCGTTCGAGGCGTAGCCGACGGCGACGATCCGGGTACGACTGGACAGTTGGGATGAGAGTGACTCCACGTCCAGCGTGCAGTCGTCCGGGTGAATGTCCACCCGGCGCACCACGGCCCCACGGTCCTCGGCGAGCAGCAGCCACGGGGCCACGTTCGCGTCGTGATCCAGGTTGGTGACCAGAATCTCGTCGCCCGGCGACAGCCAGCGGCCGAGCGCGCGGCTCACGCTGAACGTCAGGGACGTCATGTTCGCGCCGAACGCGACCTCGCGGGGAGACGCGGCGCCCAGGAAGTCGGCCATCGCCACGTGGGCATCGGCGAGCATCGCGTCACTTCGCTGGCTCGTCGCGAACGCGCCGCCGTGGTTGGCGTTGTCGGCGGAGAGGTAGTGGGAGACGGCCTCGATCACCACGCGCGGGCACTGCGTGCCGCCGGGGTTGTCGAAGAAGACAACCGGGCGTCCGGACTCGGATTGTAAGAGGGCGGGGAACTGGGCACGGATAAGGTCGATGTTGAGCATCGCCTCATCTTATGTCAGTCAATGTCCTGTGCGCATCCAGGCGCCCAGCTCGACATTATTCCAGGATCTCCTACCCGTATTCTCGTAAAGAAACCAGACAATCTGTCAGGTAGTGGACGTTGTGAGGCAAATGTGTATACTTTCCCTACCTATCATGACTCTCAAGCGAAAGAAGCGGGTGCTCGTCATCGACGACGAACCGGCCATGACCGAGTGGCTCGAGATCCTGCTCGAGCATCAGGGCTACGAGGTGCGGACGGCGCTCAGCGGCGCGCGGGGCGATGAGATCTTCAGGAACTGGCGACCGGACGTGGTGGTGACGGACATGGTGCTGCCCGACGTGGATGGGCCCGACCTGCTGCGCCGCTTCAAGGAGGCGCAGCCTGACGCCGAGTTGGTCGCGATCTCGGGTCACGGGACGATTTCCAAGGCGGTGGACGCGATCAAGGCGGGGGCCTCCTTTTTCCTGGAGAAGCCGATCGAAGCCGACGGAATCCTCGCGCTGCTCGGGAAGGCGATCGAGCGGAAGGATTTGCACACCGAGAACATCCAGCTCAAGGCGAAGTTGCAGGACAGGTTCAAGTTTGCGAACGTGATTGGCAAGAGCAAGAAGATGCAGGACCTCTTCGAGCTCATCGGGAATGTTGCGGGCAGCGACGCGAACATCCTGATCCAGGGCGACAACGGCACGGGGAAGGAGCTGATCGCCAACGCCATCCATTACAACAGCAAGCGCGCCAAGGGCCCGTTCATCAAGATCAACTGCGCCGCGATCCCCAAGGACCTGATCGAGTCGGAGCTGTTCGGCTACAAGAAGGGGTCGTTCACCGGCGCGACGATGGACAAGGAAGGCCTGCTCGAGATGGCCGAGGGCGGATCGCTGCTGCTGGATGAGATCGGCGAGATGCCTTCGTACCTGCAGACCAAGCTGTTGCGCGTGCTCCAGGAGCGCGAGTACCGGCCGGTCGGCAGCGACCGGATCGTGCACGTCGATTTCCGGCTGATCTGCGCGACGAATATCGACCTCGACATGGCGCTCCGCGAGGGGAAGCTGCGCGAGGACCTGTATTTCCGGATCAACACGATTACCCTCCGGGTGCCGCCGCTGCGCGAGCGCACCGAGGACATCCCGCTGTTGTGCGAGCATTTCCTGGACAAGTTCTGCCAGCGCTACCAGAAGGCCGTCCGCGGGTTCTCGCCGGCGGCCTACCACGTGCTGATTCGGAACCGCTGGCCCGGCAACGTCCGCGAGCTCGAGAACGCGATCGAGCGGGCAGTCCTGGTCACGAAGGCCACCGAGATCGTGCCCGGCGATCTCCCCGAATCGCTCCGCGAAGAGACGAGCGCGTCGGCGGAGTTCGTCTTCCCGCCGCACTGGACGCTCGCCGAGATCGAGAAGATGGCGATCCTGCAGACGTTGCAGCGGACGAACTGGAACAAGCAGGAAGCGGCCGCGATCCTGGGCCTCTATCGTCCCACGCTCTACAGCAAGCTGAAGAAGCACGACATCCGCGACATGGGTCGCGCCTCCCGTCAGAAGGCGGCTAAGGAGTAGTGGCCAGTTAGACATCTTCCAGGGCCGAGATCGTCACGGTTGAAGCAAGTTTCTGTGGGGTCCCTGGAATCTGTCTCAGGCGGAGCTTCGCTGGTTGTCAGTGGCCGGTGGCGTGAGACAATAGGCGCGTGCCGCCGACGATCCGCCAGCAGGAGTTGCGCCCACCCGGGCGCCTG
>JADGOB010000379.1 GCA_017883185.1 Acidobacteriota bacterium
TTGGTGGCCCACAAAGTGCTTGCGGACCCTGGCCTGGAGCTCTTCATAGTAGTCATCCTTTACGGCCTAGGGTTCGGGGCGCTCGCAGAGCGCGTATGCGCGGGCCGAAGGCCGCGGCAGAGACGAGGGCGGCGGCTTCGGCGGTGGTGTCAAGTCAGTTCGTCTGGCGCCTCCCTGTGTCGGTCGTCTCGGCAAGTCTGCCGATTCGGAAGAGATGGTGGAGCAGTGTGAAGCGTGCGCCGCACGCTGTCAAGTGGCGGACCGGCGTTGCTACCTCCGGCCGGCGGCGACGGCTTCGCGGATGAGTCGGACTCCTCGCGCCGCGTCGTTGGTCCACAGGTCCGCCCCGGTCCACTCGCGGGCCTGCTCGTTGATCTGCCCGCCGCCGATGATGACGGGCACGGGGCGGCCGAGATCGGGCGCTACGCGCCGCAGCTCGGCCACGGTGGCCTTCATTCCCTCCGCCGCGGCGCTGAGGAGGCCCGACAGGCCCACGATGTCGGGGGCCAGCGCGAGCGCCTGGCGAGCCACCTCGGCGGCGGGGATGTCGACGCCGAGGTCGTGCACCGTGAACCCGTAGGAACGGAGCAGGATGTCGACGATGCTCTTGCCGATGTCGTGGATGTCGCCTTGCACGGTGCAGAGCAGGACCGTGCCCTCCTCGCTCCGCCTCGGCGCCTCGGCGAGACACGGTTCGAGGATCTCCATCGTCTCGCGGAAGATCTCGCCGGCCATGATGAGGCCGGAGATGAAGTACCGGCCCGACTGGTAATGCTCGCCGACGTAGCGCATGCCGAGCTGGCAGTCCTCGATGATGGCCAGGGGGTCGTCGCCCGCCTCCGCGCGCGCCCTGACGGTGTCGAGGGCGCCCTGTTCGTCCAGGGCGGCGATGCGGCCGACGAGCGAGGCGGGGTCGTCGTCCGGCACGGGAGTCATCGACGCCTCCTCTGTTGGACGGACGGCTCGTGCGGCGCCTGCACGCCGACGCTCGCCTGGAACTGCAGCAACTCGCCGCGGCACACGAAGCGGCCCCAGCTCATGGGCTTGTCGTCGAACCCGTAGAAGAGATGTTCGAGGACGAGGGCGGCGCTGCCCCGCGAGCCGCTCACGTGGTGAGCTTCCTCCTCGGTCAGCACCGAGGCATGGATGACGAGTTCGCCGCGCTTGGGCCCCGCTCCGGCGCCGCCCTCGAACATGTCCCGCAGTGCCGTGACGCTCAGCTCGGCCTCGACGATGGGCCGCTCGGGGTCGTAGAGGAGAGACTCGCGGTGGTAGATGAGCGGCTCCCCTTCTCTCTCCAGAAGCCGCCTGATGGAGACCACGCGTGTCCCCTCCGGAACGGCGAGGTTGGCCGCGGCGCGCGGTCCCGCGACGACGACGCGCGCCTCGAGAAGTCGGACGGTCACGCGCTCGTCGTCGAGGAGATCGTGGAACTCGCTGAGATCGAACGACGCGGCCGCGAGGCGCACGGGCTTGACGAACGTGCCGCGTCCGCGGGTGGTGCTCACGGCCCCTTGGTCGAGAAGTACATTGATCGCTCGGCGGACGGTCATCGGGCTGACGTCGTGGGCGGCGCGGAGCTCTGCTTCCGTGGGGAGCTGATCGCCGGCCTGGTAGACCCCGGCGGCGATGTCGTGGCGCAGGATGTTCACCAGCTGCACGTAGGCGGGCTCGTACGAGGCGCGGTCGATGGTGCGGCTCGAGGCCTTCGGCCGCTCGCCGCTCAGTCTGTCCCTGCCACTCTCCACGTCTCGCATCGTATCAGCCCCGGCGCCCAACGCTTGCAGTTTATCTATTTATCTATATATTATGCCTTAGTGTGTGCGGAGTCACGCGGGAATCGTCCCGCACGGGATCGATCTGGGAGGACTGATGTCGAGAGAGCTCACCGAGGCCGTCGTCGATCTCCGCGAGGCCGACGCGCTGCGGATCACCGACGAGCTGCTGGAGAGCGGGGCCGACCCGCTCACCATCGTCGCGGCCTGCAAAGAGGCGATGGACGTCATCGGTCAGCGGTTCGCCGACGGCCAGGCGTTCATCCCCGAACTGGTCATGGCCGGCGAGATCATGCAGGCGATATCGGGCAAGGTGACGCCCCACCTTGCAGGCCAGCCGGCAGAGGACAAGCTGGGTACCGTCGTGCTGTGCACGGTCCAGGGCGACATCCACAACATCGGCAAGGACATCGTCGCCAGCATGCTCGGCATCGCCGGCTTCGACGTGGTCGATCTCGGTGTCGACGTGGCTATCCCAACGGTTGTCCAGAAGGTGCGGGAGTGTCATCCTCAGATCCTCGGGCTGAGTGGTCTGCTCACGATCGCCTTCGACTCGATGAAGGCGACTGTGGCGGCGGTCGCTGAGGCCGGCGTGCGCGACCAGGTCAAGATCATGGTCGGCGGAGCGCCGGTGAACGAGGACGTATGCGCTTACGTGGGCGCGGACGGCTGGGGCAAGGATGCGGTCGTCGCCGTCCAGCTGGCCAAGACCTGGGTGGGGGGTGCGTGAGGATGTTCACCGACGACTGGAACGACTTGACTCCCGATCAGCGCCTGGTCGTGCGCCTTGACGCCTGGCAGAACGCCCCCATCGAGTTCGC
>JADGOB010000380.1 GCA_017883185.1 Acidobacteriota bacterium
ATCGGCACCAGCAGCCGCGTGAGCGCCGCCGACTCTTCACGAGACGTCGCCATGGGTGATCTCCTGCAGCGGCCGCAGCCTCCTGCGGCCGGGGTCTCAGCCGTTCGGAACCTTCATGTTGACGGGATCCCAGCGAACCGCGTGCTTCTCGTAGTAGCTCTGGTTGCACGCGAGCGCGGGCGCCGCGGCCCGGTATCCGAACACGGCGTCCTCAACCACCGGCTTCCCTCCGCGGATGGCGGAGAAGAAGTTGCCGAGGTGATCGAAGTGCGCTCCCTTATATCCCTGCTCCACCTTGAAGACGGTCGTCGAAGCCAGCATTTCCTTCCGGCCCGCCGGCTCGGGGTCGTGACGGAACTCCTTCTGCACGGCGCGCGTCGGATCCCATTTCCTGTTCTGGCGCAGCGTGACGTCGTCCCACGTCACATCCATCGCGCCCTCGCTGCCGACCAGGCGGAGGTACGTGCTGCCGGAGGTGCCGTCCACGAAGTTCACGCGCAGCGACAGGTTGAACGGCGGGTGCTCCGGGGTTTCCGGGTACTCGAACATGCCGCGCATGACGTCCGGTGCGTCGCGCCCGGCCTTCCAGTAGCGCAACCCTCCGGACGCGATGATCGCCGTAGGTCCCAGCGAGTTGGTGATGAAGTGCAGGCTCGAAAAGAGGTGCACGAAGAGGTCGCCGCTGACGCCGGTGCCGTAGTCGCGGTAATTGCGCCAGCGGAAGAACCGGATGGGGTCGAACGGCCGCTTCGGCGCGGAGCCGAGGAATCGGTCGAAATCGACGGTCTGCTCAGAGGCGTCGAGCGGAACGGCGTACTGCCACGCCCCGACCGGCGAGTTCCTTGCCCAGAACCCCTCCGCGTAGTTGAGCACGCCGATCGCGCCGGAGGCGAGCAACTCCCTGGCCTTCTCGTTGCCGAGCGAGCTCATGCCCTGGCTGCCGACCTCGAACACCGCTTTGTTGCGGCGCTGCGCCGCGATGACCGCGTCGCCCTCGCCGAGTTGTTGCACCATCGGCTTCTCGCAGTAGGCCGCCTTGCCCGCGTCCATGGCGTCCACCGAGATGCGCTGGTGCCAGTGGTCGGGCGTGCCGATGACGACCGCGTCCACGTCTTTGCGGGCCAGCACCTCGCGATAGTCGCGCGAGGTGAAGATCTCCGATCCCCACAGCTTGCGCGCGCTCTCGAGCCGGCCGTCGTACAGGTCGCATGCGGCGACCAGCTTGACGCCGTCAATGGTCAGTGCGGTCTTCGTGTCCTCGACACCCATGCCGCCCGCGCCGATCAGCGCGATCTGAATCCGGTCGTTGGCGCCCTTCCGGGCCTGGAAGCCCGGCTCGCCTTCGGATCGGGACATCGCGCGAACGTGGGCGCCCGCCGCGATCGCGGCCGCCCCGGTGACCGATCCCAGAAATGCCCTGCGCGTCTGCCTGGATGGGCGAATCATCGCTCGTACTCCTCTACCGGAAGGCAGCCCGAAGGTGGGTGGCTCGGCTGTACGCCGGGAGTCTAGCACGCTCGCGGGCCTGAAGGCCCGCGCCACACCTTGGCCCGCGTCACCGGCAGGTGTGGGGTGGGGCTTCAGCCCCGCCGTCGGCTCACAACCCGTGCTCGGTCCGCGACAGGATCTCGCGCTGGATGTCGGGGCTGAGCAGCACGAAGTAATCCGAATAGCCGGCGACCCGGACCATGAGATTGCGGTGCTGCTCGGGATGGGCCATCGCGTCCAGCAGCACGTCGCGATCGACGATGTTGAACTGGACGTGGTGGCCGCCCTGGTCGAAGTAGCCGCGGATCAGCGCCGCCAGTTTCCGAAGGTCCTCCGTCGTCCGGAGACACTCGGGGTTGATCCGCATGTTCAGGAGCGTGCCGTTCGTGCGCGCGTGATCGAGCTTGGCCACCGACGCCGCGGCCGCCGTCGGCCCTCGGCGGTCGTGCCCCTGCACGGCCGACACACCCTCGGACAGCGGCGTGCCCGCGCGGCGCCCGTCCGGCGTCGCTCCGGTCATCTCGCCCAGCGCGATGTGAGAGGTCGTGGGGAGCAGGTCCACCCAGTAGCGGGCGCCCTGCACGTCCGTGTGCGCTTCGACCTCGTCGCAGAAGATCCGCTGCGTCAGCGCGGCCAGCGCATCGGCCTCGTCGTCGTCGTTGCCGTAGTGCGGGGTCTTGTTGACCAGCGCCTCGCGGAGCACTTCGCAGCCGTCCCAGTTGCGGTCGAGCGCGTCCACCAGTTGCGCCATCGTCACCGTCCGCCGTTCGAACACGTGCGTCCGGATCGCGGAGAGCGCGTCGGCGACCGTCCCGACGGCGACCCCTGACATGGTGGCGATCTTGTAGCGGGCGCCGCCCGCGTGCCAGTCGAGCGAGCGCTCGATGCAGTCGTCGATCACCGCCGAGGTGAACGGGACCGGGCAATGCGTCGCGTAGGTGTCGCGGACAATGTTGTCGTAGGCGACTTTCTCGTCCACGAAGTGCGCCACCTGGGCGCGATAAGCGGCCAGCACCTGCTCGAAGCTCTCGAGGCGACGGGGATCGCCCGTCGCGGGGCCAAGACGCTCGCCGGTCAGCCGATCGAGGCCATCGTTCAACGCC
>JADGOB010000381.1 GCA_017883185.1 Acidobacteriota bacterium
GGGTCGTGCATGGCCTCGTGGGCGAGTGCATCTCGAGCCTCGCTCAGTCTCGCCTGCAGCTCGACCATGCGCCGCCCCACGTCAACCCGGGCCAGGAGTTCGCCGGGGTCGAAAGGTTTCGCCAGGTAGCCGTCTGCTCCGGCCTCCAGTCCGGTCACGATGTCCGTCTTGTCACCCCGGGAGGTCAGGAGGATGATGTAGGGCGGCTGGTCGGACTGGATGGTGCGCGCGCGGCGGCACACGTCCACGCCGGCGAGTCCGGGCATCACCCAGTCGAAGACGGCCAACTTCGGCGCGTCGGGTCGCTGCATCGCATCCCAGGCCTCGGCGCCGTCCACCGTCACCACGACCTCATAGCCGTGCTTCTTCAACACCCCCGCGAGGACCAGGCGCGACGTGACGTCGTCGTCAGCGATGAGGATCCTCACGGGAGCGGCCCCTGGGCCACGCGATCAGCCCCAGCCGCCGCAGTCTTCACGGCCGTTCGCTCGGGCCGGGTTTCTGCTCGTCGACGAAGTCCTGCATCGCCACCTTGAGCCGGGCAAAGCGGGACTCGAGGCCCGGCATGTGGGTCATCGCTGCAGCAAGGTCACCGACCTGGCCGGCCTTCTCCATTTCAAGAGCCACGGCCCGCAGGGCCTCGCCGCCCACGTTGGCCGATGCGCCCTTGATTGTGTGGGCCTGACGGGTCGCGCCCTCGGCGTCGCCGGTGTCCAGGCATCTCCGGAGCACCTCGATCTGCCTCGGGATGTCCTCCAGGAAGCCCTCAACCACTGTACGCGCGAGGTCCTCGTCGTCCATCATGCGAGCCACCACGCCCGCCCGGTCGAACACAACCGTCTCGGGTTCATCCGCATCCGCCGGTTCTGCCGCCGCGGGGGCTGCCTTCGCGAGGACTGCCACCTCGGGTGCAGCGGACACAGCTGTCGGTCTCGCGGTGTCTTCGCTCGGCAGCCATCTCGCAAGCGCCTCCGCCAATGCCTGCGGCGAGACCGGCTTGGTGACGTAGTCGTTCATTCCCGCTGCCAGGCACCTCTCCCGGTCTCCCTGCATGGCATGGGCGGTCATGGCGATGATCGGGATCCCGTGATTCCGGACCGCGGACTGCGGGTCGCGGATGTGACCCGTGGCCTCGATGCCGTCCATCGTGGGCATCTGAACGTCCATGAGGACGAGGGCATACGGAACGTGCTCGAGCGCGGTCACGGCTTCGGCTCCGTTGGCCACCGCATCCGCGTGCAGTCCCATCTTCTTGAGGATGCCGAGAGCCACCTGCTGATTGGTGATGTTGTCCTCGGCCAGCAGGATGCGAAGCGATCCCCGGCGCATCTCGCGGATCGCGTGGCGCGTCACGATCTGCCGCACCGGCTGAGCCACGGACGAACCGGCCAACACGGCGGCCAGGCAGTCGAAGAGGTCCGACTGCCGCGCGGGCTTGACCAGGTAGCCGGCAAACCCGAGGTCCGCCATATGCCGTGCGTCGCCCCTATTGCCGATGGAAGTCATCAGCACGAGGATGGTGTTGGCCAGGGCTTTGTCGGACTTGATGGCCCGGGCGAGGTCCTCCCCGTCCATGCCCGGCATCTGCATGTCGAGGATTACCGCCGCGAATGGGTCGCCTGCGTCCCTGGCCCGTGCCAAAGCCAGCAGCGCCTGGGGGCCGTCGGAGGTCTCTTCGGAGCGCGTACCCCACGCGTTGAGCTGGGCTGACAGGATCTCGCGGTTGGTGGCGCTGTCGTCCACCACGAGGATGTGGACGCCCCGTATCTGGACCGGCGGTGGGACGTTGCGTTCTAGCCCGACCTGTTTGCCGAAGCGCGCCGTGAACCAGAACTCCGAGCCGTGCCCTTCTTCGCTGACGACGCCGATCTCACCGCCCATCATCTCGGCCAGTTGCTTCGAGATGGCCAGTCCGAGGCCGGTGCCGCCGTACTGGCGCGTGGTCGAGGTGTCAGCCTGGGTGAACTTCTGGAACATGAGTTGCTGCTTGGCGGCCGGGATGCCGATGCCCGTGTCCTTGACCGAGAAGCGCAGCACGACTTCAGCGTCAGTCTCCGACTCGACGCTCGCCCGCACCGCGATCTCTCCCCGTTGGGTGAACTTGACCGCGTTGCCGGCAAGGTTGAGGAGCACCTGGCGCAGGCGCCCCGGGTCGCCGGAAAGGTTGGCCGGCACGTCGGGTGCCGCGGCACAGATGAATTCCAGTCCCTTGTCCTGGGCGCGCAGCGCCAGCAAACCCGCGAAGTCGTCGAGCAGGGCGCGCACGTCGAAGTCCAGTGTCTCCAGCTCGAGCTTGCCCGCTTCGATCTTCGAGAAATCGAGGATGTCGTTGAGGAGTGTCAGCAAGGACTCGCCGCTCGCGCGCACGGTCTCCGCGTAGCGCCGCTGGTCCCCGGTGAGTTTGGTGTCGAGCAGCAGGCCGGTCATCCCGATCACGCCGTTCATGGGGGTGCGGATCTCGTGGCTCATGTTGGCCAGGAACTCGCTCTTGGCCTTGTTGGCCGACTCGGCCCGGATGGTGGCCTCCTCGAGGGCGCGGATCGTCTGCGCGAGCTCTTCCGCCGCCTGCTTGCGCGCG
>JADGOB010000382.1 GCA_017883185.1 Acidobacteriota bacterium
ACGAGCGGCAACATCGCCCGCAACATCATGGGCGACCAGGCCTCCGAGGAGTCCGTCGCCGCGAAGGCGCACGAGCTCGGCCTTGACAGGCCACTGCTCGCCCGGCTCGGGTCGTGGCTGTGGGATGCAGTACATCTCCAGTTCGGCAAGTCCTACTTCTCCGAACAGCAAGTCGTGTCAGCCATGACCTCCCGGCTCCCACTGACCCTGACCATGGTCTTCGTGGCGATCGTCCTGACCGCCCTCATCGCCACCCTCCTGGGCGTCACTGCAGCGGTCAAGCGGGGTGTCGCGGACCGAGTCGTCCAAGTGATGGCGGTCCTCGGCGCGTCGATCCCCGGCTTCATCATCGGCATCGTGCTCGTGCTCGTGTTCGCCATCAACCTGAGGTGGTTCCCGGCGGTCTCGAAGATCGGGCCGACCTCGAAGCCCAGCGTGTGGGTCGCCTCGCTGACGCTGCCCGTGATCGCGCTCGTGCTGAACGGCATCGCCAGCGCGACCCAGCAGATCCGCAGCGCGTTCATCAAGCAGCTCGAGCTCGACTACGTCCGCACCCTGCGCTCGCGTGGCATTCCCGAGCGCGAGGTCCTCTTCCGCCACGTGCTGCGTGCGGCTGCCCCTGCCGGCCTGACCGTCCTCTCGCTGCACTTCATCGGCCTGCTCGGCGGCGTGGTCATCATCGAGACCCTGTTCGCCCTACCGGGCCTCGGCCGCCTGGCCGTCGATGCGACGACCCAATCCGACCTGCCCCTGGTCATGGGCGTCGTCATCTACACCGTCGCGATCGTTGTTGTCGTGAACCTGCTCGTCGACATCGCCAACGGCTGGCTCAACCCGAAGGTGCGTGTGTCATGACCCAAACACTCGAGATCACCGATATCCCCGTGGGCCAGACGGGCACCGTGAAGCGTGCCAGTGTCATCGGCCGGCTACTGCGCAACCCCATGGGGCTCGCCGCCGTCGCCGTTCTGCTCCTCATTGTGGTGTGCGCGCTCTTTGCGGGCTGGCTGGCGCCATTCGACCCGACTCGGGCGACGAACACCGTGCTCTCGTCGCCGAACGGCACGCATCTCCTCGGGACCGACTCGACCGGCCGGGACATCCTCTCCCGGCTGCTGTACGGATCACGAGGCACCCTGTTGTCGGCCGTGATCGCCGCAGTGGTCGCAATTGGGATCGGACTGCCCGCCGGTCTGGTCGCCGGCTACTACGGACGCTGGTTCGACAACCTGTCGAGTTGGGCCACGAACATCCTCATGGCACTGCCGACCATGATCGTGCTGCTGGCCGTACGGGCGGCCGTCGGGCCGAACGTGTACGTGACCATGGTCGTGTTCGGTGTCCTGGTGTCGCCCGGCTTCTTCCGACTGGTCCGTACTGCGACCCAGTCGGTACGGGGCGAGCTGTACGTGGATGCGGCGCGAGTGGCCGGCTTGAGCGACGTGCGGATCATCGGCCGCCACATCCTCGGCGTCGTCCGGGCGCCGGTCATCATCCAGGCCGCCATGGTCTGCGGCATCGCGATCTCGTTCCAGTCCGCGCTCGAGTTCCTAGGCCTTGGTGACCCGACGGCCGCGACCTGGGGTGTCATGGTCAATGACGGGTTCCGTACGATCTTCCGCGCGCCACTCACCCTGCTGTGGCCCAGCGCGGCGATCTCCCTCACCATCGGTGGCTTCGTCCTGTTCGCCAACGCGTTGCGCGATGCGCTCGAGGATCAGGTGAAGACGAAGGAGAAGCGCAAGGCCGCGCAGCCGAAGACGGTCTCGACAGCGCCCGTTCCGGACGTGGCGGCGGTCCCGGCGACCGAGCACCTGCTCGAGGTTCGTGACCTCAGGATCCAGTACCCGCAGCCTGGTGGCGGCCGAACCACCGTCGTCGACGGCGTGTCGTGGTTTGTCGACCGGGACGAGGTGCTCGGGATCGTCGGCGAGTCCGGGTCGGGCAAGTCGCAGAGTGTATTCGCGGTCCTCGGCCTGCTGCCCGACAACGCGATCGTGGCGAACGGGCAGATCATCTTCGACGGCGTCTCTACGGTCGATGCAAGCACGAGCCGCATTGATCAGTCGGCGCTTGCGGCGTTGCGCGGCCGACGCATCTCGTACATCCCCCAGGAGCCGATGAGCAACCTGGATCCGTCGTTCACGATCGGGTCTCAGCTCGTCCGGCCGATGACGCGGCTCCTCGGCATCTCGAAGGCCGAGGGCGAGAAGCGGGCGCTGGACCTACTGGCATCGGTGGGGATCAAGGACCCACGGCGTACGTACTCCTCGTACCCGCACCAAGTGTCCGGTGGCATGGCGCAGCGCGTGCTCATCGCCGGGGCGATCTCATGCGAGCCCGACGTGATCATCGCCGACGAGCCCACCTCGGCTCTGGACGTCACCGTGCAGGCCGAGGTGCTGGACGTGATCCGCGACCTTCAGACCGAGCTCCACCAGGGGATCATCCTGGTCACGCACAACTTCGGCGTCGTCGCCGACATCTGCGATCGTGTCGCCGTCATGCAGAACGGCCGGATCGTCGAGCAGGGCGACGTGCGGACGATCCTGCGGAACCCGAGTCACGAGTACAC
>JADGOB010000148.1 GCA_017883185.1 Acidobacteriota bacterium
CCGTGGCGCGTGCGATCCGGCGCCACCCGGACCGCTTCGACGCGGCGCTCATGGGCGTGCAGATGCCGGAAATGGACGGCTACGAGGCGACGCGCGCTATCCGACAGGAGCGGCCCGACCTCTCGCTCCCGATCGTCGCCGTGATCACCGTCGTCCCGCCCACGATGGGGGCGTTCGTATAGGGCGGAGTGGCGCGCCCTGCCGCAAGCGACGGCCGCGGCCAGGGCGCGGACCATGATCGCCACCGGCACCCCAGGTTCTCTCGGTCACGCACCCAAGGCTAGCACGGCGGTTGGCCGCGCGACCCTGCTGACTTCCTTCACGAACGGTCTCGGTCACCATGAGGTCCTCATGACCCGGCGTAGGCGACACCCCACCGTTGGAGGCGAGGATAGGCTGCATTGAACACCGATTTTCGCGGAGCCTTAACCGTCACGGCGGTATAAGAATCCTGGCCGGAGTGGTCACAGGAAACGGAGGCTGAGTTCGCCGCCGGCAGGGAGGGGGAGATGCCGGGGCAGGGTCTCCCAGGGGACCGCGCGGAGGATGGGGTTGTGCGCGCGTCGGGGGTACGTCACCTCGACCCGCGATCCGCGGATGTCGATCCGGCCCTTGCCGTCGACGAAGTGGCGAAAGAGCTTCGGGGCGTCACAGTCCTCGAATCCGCGCAGGCGATGCGCGAGCATCGTGTAGAGGGTGTCGGCGATCATCGTCAGAGCGACGTCGAAGTGGACCTTGGTGAGGATCGGCGACGACAGCGCGTTGAGATGGAAGAACTTCACCGCCTCCGCGATGCCGTTCTCGACACGCCAGCGTCGTGCGTAGTGGCCGACGAGCAATTCGACCGGCGACTCGAAGTCGTTGCTGATGAGAAACGCCGGCTTCTCGTGGCCGTTGCCGCGGACGATGACTTGCCGCACCGCGCCGTCGTAGTGCGGGAGCGTGATCGTGGACTCGTGGACCTCCGGGTTCGGAAACTTCCGCTTCTCGTGCGGGATGTGAATCCGCGTCCACCCGTCGAGGTGATCGACGCGCTGGAGCAAGCTGTTGCCGCGGCGCCGGAGCGTGATGAATCGGACGTGCGCCCGATTCAGCGCGGAGAGTTTCGGATAGGTGGTGAACCGGGAGTCGAACACGAGGGTCGGGGCCACGCCCCGACGGACGTGTCGCCAGAACGTGAGAAACTCGGTGACCTGGTCATCGGCCTCGGATCGCTGGATGTCGGCGGCGGTGTAGAGGAGGAGCTTGGAGTCGGCATCCTGCGCGAAGAGCGTCAAGACCCCCTTCATGACCTTGCCGCGGGCGCCGGCCCAGTGCCGCTCGAGGACGGAGTCGTCTCCGTAGTGCGGGACCGTGTGGAAGTCGAGGTTGATCACGCGCCCGTCGTAGAGCCCGAGCTTCGCGGCGCGTTTCACGAAGGCGGCCTGCAGCCGCTGGATGTGGACCGCATCCACGCTGTAGGAGTAGGTCGAGCACGCGGTGCACTTCGGCAGGACGTTGAGCCCGGCGAACAGGCCGAGGCCCGGATCGAAGGCGTGGTCCCCCACGTGGGCGTATCGCTCGGTGCCGAGCAGTTTGAGCGCCAAGAAGGACAGGAGGTAGTGGCTGGCCGGGATGACCTGGCTTCCCGGGAGGCCGGCGTCTCGCGCGACATCCAGGATCCCGAGCTGCGACAGGAACGGCGCGAACAGGAAGACGCCCGCGGCGGCCGATTCGAACGACTGGCCATCCAGCTCGGCCACCGTGACGGCGCGAGACGACTCGGGGACGGACGCGCCCTTCACGGTGAGGCCGATCTTCAGGCGGAGGCGTCGGGGGAGTTTGGGAAAGCCCTCTTCGGCGAGGACCCGCTCGACGGTGCGCACGCTGATCTCGGTGCCCTCCTCGCCCAGGAGTTGGGCGATCTCGCCGGCGGACAGGTTCTGGCCACGCCACGCGCAGATCTTCGTGCGGACCGCGGTGGGCACCCGCGAGCGACGGCCGGACGGCGGGGCCTCGGAGAAGTCGATCTTGCCGTGGCGGAAGAGGTGCCGCAAGAGGTGCACGTAGCCCGGGGCATAGCCGAACCGCTCGCCGACGACCCGCGCGGGCAGGCGTTCGACGAAGGAGGCGCGGAGCGCCTCGTAGCGTCGCTGCCACTCGGTCGTGGGGTGGAGGAAGTCGGCGGCGTCGGGCATATGACTTTATATCATATGGCCGTTAGCCAGTCCAGTTATATCTTCTTAAACTACCATTGACGCACGGTGACGTCTCGACACGTCCGCCGTGAGACAGGCGATGGATCCTGTGTTCACTGGCTTCTCTGACTATCACTGGCGCGATCTGCGACGCCACCATCCGAAGTGGGCTACGACTCTAACTGTGGTGTACCGCCACTCTGACCGTCATCTGGTATAAGATCTGTCGTGGGCGCAGACGCCCCGAGCCGCGCCCGCCGCGGCTTGAGGTTTCTTCTCGCGGGTTATCTTGGGGTGAATCAGGCTGTGCGAAAATCGGTGTTGAACGAAACGCATCGCGTGTGACCTCCTGGGCGCGCATCGTCTCACGATTGCGCAGGTCCGATCCAGTGGCGGCGGCCCGCAACACACGCGGCCCGCCCGCCAGCCGTTGACAATCCTCAGTCAAGTCGATAGCGTACGCGGGTCGGAACGTATCCCGGCCCGGCCCCTGATTCGGCAACGAGATGTCCTCCAGCGCAGACGCCCAGGCCCGAGGCACGGCGTCGCCCACATCGCCGCGAACCCATGAAGACCGCCGCGGGCGGAGCTTGCCCTCGCGCCGCTCCCCGCACGTCTCCGTTCTCTGGTTCTGCCTCGCCACGCTGGCTGTCTTCGGCACGGCCTGGCCGTACGCCGAGGCCAGCATCGACATCCCTGCCTCTCACATCACGGTTCCGGCACTCACCGTGCCGGCCGGCACGCCAGGCGGAACGGACGAATCCACTGGCGACACCGGCCGGTACGCGGACGCGCGGCAGGAATCGGCAGGCGCATGCGTGATTCCCGACCGGTGGCGGCGGGGCTCGTCCGCTCCGCGCCTGGTGCGTTCGAGGCGTTCCTCGGGACGCCTGCTCGCGCCGCCCGAGGCGATCGCGACATCGCCGCGAGCCCGAACATCGCTTTCCTGCCTGACCTGGCTCGACGTTCCCATCGTCCACTTCGGAGTCATCCGCCATGCGACATCTGTGCCTGCTCGCGGGCCGCCGGCGAGATCGCCAGCTTGCCCGCCATACGTTCCTTCTCGTCTCGTGCCTGGTTGTTGTCGCCGCGCCGGCGGCCAGCCAGGATCCGGCGCAACCCCCTTCCGCCACGCCGTGGTACCAGGACCTCTCGTTCAACGGGCTCCTGTCCGCCTCCTACTCTGTTAACGTCAACCGCCCGGCCTCCCGCACCAACCAGTTCCGCGTCTTCGACTTCGACGACGCGAGCCTGAAGGTCGATGTTGTCGAACTCGTGTTCCAGAAGGGCGCCGCCCGCTCGAACGAGGTTGGATTTCGCATCGACCTGGCCGTGGGAGCCTCGATCCCCCGCGCCATCGCGTCGATCGGGATGTTCCGCGACGACAACGGGAAGGCCGGCGATATCGACGTGCACCAGGCCTTCATGACGTACGTGGCGCCGGCCGGGCGCGGCCTGAGGATCGACGTTGGCAAGTTCACCACCCACTTCGACTACGAGGTGATCGAGGGCTACGACGGGTACAACGACAACTTCTCCCACTCGTTCCTCTTCGGATACGCCGAGCCCGCGACACACACCGGCGTCCGCCTCAGCTACCCGCTCAGCGACACGGTCGGCGTCCAGTTCCACGTGGTGAACGGGTGGGACAACGTCCGCGACAACAACCGCGGCAAGTCGTTTGGCGCACAGCTCGCGTTCACACCCGGCGGCCGCGGCAGCTTCTTCGCGAACTACATGGTCGGGCCGGAGCAGACCGACAACAACTCGAACCTGCGCCAGTTGATCAATTTCGACGGAACCTTCAAGGCGAGCGCCCGCGTCACCCTGGCGTTCAACGCGGACGTCGGCCGCGAATCCGGGGTGCCGGGCGCGATGGCGGTGAACGGCGGGACGGCCTCCGTCGACGCCAACTGGAAAGGCCTCGCCGGTTACGCGCGGTTTACGGCATCGCCGAGGGTTGCGTTCATCCTCCGGGGCGAGGCATTCGACGATACCGACGGAGTCCGCACGGGCGTCGTCCAGGTGCTGAAGGCGCTGACGCTCACGCCTGAATTCCGCGTGCACCCGCGGTTCATCGTGCGCGGCGAGGTGCGCCACGACTGGTCGGACGCCGCCGTGTTCGAGACCCACGCCGGGGGGACGACATCCCGGCAGACCACCGTCGCCATCAACACCCTCTTCGTGTTCTGACAGCGCAAGCGCACTTACTGACAAGGAGCAACCATCATGCAGTGGGATACCGGGAATATCGGCTTCATGCTGGTGTCCACCAGCCTCGTGATGCTGATGACGCCAGGACTTGCGTTCTTCTACGGGGGCCTCGTCGGCCGGAAGAACGTGCTCTCTATCATGATCCAGAGCTTCGTCTCGATGGGTGTGACGACGGTGCTCTGGGCCATCTGCGGGTACTCGATGTGCTTCAGCGGCAGCTACGGCGACGCGGCCAACCCGGACATCCTGGGAATCATCGGGAACTTCAACCACGCCTTCCTGATGAACATGGGACCGACGACGCCGTTCCCGGCCTCGCCGACGATGCCACTGATCGTGTTCGTCGCCTACCAGATGATGTTCGCCCAGATCACGCCGGCGCTTATCACGGGCGCGTTCGCGAACCGGGTCAACTTCAAGGCCTACCTCGTGTTCCTTGTCGCGTGGCTGCTGTTCGTGTACTTCCCGTTCGCGCACATGGTATGGGGCGGCGGGATCCTGCAGAAGAGCGGCGTACTCGACTTCGCCGGCGGTATCGTCGTACATTGCATCGCGGGCATGGCAGCGCTGGCGTGCGTATTCTTCGTCGGCCGGCGACGCGTGCAGGACAAGGGGCCGCACAGCATCCCGCTCGTGGCGCTCGGCACCGGCCTCCTGTGGTTCGGGTGGTACGGATTCAACGCGGGGAGCGAGCTGAAGGTGGACCCGGTGACGGCGCTGGCCTTCCTGAACACCGACGTCGCCGCGTCGTTTGCCGCGATCACGTGGCTGATCATCGCGTGGATCATCGAGAAGAAGCCGAAGTTCGTCGGCCTGCTGACGGGGTCGATCGCCGGCCTCGCCGCCGTGACGCCGGCCGCCGGTTACGTGAGCACGGCGACGGCCATCCTCATCGGCATCATCGCGAGCATCGTCTGCTACTACGCGATCTGGCTGAAGAACAAGCTGGATTGGGACGATGCGCTCGACGTGTGGGGCGTGCACGGGGTCGGCGGAATCCTGGGCGTGATTTGCCTCGGGCTCTTCGCCTACAAAGCGGTCAACCCGGACGGCGGGACTGACGGCCTCCTTCACGGCAACCCGATGTTCTTCTTCAAGGAAGTCGGGTCGGTGATGGTCGCGGCCCTCTATGCGTTCGTGTTCACCTACATCATGCTGGTGATCATCGACAAGATCACGCCGGTGCGCCTGACGACGAGCGAGGAAGAAACGGGCCTCGACGAGGTACTGCACGGCGAGCAGGCCTATATTTAGTGTCCCGTACATGAGCCAGGGCCCGGGAGTGAACGCGTGCCCGGCGCAGGGACGGGGTACTCGACGACATCCACGAATCAGGGTCAGACGCGATGCACTAGAATGCGTACGCGATGCGGGGAACAGTGCTCGCGGGCGCCACGGAGGCCGGGGTGCGCCTCGAGGGAGAGCGGGGGACATTCTGATGGGGGAGGGCGTCCGCCACGCGGAGGCTTCAGGCGAACAGGTGTTTGTCCAGGAGACCGTGATCGATGCCATGATCGCCCACGCCCTGGAGGACGCGCCGCGGGAATGTTGCGGGCTGTTGCTCGGCGCCGGCCGGCGGATTGCGCGGGCGGTGCGGACGCGGAATGCACAGGCCGGCACCACGCGCTACCAGATCAATCCTGAGGATCACTTTGCCGCAATCCGCGAGGCCAGGTCGCTGGGGCTGTCGATCGTCGGCGCCTATCATTCCCACCCGGCCTCGGCTCCGATCCCGTCACCGCGGGATCTCGAAGACGCGACCCACGATTTCTTCTACCTGATTGTGAGCCTCGTCGATCCCGGTAGGCCGGAGGTTCGGGCCTTCGAGTTGAAGCAGGGGAACTGTCGACCCCTCCGACTCGACACGGTCCCCGTCCCCGCGTTGTAGATGAACAGCGGTGTGACGTAAGATCGCCTGCCGTGTTTGCACTCATCCTCTTCCTCTCTCTGCAGTACCCCGCTGCGGCTCCGGCGACGGCGCCCGCCAGCGGGAACGTGGTCGATGGTCACGGGGCCCCGACGGTCACCATTCCGCGCATCGAGGCCGTGGTCGAGGTGGACGGACGGCTGGACGAAGACGCGTGGGCGCGGGCGGCCCGCCTCACGGGCTTCTCGCAGTACCAGCCGGTGGACGGCCGCCCTGCCGAAGAACAGACCGAGGTGCTGGTGTGGTACTCGCCGACCGCGCTTCACTTCGGCATCATCGCCCACGACCGCGAGCCTGGGTCGATCCGTGCCACCGTTGCCGACCGCGACAACCTCGACCGTGACGACACCGTGACGATCTACCTCGACACCTTCAACGACCGGCGGCGGGCGTTCCTCTTCACAGTGAATCCGCTCGGCATGCAGCAGGACGGCGTGCAGACCGAGGGCGCCTTCAACGCCGGCACGATGTTCGGCGGCACGAGCGACAAGAATCCGGACTACCAGTGGGACTCGAAGGGCAGGCTCACCGACGACGGCTTCATCGTCGAGGTGCGGATCCCGTTCAAGAGCCTGCGCTACCCGGGAAGCGGCGCCCAGAAGTGGGGGCTGAACGTCCAGCGCAAGGTGCAGCGGACGGGCTACCAGGACACCTGGACCGACGTTCGGCGGGCGAGTTCCAGTTTCCTGGCGCAGTCGGGAGCCATCGATGGCCTTCACGACATGAAGCGCGGCGTGGTCACGGAGCTGCAGCCATTCGTGACCACGGCGAGCAACGGCACGGCGGTCCAGCCGGACAGATTCGTACGGGACAAAACGGACGTGAACCCCGGCCTCAACCTTCGGTTCGGGTTCACCAACCTCTCGATCGATGCCACGGTGAACCCGGATTTCAGCCAGGTCGAATCGGATGCCGGCCAGGTGACGGTCAACCAGCGGTTCGCCCTCTTCTACGCCGAGAAGAGGCCGTTCTTCCTCGAGGGGATCGAGCTGTTCTCGACCCCCAGCCAGCTCGTCTACACTCGCCAGATCGTGGCGCCGCTTGCCGGCGGCAAGGTCACCGGCAAGTTCGGACGCCTGAATGTCGCGTATCTCTCCGTGAAGGAGAAAGAAAGCGCCGGCGCCGCGATGTTCAATGTCGCGCGGGTGCGCGGAGACCTCGGCAAGAACTCCACGGTGGGGGTGACTTTCACGGATCGGACGGCCTCTGGCGATTTCAACCGCGTGGCGGCGGTCGATTCGCGGATTGTCTTTGCGAAGCTCTACTACGTCCAGGGCCAGGTCGGGCAGTCGTGGACCCAGGAAGCAGGCGTACGACGCGATGCGCCGATCTGGCTGGCCGAGTTCGACCGGACCGGGCGGGCGTGGGGGTTCAACTACAAGCTGACCGGGATAGGCGTTGGGTTCGGGGCCCGGGCCGGGTATGTGCCGCGCAACGACAACGTCGAGTTCCACTCGTCGAACCGGTTGTCCTGGTACGGGGCGCGCGGCGCGTTCATCGAGCAGTTCACCGCGTTCTTCGGGCCGTCGCGGATTTGGCGGTACTCCGACTTCGGTGATGCGTCGCCGATCGAAGGCAACGAGAACGTGAACCTTATTTTCAACCTGCGCGGCGGGTGGAATGCACGGGGCTCGATCAGCCGGGACTTCGTGAGGTTCGATCCGCGCGACTATCAGTCGTACGAAGGGCAGACGCCGGCAGGGCCGGTGCCCTTTGTCGCGCCCGATGAGCTGGCCGGGCTGTTCAGCGCCGGCATCACCGTGACGACACCGACGTTTCGCATGTTCGACGCGTCAGTCGAGGCGCACCACAACTCGGTGGTCATCTTCCCCGAGGCGTCCGAAGGCCGCGAGGCGCTGCTGGTGGGCAGCGTCAGCCTGCGGCCGACCGGCTCGATCCGCGTCGAGGGAAGCACCACCTATTCGCACATCTCGAGAGCCCGCGACGCGAGCGAGTTCGCGCGGACGATCATCCCGCGGCTGAAACTGGAATACCAGCCGACGCGCGCCCTGTTCTTCCGGGTGGTTGGCGAGTATCGCTCGCAGCGCCAGGCGGCCCTGATCGACCCGGTAACGGCGCGGCCGCTGCTGCGCAACGGCCAGCTCGAGGGTCCGTCCAGCTTCAACGGCCTTCGAATGGACTGCCTCGTCTCGTACGAGCCGACGCCTGGCACGGTGGCCTTCTTCGGCTACGGCAGCTCGCTCGAGACCGACCGGATGCTCAGCCTCTCCGACCTGCGACGCCAGGGCGACGGTTTCTTCATCAAGCTCGCGTATCTCTTCAGGCGATAGCGCGCGCGTGTCCCGCCAGCGCGGCGAGGCGTCACTTCGCCACGACGGACAGCGCAATGAGCGGGTTGCGCCCGCGCCGCTCGAGCGAGTAGGTCACGCCACGCGGAATGACGACGAATGACCCGGCATCGAGCAGCTGCTCGCGCCCCTTCGCGCGCATCACGCCTCCACCCGCGATCACGTAGAGCATCTCGTCGGCGTCCGCCCGCACCCGCTCCTTGATCGGATCGCGCACCTGGACGACGCTGGCCGTCGTCACGAGTGTGCGCCCGACGACCGTCTCTTTCTGGGGCTCGTTCCCGCCTACCAGGTTCTTCTCGATCCAGTCTGGCAGGGCGATCAGTGCCACGGTGGCGTTCGGGTCCGGCGCGATGGTCGTCGCCTCGCGTGTCGCCGTCGGCGCGGGTGACGGTGGAGGCTCGACCGGCCTGGGCGACGCGCGGTCGAGCGTCACGTCCACCTCGACGGGCGGCCCGGCCTTGATCGCCACCTCGCGCTCGAGCGTGATGAAGTCGGGCGACTCGAGGCGAATCCGGTACGTGCCGGCCTTGAGCGCCTGCACCTTGAGCCCGCCATCGCGCCCGGTCGTCCCTTCGCGCGAGACGGGCCCGGCCATGATCACGTGCACGTCGGGGATCGCCGTGCCAGACGCGTCGGTCACCATGAGGGCGATCGAGGCGCGAGCCGCGGCAGGCGCCTGAGCACGCGGCGCCGGCACGGTCGCTGCCCGTGGAGGCGTCTGTGCAGGAGGATTCGTCGGTGGCGCCTGCGCGCCTGCCCGACCCGCGCTGGCCAACAGGAGGCCAGTGACGGCAATCAACGCTCGTA
>JADGOB010000383.1 GCA_017883185.1 Acidobacteriota bacterium
GGGATTTCTTCGACGGCATCCACCTGAGGCCGAGCGGGACCCGCAAGGTGAGCGACGCGGTGCGTCGCAGGTTCCCGGGCGCCTTCATGAGCCCTGGCCGCCTGGAGCTTGCCGAGTCGCCCCCGACCGGTGCCTGAGGCGGGCAAGGTGCTGTCAAGTGGCGTGTCTCTTTCGGGGTACACGTGCGCCGGAAGCGAGCAGACCGGGCGTGAGCGAAACAGGAGGAAGCCGCGACGACTCACGGGTTGACGCTGCCTCTGACGGCGACCACGACGAGGACCTTACCTCATCATCCGACTGCCGCGAGGCGGAGGTAGCGTCGTGATCGAAGGCCTCTTCACCCCCATGCACCTGGTGCTCATCCTGGTGATTGCGTTCGCCTCTTTCGGCGCCAAGCGGCTGCCGGAGATGGGGAAGTCGCTGGGCAGTGGCATACGGGAGTTCCGCAAGGGCGTCGCCGAGCTCCACACGGACATCGGAAATGAGCAGCCAGCCTCGGCCGCCGTAGAGCCGCGCGCCCGGTGCCCGAAGTCGCCACCGACGCGCAGCACGTCGAACAGCGCGAGCGGCACCAAGAGAATCAGGTAACTGGGTCGACGACGCTGGGGTCGTCGAGGAGCATCACCCCATGCGTAAGACGCAGGCCTTGCGTCGAGAACGCGCCCACGCCCGCCCTGACCATGCCCGTCGACCGTGTGAACTCGCTACACGGCTTTGGGCGAGGCGAGGGCCGACAGGATCTTCTCGATCTCGGCGTCCTGGGCAGCGAGATGGGTCTGGATCTGCTTGGCCTCTTCCAGGACGGCGGCCGCATCGTCGTAAGTCGCCTGGGAGCGGGCGTCGGCAGCGGCGGCCTGGACGTTCTGACCGACGATGATGATCGGCAGCAGCACCAACTGCAGGAACGTCTGGGCGATCCACGCGATGATTATGAGCGAGTTCCCGGTCTTGAACGCAGACGGAACGCTCACCAGAGCAACGAGCGTGAACAGGTAGGCGCACCACATCGTCCCGACGACGACGGTGACCTTCAGCCCGATCTTGGCGTTGAGGCGTCCGATCGGGCCGGGACCGTGCACTTGGGCGACGGCTGCTGCGACCGTGGGTGGTCCAGCGACCTTGCGCTTCTCTGCGTGCGGGTGCGGGATGTACTCGAAGATCTCGGACATGGGTTCCCTCCACTGTCGATGGAGCGTAAGGCTGTCGGGGCTCCATCTGGGATTCGCCTTCTGGGCCGAGTAAGCCTGCTCCGAGCTGATCGACAAGTACTACTGGATTCTCCCGCAGAACGTGCGCCCGAGACTCAGATCGACACAGGCCTTCGTGACGTGTCCTGAGCAGACATCACTCGGAGAACGGCTCGCGGGTTTCCGCTCCGCCCGCCCGCCCGTTCCGCTCACCTTCCGATGATGAGCGGCACAAGCGAGCCGAGCAGATAGCCTCCGGCGGCCGAGGCGATGCCCACGACGACCACCTGGGCGGCGCTCCGCCATAGGCTCATCTTGGCCAGGCGCCCTTTGACCGCTCCCAGCGCAACCAGAACGAGGGCAGTCAGCGCGACCGACAGCGCAAACGCGGCCGAGATGGGCAGGAAGAAGTACGGCGCCAGGGGCACGACAGAGGCCAGGATGTAGGAGAGCCCCATGGCCAGCGAGTCCTTGAGCGGGCTCCCGGCCGGCTCGGCGCTGAGGCCGAGCTCCTTCTCGACCATGGTGTTGACCCAGCTGCGCCGGCTCGTGGTCACCTTGTCGGCCACCACGGCCGCGTCCTCGGCGGTGAGGCCCTCGTTGATGAACAGCAGTGCGATCTCGCGTCGCTCGACGTCGGGGATCGTCTCGATCTCGTCCATTTCAGCGCGGATCGCAGCGGCCTGCACTTGTGTCTCCGACTTGCCCGAGAGATACTCGCCGGCGCCCATGCTCAAGGCGCCGGCGAACGCTTCGGCGACTCCCGCCACGATGACGATCTTCGTGTTGGCCGTGCCGCCGGCGACGCCGGACACGACGCCCAGAGGCACGAGGAGGCCGTCGAGGCTGCCGAACATGAACTGCCGGATGCGCGACAGGCGGGCGATCTTCGCCTTCTCGGCGAACAGCTGGCCGGAGTCGAAATCCCGCGCTTTCTCAGCGAGCTCGGCGGCACGATCTGGATCGACGGGCACGACACACCTCACGGGCGCTGACTGGGTCTTGCGATTATAGGTCGAGCTCACGTGCAAGACCTGTGAGCCGGGCTACCATCGGAGAATACGCGGCTCCGGCAGACGGCGCGCACAGCGCGGGCCGGCCTGCGCGGCATGCACACCCAGCGGCAGCGGCGTTGCAGTGGCCGTCACCCGCGCGACCGAGGCGACAGAATCGACAGAACTGACGCTGGGTGTCCGCGCGGCCTCGCCTTTGCCCGTCGTTGGCAAAATCTTCCTCAACGTCGCCGCAACACGTACTTCATGTTCGAGTTGCACAATGCTATCAAGCCATACGACGGCAACGACGGCTGCCCCCCCAGCCGTCGGGACCCGACTGAAGTACGGTGCGCCCCCACCGAGTCGGAGTCTCACCAGCCCGGG
>JADGOB010000384.1 GCA_017883185.1 Acidobacteriota bacterium
GCGGCGGAAGGACGCAGGTCTCCGAGTTCCTCAGGCTTCAGCCTTCCAGCAGTTCGCGTAGCCGCCGGGCGTTGAGCACCGCGTTTCCGCCGCCGTCGTTGTTGAAGTACGCGTAGACCTCCTGACCTGCCCCCTCCCACTCGCGAAACCGGTCGGCCCACCAGGCCAGGTCGTCATCGGAGTACGACCCGCCGTACAGCCAGTCCTGAGATGGTCCATGCAATCGCACACACACGAACGGCGCAGTCGAGTGAAGCACGCACGTCAGTCCGGCTCCGCTCATCACGCAGTACGAGGCACGGTGCCGCGCCGGTCTGACCGGTGCCGCCTGGGCCACTATGTAAGTGTGAACGATCCCTTCGAGCTTCAACGGTTTGTGGACGCCCAGGACGCCGGCGGGACTTACGCCCGTGCGGTGAGTGAGCTCCGGGACGGCCGAAAGCTGAGCCACTGGATGTGGTTCGTTTTCCCGCAGATTGCCGGTCTGGGCCGGAGTCCGACTGCGCAACGCTTTGCCATCTCGGGCACGCCCGAGGCCAGGGCCTACCGCGCGCATCCCATCCTGGGGCCCCGGCTCGTGGAGTGTGCACGCATCTTGACCCATCTGCCCGGGACAGACGCCGTCACTGTCCTCGGGCCCGTCGACGCCCAGAAGCTCAGGTCTTCGATGACCTTGTTCACCCGGACGGCACCTGAGGAGCCCGTGTTCCAGGAGGTGCTGGACCAGTACTTCGGCGGCGAGTCCGACGCTGCCACGACCAGCCGCCTCTAAACGCAACCCCGGCCGAGCGGGGCGGCGCGTTGGCCGCCGCGTTCGAGGACTCGCTGGCGTAGCTGCCCCGTCCCAATCACCGATGGTTCACCGGGCGGGTCCGAGATTTCGGACACACAGAATGAGAACATCCGCTCATCACCATCATTGAGCTATCTACGAGGTCAGCGAGCTGCACGCGGGGGCCGAAGCAAAGGCCTGTCCAAGTGCGCTTTTGCCATCCTGGGCGGCGTTCTTGATCGCCAGCGTGGTGTCGCTGAGCTTGGACAACGAAGCACTGGCCGCGCTGCGGACGGTCGCCAGTGCGGTTACCTTGGCTGTCCCCATCTTCCCCTGGAGAGCCGCAACACTTGACTTGAGGGCGGTGATCGACGTTTTGAACTGGTCGGCCGAAGCCTGCACCTTGGTGGCTTCGGAGTCACTCTCACTACCAGGGGGGACCGCTGTGATAGCTGTGACAAGAGCATTGGCCGACGTCTTGACGGTCGTCATCTGCGCAGACATCGCGGCACTGACGTTACTGCCATCCGATGTGACAACCGAAGCAAGTCCCTGGACGTTCTTCTTGAGGGTCGTCGTCGCGGTGCACACCGCGCCGGCCCACGCGGTCTGCTCGGCAGTCGGGGCCGTGCTGCTCGTCGCGGCCGATGACGCGGGCGGTGAAGCCGCCGTCGACGTCTTTGCCGTGGTGGATGTTGATCCGCCGCATCCTGCCAGGAGAGCAGCAGCGGCGATCAGGACAATCGATTTCCTCATGGGGGACTTCCCTTTCGCTCGGGTGACTCTGCCTCGATCACACCACTTCTCGCCGACGCGCAGGGCGGCCAGACCGTTCTCATCCGCGTGGACGCATCCAGCCCACGGCGCCTCCAGGTAGAGGATTGACATCGACGCCCTGAAAGGGGACGCGCCCAGCCGACGTAGGGCCAAGCGGTTCAGCTTCCGCTGGCGTCTGTCGCGATCTGCTTGTCGAGCGTCGCCTGGTCCACGGCGATCTCTTCGGTGACGTATCTGTGCTCGGCCCGGATGAGGGCGTCGATCTGATTATTCATATTCGTCGCGTAGACGACGACCAGACCGGCCTCACCCTCGTCCAGGGTGTCCGCGACCTTCCTCAGGTCCGAGTCCTTCATGCCGCCTTTAACGTGCCCCGAGGCGGCGCCGATGGCGCCACCGGCGGCCATGCCGCCGATGAGCCCGACCGCCGGGAGCACGGCACATGCGGCGCCGACAGCGAGCCCCCACTTGAGGCCGTGACGGGTGGACTCCTCGTGCTTGCTGATGACGTGGCCCTTGCCCTGGGCGTCACGCTGAACGACAGAGGCGGCGAAGTCGTGCCCGATCCCTTCGCGCTCGAACAATTCCTTGACCATATTTGACGTCGCCGGGCTTGTCGCTCAACGGGCGCGCATGCACCGAAGCCGAGAACTCGAACCGGTTCATCCAGTGAGTCAGAGTGATCTTGCTCACTCGCCGAAGGCGTCCAAACCAGCCCTATTTGAGGGCTTTTGACCGTGAATGACCCACCTGCTGAATTGTTTTCGGACCAATGCACAGCCGGTGACTCTCCCGATTCAGGGCACTTGCCCGTGCCACCTTGGGACCTTGGGCTTTGCTAGGCCTGAAGAGCCACGTAGCGTCGAAGGCGCGGCAAGAGTCGCGAGCGGGCTCAGCCCGCAGGCACCAAAAAAACCTCATACCGTCATTTCCCACGCATGTGTGTCCGCAGCGCCAAACCTCGTCGGCGGACACTGACCGGGAAATTCCTGGGCATGGACGAGGGTGGGGAACCC
>JADGOB010000385.1 GCA_017883185.1 Acidobacteriota bacterium
ATCCGCAATTCCGCCTGCGCCGCGGGCAGCTCAGCCGCCCTTGGTACACGACGCTCGTCTTGGAGTTACCGCCTCTCCCGCTGAATGTAGCGGAGCTGGACAAGGCGATGGAGCAGGAGGCGGTTCTGGCGGAGGCGGCGATACTGCTCGCGGCCAGTTCCTCGGCGAACGTGATTGCCAAGCGCGAGCTACGCGGGTTGTTCTTGCAACGTGGCGACGGCAAGTGGGTGAAGACTCCTCAGTTCGAACTCTTTGCTCCGACGGTCGGAGTCGGCCACTCCGAAGCCGCGTTACGCGCGAGCATGTTCGCCGCTCAGACCGCGTTCGGCTCCTGGCGTGCGCCTGCGCCTGGAGCGATGCGCATTGACTGGGCGCTGAAGGCGCTGCTCACCGAGGAGCCGTGGAGCCAGTTCGTGTGGCTGATGTTCTCGCTCGAGCAGCTCGTGCGTGAGCACCATGGCTCGCAGAGGCGACCGAACGAGCTGGCGCGCGCCGAAGCGGAGGCATACGTTCGGGCTGTGGACCCGAACTCGTCCATGCGTTGGGCTAGACCGACCATCACGATGCGGTTCGCTGCCGTCGCTGCGCAACTATCGCCTGCATCCGGCGCAGCCGACACCGCGACCTTCTACACCCTCAAGAGATGGAGGGACAGCATGCTGCACGGCACCGCGTCTGAGGCGCCGACCGGTGCGATGCGGCAGGCGGCCCGCGAACTGACCCTCCGGTACAACACGCTCGCTACGCTGTTCGAGCCCCTCGACGGATCCATCTGCATCCCCGGCGGAGCGCCCAGTAGGCGACGACCAGTAGGTTCTTGACCGGGGTCGCGCTCGGCGCCCGGGCGGTCGATCTTGGCCCCGCCCGACCAGCCCAGCCCGGGGCGACGCGGTCACAACGATGACCACGTCGTGCGGGATCGGGCGGGTACTCCGCGGGGGCAGCTGAGGCAATGGGCTGGGACACTAGAGGCGTGCACAGGCGACGAGATCCTCGAGGAGGCGCTGTGTGCGATAGGACTCCCGGGCCGACGTGAGGGGCGTTTGGCGCGACGCGAGGCAATCGAAGAAGTGGTTGACCTGCTGGGTAAACCCTCGTGCTTCCAGGGTCGGCTTCCAGCCGCTCGCGTACGGCTCCCGCCAGATCCGCTCTTCCGTCTCCCCGCCTGTGCGCAGTCGGGAGAAGGCGTCTACCTCGAGGGTGGTCCCTTCACCGTGAAGGCTGTAGGTCTCGCTCCAGCCTCCGGCTTCGAGGGTGGTCGTGATTACGCCGTGCCCACCCCTCTCCAGGGCGACGATGCTCACGGCTCCTATCATCCGACCGTCGCGGACCCGCGCGGTGGTGGCGACAGCTTCCCCCTCGCCGCAGAAGAAGCGGAGCAGGTCGATGATGTGGATCGTGTCGTCGATGTAGTTGCTGAATAGGTCGGGATGCGCCGCGCTCGACCGGTGCTTTTGCAGGAGCGCGAGCCCGGAGCGTCCGGCCCACAACTCACGGGCGCGTTGGTGGAGCGGCGCGAAGCGGCGATTGAACCCGACCATGAGCACTCGGCCGCGCGTCTCGGCCAGCTCGGCCAGCACCTTGGTCTCCTCGCTCTTCAACGTGGCCGGCTTCTCCACGAAGACGTCGACGCCCGCATCGAGGAGCTGTTGCACCACGGCAAAGTGTGTGGGCGAGGGCGTCAGGACGAATGCCGCGTCGGGCTTGAGGCTCACCAGCTCGTCGATCTCCGTGGTGCCGCGCGACAGGCCGTAGCGCGCCTGGACCTCCTCCACCGTCGAGAGGGTCCGGCTGCACACCAGAAGCTCCACGTCGCTTCGCTGTGTGAGAACGGGCAGGTACGCCTTGGACGCGATCCCGCCGAGTCCCACGATTCCGATGCGCCACTTCACGAGCTCCATCCTACCTGCCTCCTCTGGTGGTGGCGTACTCGATGAGCATCTGTGGACAAACCGAGTCGACCGCACCTCGGCATTGGGCGGGGGACAATGGGACTGTCCTCTCCTGGGGTGGGGCGGTGGTGGCGATGTTCCTCGCGGCTTCGACTGATCGGCGGCATTGGTCGAAGGACGCGTTTCCGCCCCTAGCCTTGTGCGTCCCTGCCCTGCCACGATGGCCTCGGGGTTCCCCGTTCGAACGGCACCCCGCAGGAAACGGCGGCCTCCGGGCCCTCGGGCTGGACGCCCACACAGGGCGGGAATGGGTTGCAGCCGTGCTCCGACAGTGGGTCACGCTGTCCGACCACGCGAGGCACATGGACATCAAACGACGATGCGCGGATCGTCGACGAGCTGCTGAGCCAGGGAGTCGTGCGGAGCACGAACAATCCCGTGGCGGACTACAGCGAGTACCTGACCGCACGAGCCTTCGGCCTGACGCTCGTCGCGTCCTCCTCGATCGGCTACGACGCGATCGGCGAGGACGACGTCCGTTACCAGGTCAAGGCTCGACGCCTGACGGCTCGAAACACGTCCCGTCAACTCGGGGTAGAGTGGCCCCAGGGAGATCGCACCTGCGCTTGATCCGCGCTTTTCAGAGGGCCAATCGATGGACGAACA
>JADGOB010000149.1 GCA_017883185.1 Acidobacteriota bacterium
GGCAACCTCCCAGGTGCGCTGCTCTACGTGAAGAGCGGGCTGGATCCGGCACGAGCGGCCTCCGGCGACCAAGCCGTGCGCGGCTGACGCAGCAATGAGCTAGCCACGCCGCAGAAGCCACATGGCGCCGACGCCGATCAGGCACGCGGCCACGAGAACGACCGCCCACCCGAGGAGGAGCAGCATCCGCCGAAGCAGCGCTTCCTCCTCGGTGGTGAACATCAGAAGTACCCGCGACTCGATTCGAAGACCTCCCGCTGACCGGGCTGCGCCGGCTCGGCCTCATCCGCGGCGGCCTTTGCCTTGCCCCTTCGCTTGAACACCGACGGAATCGTCCGCATCGTCATGCTCAGGCCCGACCGGCTGGTGACCAGGACGGTGTTCCTGAAGTAGCGCAACGCCGGAATCGGACTGACCCTGTAGAACAGCAACTCCTGGACGAGGTTGAACGACCCGATCGCCCGGAAGATGACGTTGTCCGGGAGGCCGACGAGCCAGCGGAAGAACGGCATCCACCGCGGCGTGAACTTCACCATCACCCAGAACAGTGACGCGATGTTTCGGAACTCCTTCGCGTAGGGCGTCTTCAGCGTGACGTCCTGCGACTCGGCCACCTGACGATCGATGTCGAAGTCCGGATCGACATAGCCGTGCTGCCTGGCATACTCGACGAGCGGAAGTCCCGGGAACAGGAGGAACGTGTTGGCCCGCACGTAGTTGGATTTCAACTCCATGTTGAGGGTCACCGTCTCCAGCGCGTTGTCGAGCGTCTCTCCCGGCAGGCCGATCATATTCGTGGTCAGCACCTTGATCCCTTTCTCTCTGAGGAGATGGGCGCCCTCGACGATGTGCTCGTTCTTCGATCGCTTGCAGATCACAACCTCGCGAATCTCCTGATTGCCCGACTCGAGTCCCACGGCCGCACCGTAACAGCCGGCACGTTCGAGCAGGTCCGCGGCCTGCTGGTTCACCGAGTCGTAACGGAGGTTGCAGTTGAAGGGTATCCCGACCTCCTTCGGGTAGAGGTCCGAAAACTCCTCCAGCCATCCGTAACTGTTGCGGATGAAGAACAGGTCGTCGGAGAAGTGGACATGGTCGAGTCGATAGCGATCGGCGATGTACTTGATCTCGGCGATCGTGCGGGGCACGGACTTGCGTCGCAGGTAATTCGACCCTGTCTCCTTCCGGTACATCTCTCGGATGACCGGCTCGTGACAGAAAGTACAAGGATACGGGCATCCCATGCTCGAGATGAACCGCTTCATCGGCATGTCCCGCAGGAACCGATACTTGAAGTACAGCTCGCGGTCGGGCATGGGCAGTTCGTCGAGCGGGACGGCAGGCCGAATCGGATTGCGGTGGATCGTCCCATTCCGCGTCTTCACAGACAGATTCCGGATCTGCGTGACATCACCTCCGCGCTCCATGGCGTCGGCGAGCTCGATCATCGCCAGTTCGCCCTCGCCTCGGCAGATGATGTCGATTCCGGGCTGGAGGATCATGTCCGGCGAGTAGGTGGGATGCGGCCCGCCGACGATGATGGGAACATTGAGCCTGGACTTGATCTCGATGGCCAGTTCTTCAATCGACCGGTGGACGCCGGTCAGAGCCGAGAAGCCAATGAGATTCGGGTCGTATTTCCGGATCGCGCCAATCAGATCCGGCGTGTGCGAGCGCAGAAGCAAATCGGTCTGATGGCCATTCGCCTTGAGGATCCCGGACAGACTCGCAACGCCGATCGATTCCTGGATGCCATTGTTCTGAATGAAGAGGATCTTCACGCCACGCTCCCCCGGCAGACCACGGCGTACACGGGGCGGTCCACCGGTCACACGGTCGGTCCTCTCTTAGACGAGCCATTACACGCGTCGCAGCCTGAACGGATGAGCGGACATGGCCGCCTCCGCCCGATGGCAGCAGGCTCGCGGTTAGAGACTTTGTGGAACGGAAACGATCGTGAGGCGCGAAGGCGGCGAGCGTGGTGGGAGTTGTCGGAATCGGAGCTGAGTGATGAGGTTGGTGGCTGGATCGACTGCGGGTCCAGCACGAACGAGAACAGCGGCCAACACGTCCCGACCGAAGACGCCGGAGCTTCCGTCGGGTCCCCCCAGGAACGCCGGCTGCGGGAACGGGTTGAGAATCCCAAGCGATGGGTCGCTCAGAGCCCGGGGGGCCGAAGAGGACCGCGGCTCCGCTTCGCGGAACCGACCGTGCCCGTCGTTGCGCCAGAACAGCAGACTGCCAGAGCGGGTGAGGGCCACCACGTCCACGTCGCCATCGCGGTCAGCATCGGCCGCCAGCACGGAAGCCAGGCATGTACGGGTGAGCAACTGCGCCCGCGCCTGGCCCGAAAGGCTGACACGGAGCCCGGTCGCTGACGAGATGAGGAGGTCGACCGCGCCGTCTCCGTCGAAATCTCCGGCCAGGTGCACCGCGACGGGAGTCGAGGCGGCACGATCAGGCGAGGCGTCCCTGATGGGCGCCGACCACGCCACGAGAAGGGCGACGATGATAGCTTGGAGCCCGACCATGTCCCTCTCAGCCCACCGATACTGCCGGCAACCTGGCGCGGCTGCCGGCAGACCTCCTTGGCAGGTTCCGTCCTACCTGGTTGGCGGCCGCAGCGCACTGCCCACGGACGCCGGACGCGGTCTCGTGCTCAACCAGACGTTGCGGTAGATCGTGTTGGCAATCGACGCCGACTCCACGCCACTGCGACCTGTTGGTGCGCCGAGGTACGCGTAGTGCGGATTCGGACTATACGTGGCGCCAATGGACTTCGCCTGATCATACATCGACGAACCGGTCGGTGTATTGCCTTGCCAAATTTGAAGTCTGAAGCCATTCGACCAGGTCGCCTTGAAGTAGTAGGTCTGGGACGAAACCAGGTTGTAGACCGACGCCATTCGCACGTCGGTATCCGGCTCGATCCTGTCATTGTCGTCGCCGAACATCGCGCGCCACTGGATGCAGTTCGGCGGCACCCCTTCGGTGCCGCGGTACTGCACGTCCACCCGGAAGCGGTTCGTGACGAAGTCGTCCTGTCCCTCCTGCATCCCGAACACCTTCGTCTTGTCCCCCGGCGCGTTGGTCTGAAGGCCTTCCACCTCCATCGAGAACTCGCCCGCGCTGATGGTCTGGGGCAGCAGATAGCTGACGTAGCTCGTGCCGTCGTTGAGGCGAATCCCCTTGCCCTGAATGAAGCTCGTGTTCCCGACCCGTACACCAACGGTTTCGCCGAAGATCAGCGGGTCGTACAGTTCGCCGGCGCGCAAGTACCCGACGAGTTTCGACCGGAACATGCCAGTGTTCGACCATGGAGAGGTGACACTGTCCTGAGCCATGCGGGCGCGCCAGTAGAATCGCGTCGTCGGCTGCAGATCGCTGTCGACGGTATACTTGGTCTTGCCGCTCGGATCCTCCGGCACGCCGGTCTTGCTGATGACGGCCTGGAAGGTGGCCGCGGCCCCGGCGATCGTCGTGCAACTGCGCGTCGAGGAGCGGACGATTATCGTGCTCGAAACGCGCAGGATCCGTGGAACGCGGGCGGCGGCGCCTCCGGCCTAGCCTCGGAGGCCCGATGCCTATCCGCGCCGAAAGCGCAGGAACGTCCTGGTCCCGATGAACCAGTCGCGCAGGCCGATCTTCTTCCCTTCGGCCTTGCTGCGGGGATAGTAGCGAATGGGCACCTCGACGATGCGCAGGCCGCGCGCCAGCATCTTCGAGGTGATCTCGTGATCGAGTTCGAAGCCCGACGTCTGCAGTTCCAGTCCGGCCAGCGCCTCGCGGCGGAAGAGCTTCAACGCGGTCACGGTGTCGGTCAGGTAACAGCCCGTCGCCAGCAGCGCCACGAGACTCAGACTGCGCCCTCCCAGGTACGCGCTCCACGTCTGGCGCGCGTGCTTGCCCTTCGCCAGATTGTAGAGAACCCCGCGCGACGGGTCGGGCAGGTATCGGCTGCCGTAGACCACGTCGCCGCGGCCGGCCGCCAGCGCCTCGAGCATCGGGGCGTAGTCCTGCGGGTCGTATTCGAGATCCGCGTCCTGGATCATCAGGTAGTCCCCGGTCGCCCGGGCGATCCCGGCGCGGACGGCCTTGCCTTTCCCGCCGTTGACCGGCTGTCGTATGAGGGTCACGCCCGGCGCCGCCGCCGCGATCTCGGCCGTCCGATCTCGCGAGCAGTCGTCTACCACGATGATCTCCTTGGTGGTCTCGAACCGACCCAAATCAACGGCGGCGATCTGCTCGAGCAGCGCACCGATGAATCGCTCTTCGTTGTACGCCGGAATGACGATCGACAGGAGTTTCATGACGTGGCCGGCATGTCGGAGGGCGGCGCGGGCGTCGAACGCCGCCGATTGGCAAAGTGCGTCTCGATCCGCCGCAGATCATCGGGGGAGTTGATGCCGACCGTTTCGATCGCGTCTCGGCACGGCCACGTGCGGATCGAGCCGGGATGCCGGGCCGACAACCAGGGAATGAACGGGAGGAAGTTCCGCTCCCCCGTGCCAGACCCAACGCCCGCCTCCAAAGCAAACGCGGGCAGTCGTTCGAAGAAGGCCGTACGCGCCAGCGCAAAGAGCCCGGCGTCGCTCTCGCCAATCGCCGGCATCGCATCGCCTTCACGTCGCTGGCGCAAACCGATAATCTCGTTCGCGTCGTTCCGGTCGAAGTGGATGTAGGGGTCGGGCTGCCGACAGGTCGGGAACGCCATAAGGGTCCGCGAGTCGTCGGTACACGAGTTGCACAGCGTCGACACGGTCTCTGGCAGAACGGCCACCTGGTCGCACCAGGTAATCCAGACCCAGTCAGGCACGGACACGCTCACCGCGTCGCGGGACAACAGGATTGCATCCAGCATGCCCGTCGGGGTCGCCTGCACGGCACACGCGACCTGGATGCCGAGCGCGCGTCCTCGCGCCTCGACGTCGGCCTCGACGCCGGGCCGGACGACGAACACGAACCGCCGCACGACGGGCGCATACAACTCCACCAGGTAGTCGAGCATCGGACGGCCGTCCACCGGCACGAGCAGCTTGGGCAGCACGCTGCCGAGGCGCGAGCCGACTCCGGCGGCGGGCACGACGAGCGTGACGTCGTCAGCGCTCACGCGCCGGCCTCGTCCCGGTGGAACCTGGTCGAATGCAATCGCCACCAGACAATCATCATCAGCGACCACAGACCTTCGGGAATGGTCGTGCGCCGCACGCGCTCGGGAGACAGCGGGAAGAAGCGGACGGGGATCTCGAGGAACTCCGCCTGATCGCGAAGCAGGACGGCCAGCAGTCGCTGGTTGATCCACTTGTCGGCCGGGTCGACGTCGGCCGCCAGCGCGTACGACGCGCGCACGGCGCGGGCACCCGAGAGCGTGTCCGACACGTAGCGGCCGTAGAGCAGCAGATGCGCGAGGCTGAGGAGGTGGCTGCCCGCCTGGCTCGCCGCCCGCAAGATCGGATTGTGCCGATACCGCAGCCGGATCGACTCCGAGATGTCCCGCACCGACAGACGCCGGCTTCCCCACACGGCATCGAGCCGACCCGCACCAAGGTGCGACAACAGCTCGACGAGATCCTCGCCGACGTACATGCCGGAGGACTCGAAGAGCACGAGGTACTCAGGGTGTTCGTGGCGCAGTGCCGACTTGACCGCCGCCGCCGCTCCCTCGATCGGAAGCTGCACCACCGGAAACGGCAGACGGTCGACGAGTGTCGCCGCGAGCGGTCGCTCGCTCGAGCAAAAGACCTTCAAGTCCAGCGGCAAGCTGTCCACTCCAGCACGCAGCAGTTCGAGCAGGGTCTGGATCGCCTTGTCCGCCGACGGCACATCATGCAGCCAGATCGCCACTCGCCGCCTGGTGCCGTGCGCCAGCTGCGCCTCGATGAACGGGCCGAGCACCTTCGCGGCGTTGTGACGCCCGCTGACGCCGTCCTCGTAGTGGCCGACCCGAACCAGGCGCGGATCCTCGAGCGTGTCGAGCTTGCCCAGCGGAATGTACGGAGACTCCCCTTCCGTCGTACCCGGATCGTTGATGAGGTAGTGGGTAATCAGGCACGGCGTGGGAATGTCGAGGCGGCCCTTCTCCTCGAGATAGTAGACCGCACGCCCGATGATATCCACCGCGCTGCTGCCGACGATCTCGGCGTCGGTCTGGATGTTGGTGATGAGGAGCTTCACGGCCCGGAGGTTCGCCGCGATCGCCGCGCTCAACCCGGGGGTGAGATACGACGGGAACAGGCTCGAGTGCTGCGTGCCGGGCGCGTAAATAATCAGATCCGCGTCCGCAATCTGGCGAGCGATGCGCGCGTTCAAACCCACCGTCGCCGCGCGGGCTTCGAGTTCCGCTACGGCCTCATCGACGCGGCAACCCGCCAGGCGCTCGCGTTCGCTGCCGCTCAACGGGTGATCGATCAGATAGATGTCCTTGATCCGGTTCCGCCGCTTTGCGTCGACGATCTCCGCTTCACTGCCGAGCAGGCGGTCATCGATGTCGATGGCCACGAGGAACGCATTCGTCCCATCGGTGACGTTGTCGACGAGGCCGGCGGGCAGGCCGAACAGCGCACAGTAGTCGTCAATCGCGTCGTTGAACCTGCGGTCCCGCTCGAGGTAGCAGCCGGCGAAGACGAGATTGCCGAGGCTGCAGTCCGAGAACTCGAACGATCGGTCGGATTCGTCGAGCGCACGCCCGAACCGATCGAGCCGGTGTGCCGTCACCTCCCGTGCAGCCGCTGGAATCCTCGACAGCAACTCCGTCAGCTGCCCGTCGAACTCGCCCTGCCCATCGGCTCCCGTTCCGGCAACCAGACAGAACACGCGGCGAGCGCTGTCGGCGGTGCTGCCGATCGGCAGCCGGAGATCGAGCAGGTCGATCAGCGTAGGGTCGCAGGAGTCCAGGGCACGCGCGACCCGCGAAGCGTTCTTCCTGAAGTCGGAGGGTCCAAGCGCATCACCGAGGAACCGGCGCACTTCCCCCGTCGACAGACCATCGTCGTACCCGTTGATCGCGATGGCCAGCGAAATCTCCGGGTACTGGACGAGCTGCTTCGAGAGGGCGCCGGACCCGCGCCCGCCTGAGAACAGGACAACGTTCAATTGCAGTGGCCGACCTGATGCGTCCCGCTTCACGAAGTGCTCCGGGCGGGCCCCGAGGCCCGTCCTGCTCGGCGGCCATGAAGGCCCGCGGCTCGACATTCGATTGCGAAGTGTAACACTGAGGGACTCGGAAGCGTCGAGCTGCACGCGCCGGCGGCCGCGAGGTGCTACTTGACAACCTGATAGATGTCCACGCTCCCGACCCTGTACACCGTCAGGAACTGCCCGCGGCGCTCGGCGAACTTCGCCAGGCCAGCCTCGTCGGCCTTCCGCTCGACATCTCCGACATACAGGTAGTCGATCCCCAGCTCGCGACACGCCCGATATGCCGCGTCGGCATCCTGCCCCAGGAAGATCTCGTGGATTGCCTTGAGGTTCGGTTCGAACCTCGAGGGGTTGAGTTCGAACAACCCGTTGCCCGTCGCCATCCGCCGCTGGGCGAACACGGGGACCAGGGCCCAGGTGTTGCGCGCGCGGACCCAGGCATCCGTCTGCACCCGCACGTCCACGGGCAACTGTCTGCGGATCCACTTCACGGCCGCCTGGTCGTCTCGACTGATGTAGATGGTCCACGGGAAACCGCCCGGATTCATCTCGACGTTCGAGATGTCGCGAGCGTTGTACCAATCGAGCGCCACGGTCGGCAGTGCGACGATGACCGACAGCGCCAGCACGGCGAACAGCGTGACCGCGATCGGACGCGCCCATCGTCGCCAGGCGTCGATGGCAAATGCCAGCAGCGCCGCCAGGGCCAGATACGTCAATTGCGCGGTTCTGAACGTCACGTAGGTGTTCTCGTGGCCCCTCAGATCGAACTGCAGGAACACCACGGTGGCCACGGTGAGCAGCGCACCGAGAACCACCAGCAACCGGATCGAACGGGAAGCGACCCGTACGAGACCCAATGGAGCGAGGAACAGCGCGGGGCCGAAGCTCAGCAGGATGAACGTCCAGGGCCCATGCAGGAAGTAGCGGTTCCAGCCCCAGATGAACGCGTCCGGCGTCCGCTGCACCATCCCGAGCGCCATCGTCAGGCCGACAAAGCCGAGCACGATGACGGCTGCCACCCCTCGCGACAGGACCCAGCGCCACAACTCGCGGCCTCGATCGAGCGCCAGCAGCGCCACTTCCGCGACCGCGTACCACCCGACGAGCAGGACGCCGTTGAAGCTGCTCAGCGCGACCGCACCTCCGAGCAGCAGTCCGTCGAACACGCCGCGCCCGATGCTGTTGGGACGGCGCGCCCGCACGGATACGAGCAACACGACGAGCCCGAGGGTGATGGCCGTCTCGTGTTGCGGCGTCCACCACATGGCGCGGTGCAGGCCGTCGACGCCTGGCAGGTTCAGGATCCAGCGCGTGGCGGCGTCGATGTTGAAGTAGCGGAAATCTCCAACCCTCGCCCCGGCGTTCGTCTGACGCCACAGATACCACGCGCCCTCGAAACTCGAGGCCAGCACGACGGTCAGCCAGGACAACGTGGTCCCAAGAGCCGAGGCGCCGAGATTCCTCACCACCAGATACGCGGTGCTCAGGAAGATGACCGCCGCGCCCACGTCGGTGAGCAGGATGCCGCGGTCGATCAACAGCCCCGGCCGCAGCATCGAGAACAGTGACGGCAGCGTGAAGTACGTCCAGTAGTACGGGAGCGCCTCGCCCGCGAAGTACGGGTTCATCGGCGGCGCCGCACCTTTGATCAACTCGCCGACGACGCTCATATGCGCCCAGAGATCGGCGATGAAGTAGGCCCGATACGCGAGGCCCGTTGGCGTGGACTCCCCGACCCGCGCGAACACCGGCCCGACGATCGCGGCCGCGACCAGCCAGAGGGCGGCCAGGCCAATCAGGTCAGCCGGCTCGAGACGAACCAGCGGCACCAGCCCCTCGCGCGGACCGCGCAGGAACCAATCAAGCAGCGCCGCGACGACGACGCACGTCAGCAGCACCACGATTGGCGAGCTGACGCCTGCCAGCCGCAGCAGACAGAAGACGACCGCACCGATCAGATAACCGAACAGCAGCGCGAGAATGGTCCTTGTGAGGCCGTCCATCCCGTCGCCCCCGAACCAGCGAGCCACCGCCCAGCCTGGCGCGGTAAAGATCGCCAGGAGGGCGACGAACAGCAGGAGGTCGAGGGGGGACGGCAGGATGGCAACGGCCGAGAGCAGCACCGCAACGGCGGCGGCGACGGCAAGAACTCGACCGATAATCCTCGTCATGGCTGGACGATCCTGGCCGGGGCCGCTGCGCGACTCACCTAGAACATCCACCGACGACCACTGGTGGTG
>JADGOB010000386.1 GCA_017883185.1 Acidobacteriota bacterium
GTTCACAGCCATCGTCGAAGCCTCTCGGCAAGTTGTCGTTCACCCGCAGCCCAGCGGCCTGGGCACACCAGCCGCGTGCGCGCAGGCCACCACGATCTTACTGGCGAACGCCGGCGAGCGGGGTGCGGAAATCGACCAGCCCTGGAAGATGTCTGAAGCGGCGTTCCTGGTCTCCCTTGATCTGCGTCATCCACTACGACCATCGCGGGTGTTGGGCTGTTCGGCGTGCTGAGCTACAGCGTGATGCAGCGGTCGCGCGAGATTGGCGTCAGGACGGCGCTTGGGGCGACACCGCGGGTCATCGTGCGGCTCGTGCTCAGGCAGGCACTCACGGTGACGCTCTGTGGGCTTGCTCTTGGCCTGGCCGCGTCGGCCGCGCTGGCCAAGTACCGGTCGAAGCTGTTGTACGGCGTAACCGCGTACGATGCGGCCAGCTACGTCGTCGTGCCGGTGGTGCTGACCGTCGTCGCCGTCGTGGCCTGCGTGATCCCGGCCCGACGCGCGGCGCGCGTGGATCCGGTGCAGGTGCTGCGGTAGGGGCGGGCGATCGTCAGGCCCTGTTCAACACGGGATGGAGCGGTCACGAGGGACATCGGCCGCGGCGGCCTCAGGCATCGCCGCCACTTCCCCTACGGCTTGCCAGATCCGCTGCTGGGCGTCGTGAATCTCCCCGTCGGCCAACCACCGGGGCGGCCGTTTATGGGTGCAATTGGGTGTATTCTTGGTTGCGTGCTCCGATCAGACACCATCCCGATGTGCCTGGCCTGTCGATGGTTGACTTCCGGTCATCGGCACGTGGCGGTGAGCAAAGATCGGATCTCTTCCCCGCGTGGGTTGGACGCCCTTCAGAATCGCAACTCGTTCGCCTACACCGAAAGAAGACGACCGAAGAACGACCGATAGCGGCGCAGCGCCAGCCGGAGATCCTCGGTCGAGACGCTCTCGTCGCGAGCCCACTGGCCCTCGAGTGTCGCCCGTTCATCCGCGAATACTTCCGCCAGGCGCTTCATCGCCTCCGCCACCAGGCTATCCGCCTGCTCCACGGCGCGGTGGGGTTCATCCACAAAGGTCCCCTGGATCGTATCCCAGCGAACGCGAAAGTCCTTCGCCTCGTCGGGCGAAAAGAGCGGCGTCGCCTGTTCATCAGAGGCGACAGTGGTTACAGGTCCGACAGGTGCGACGCTGACGCCAGCCAAAGCCGCCGTCGTGAGTCCCGCATATCCCTGAACTTCTTCGAGTTTGTGTTCTTCGCTCATGGGTTTGCCTCCATTACGATGTAGCCTTCGCCAATGGCACCTCTGGCTCGTTGACCAGTTCGTCGAAAAGCGTCCGGTAATGAACCATGGCCTGGCGCAGGTCTTCCGTGCTGGCCTGCCCCCGCGTCTGCCGAAGCGCGATTTCGTGAGCGGCTCGGTAGTTCTCCAGGACCATCGGATGATCCACGGAGATATCTGCCGCCCGCTGTTCGAAGTCACTGACCGGATAACCTCGCGTGGACATCACGTCGCGCAGCAAGTGGTCCGCTTCCGTGACAGCACCGGCAGGGCCGTCAACGAAGCGCGCCTGGACTCCGCGCCAGGACTCGACGAAGTGCGCACGATCGCTTGCCGCGAGCGGCCGGACGTGAAAACCCTCGACCCGTTGTGCGCGCTCTTCGAGCCCGGCTTCCCCGTGCCGCCGGGTGCCGCCCTTCTCCACGGCGCGAGCATATTCAGCGCCACCGAACTGAGTGCGCAGTCGTTCCGTTCGGCGCTTTCGGTGCCAAAGGAACGCGGTGACGCCGGCAACGAGGACCACGACGAGACCGACGACCAAGGCCATTTCTGTCGTGCTGAATGTCGTGAGACTCATGATCTGCCTCCCACTCTTCCACGTCCGGTACGACTTCTTCCGTGACGATCAGGCCGGATTGGCGGGGTCTCCGCTCACCAGGTTAACAGAAGACCCGTTCTCCGACACCGCCCGCCGGCGCCCCCACCCCGCGGTACCGCGCCCCTGGCACAGGCTGATTATGGCAGCTTCGGGTGACCTGTCAAGGAAGGTACGCCATGCCTGCAGAGCGCGCCGGCCGAAGCGCTGGACGATCGCCACCGCGCCGTCGCCGCAGGAGCACGGCGTTGATAGTCAATATGGCCGCGGTTGCCCCGACGCCAACGGCCATGGTGAGAACCGCGGCGATACTGAAGCCGGCGCTGGCGCGGATCACCCGGGCCGCATAGCGCACATCGCGAAGCAACGCGCTCATCCTGTGTCCTCCAAGTGGAGTGAGAAGCGAGGCTGACCGCCAATCTACTTCAGAGTCGTCTCGAGAACCACCAACCTCTTCACGCTGGAGATAGACCTGCCTTCGGGTTGTGCGGTGCGTACTGCAAGTCTGGACGCGACATCCGCCGACGCCGTAGGCGACGCCCACTTCGGGTTGGCCACCGGCGGCTTGTCGCTGGATCTCGCGAACGTCGGCGGCGCCCTGACAGGGACGATCAGCGGATCTGGCTGGGGAGTACGCGTTCACCATCTACGGATCGAGGGACCGCAGCGGCGGAGCGG
>JADGOB010000387.1 GCA_017883185.1 Acidobacteriota bacterium
CGCCTGACGCGACCGCCCGGCAGATTCAAGAGGTACAGCACAGGACGAAACGTCCGTTCGGCGTAAACCTCTTTGTACCGCAATCACAGAGGTTCGACGAGAACGCGATCGCTGCGTACCGAGCGCGTTTGCAGTCGACGGCCTCGAAGTACGGCGTCGAACTTCCGAAGGCGCCTCGCATCGACAACGACTGGTTCGACGACAAGGTCAACCTGGTGATCAGTCTCGGTGTACCAGTCGTCTCGTTCACCTTTGGTCTCCCGTCGCCGTCCGTTGTCGCGCAGCTCCGGACGGCTGGGACCTATGTGGTAGCCACAGTGGCTACGGTGGCCGAAGCTGAGGCCGCGGCCAGTTTGGGCGTCGATGGCCTGTGTGTGCAGGGGCCCGATGCCGGCGGTCACAGGGCAACTTTCCACGTCGACGACGAGCCGGAGCCCATCCCGCTGGTGGACTTGGTCAAGGCCGTCAGCCTGCGCACAGATACCCCGATCATCGCGGCCGGCGGGATCCACACGGGTGATCAGGTTGCCGCCCTGCTCGAACGTGGCGCCGCTGCGGTCCAGCTCGGCACCGCGTTCCTGCGCTCACCCGAATCCGGAGCCAGACCCGCACACAAGGACGCGCTGGTCAGCGACCAATTCACGCGCACCGTCGTCACCCGTGTGTTCTCTGGGCGTCCCGCGCGGGCGCTGCTCAATGACTTCATTGCCGAACATGAAGGCCACGCACCGGCGGCCTACCCACAGGTTCACCACCTGACCAGCGGATTGCGAGCCGCCGCCGGCGAGGTAGGAAACCCCCAAGCCCTCGCCCTCTGGGCAGGTGTTGGGTTCCGGAAGGCCTCGGACGAACCGGCAGTAAAGATACTGCGCGAGATATGGGCCCAGACGCGAACCCTCCACGCCCCCTGACTCGGCGGTTAGCGGCCGGTAGGTACTGGCTCAGGCTGGCTGGCACCGCCCGTAGTCGCTCAGCGGCAGCACTTCCATACAGGGATCGCCCGTGGTGACCGTTGGTCTGGCGGCCAGTAGCAGCCACTTATCCCCGGTTGCCGTTCGGTATCTGGGATGTCCCTGCCGGCGCTCATCGCTTCGCAGGTTCGCGTGCAAGGATTCAACGGTGATTAATGATCAGCCAACTGTGATTAATGATCAGCCAACGGTGGTTGCTGTCAGTCGCGACGGTGACCACCGGTTCAGCAAGCCACAGGCCCTGGAGATCCTTCTGTTGGCCTGGCTGGGCGTGCACGGTGATGCTCACGCCGGGACCACGGTGCAGCACCGCTCACACGTCGCCGCAGATCCGACCCGGCCCAACCTTCGACAGGTGCACCTCATCCACGCACTCGAACGTGTGTAGTCCAGCTCGAGATCGAGGAAACCGACCAGGGCCAAACGCGAGATCGCCATCGCGCGGGCCATCGACAGCAGTAACCGGCTGATCGCGGGCGGTGTCTTGGACTTCAATTCTGCACCCCCAACCATGACGAGACCGTGTTGTTCGTCCACGACGGATATGGTCTCCTGCCCAATCAGGCACCCCCACGAAAAGGAACCAGGATGACGCACCTCACCGCAGGACCCGCATTCCCGACGGGCACGATCCTCGGCTATCCGCGGATAGGTCGGCGTCGTGAGCTGAAGAAGGCCGTCGAGGCGTTCTGGGCCGGATCGATCACGGCGGACGAGCTCGAGACGCATGCGGGCAAACTGCGCGCGGCCACGCGTGAGCGCCTCGCCTCGCTCGGTCTCGGGCGTACGGATTCCTCGATCCCGGAGAGCTTCAGCTACTACGACCAGGTCCTGGATGCCGCGGTTACCCTCGGCGTCATCCCCTCTCGGTTCGCGTCAGTGGTCGATGCGTACGGTCGTGTCGACCTCGCCGACTACTTCACGCTTGCGCGCGGTGAGGGAGACCACGCGCCGCTGGAGATGACCAAGTGGTTCGACTCTAACTACCACTACCTTGTACCGGAAATCGGCCCGGAGACCGAGTTCCGACTCGCCTGCGATCGCCTCGTGCACGAGTTCGAGGAGGCCAAGGCCGCCGGATTCCTCACGCGCCCGGTGATCGTCGGCCCGGTCACGTTCCTGCTGCTGAGCAAGGCCAGCGATGGGGCACCCGAGGCTTTCCGCCCCCTGAGCCGCGTGACCGAGCTCGTCGCGGCCTATGGCGAACTCCTGGCACGCCTGGCCGCGGCGGGCGCGCACTGGGTTCAGCTGGACGAGCCGGCCCTCGTCACCGAAAGCTTGGCGGACCCGCGCAAGGACGTACTCACGGCGGTCGAGGCTGCATACGCGACACTGGGCGGCGCATCCGATCGTCCGCAGCTCTTCGTCGCCGCACCCTACGGCAGCCTGGATGACGCGCTGCCCGTTCTCGCGGCGTCGCCCGTCGAGGCCATCGGGATCGACCTCGTTCGTGGCACGATTCCAACCGGGCTCGACGACGTGACAAGGAAGTCGCTGGCAGCCAAGACCATCGTCGGCGGTGTGATCGACGGCCACAATATCTGGCGTGGTGACCTCGAGGCCGCGTTCGGC
>JADGOB010000150.1 GCA_017883185.1 Acidobacteriota bacterium
GACGTGTCCGCCCGCGTGTCTCTCAACGCGTCCCAACTCGTCGAATTCGCGGCGCCCACCGTCAGCGGCGGCGTGGCGCCTGTGACGCTGACCTGTACGGCGGCTTCGGGATCTCGCTTTTCCCTCGGAACGACGTCGGTCACGTGCGTGGTCGCCGACAGCCTCAACCACACCGGGCAATGCTCGTTCAAGGTGACGCTCACGCGGACCACGTTGGGGGCCACTCGGTTCCTGGCGTTCGGTGACAGCGTGACAAAGGGCCAGAACGGGCTGGCCGAGAGCCTCGTCGCCCCGCGATTCGACGATACGCCGAACGCCTACCCAACGAAGCTGCAGGCGTCGCTCCAACGCGACTTCCCCGATCAGGGCATTGTCGTCATCAACGAGGGCCTAGACGGCGAATTCGTGGAGCAGGCCCTCGAGCGACTGCCGGGCGTACTCGCCCGGTATCAGCCGGACGCCGTGCTCCTGCTGGACGGCTACAACAACCTGCTCAACTGGTGTTCCCTCTCGCAGGGCGTCACGCTCACGTGCAAGACGACCATCGACCTCGTCGTGAAGAATCTCCGTGAGTGTGTACGAACGGCGCGGAGTTGGCCCGGTGTCCGATACGTGTTCCTCAGCACGCTGACGCCATCGGGCCTGTTGCGCGGGAGTTTCGATCGGCGGATTTCCCCGGACGCGGTCATTCGGCTGAACGCCTTGATTGCCGAAATGGCAGGGGCCGAGGGCGCAACGCTCGTCGACCCCTATCCGCTCTTCCTGGGGCGCGTGAGCGAGCTGGTCAACGACGATGGCCTGCACCTGACCGCGGCCGGCAACGAGGTGCTGGCTGCGGTCTTCTTCGACAAGATCACGGCGACGATTCCCCAGACCTCTGTGCCGAGCAGCGCTCGCGTTCGTTGATCCGGCGCAGACGCTCGACGCTCTCGGTGTGCGAGCGACGCGTGTTCCCCTCCACGCCTGGCGGCGCCGATCGGGTCGTCTGGCAGAGTTATCGGCAAGGGGCCGCTGGCGAGCTATGAGAAGTTCGGTCGTTGCACCTGCTCGAGAAGATCGGGTTTGGGTTCGAGAGGATGGTGAGGCTGATGTCGGACAGCGCGGAGCTGATGCTGCTGGCGAGTGATGATCCTGCCAGCCTGGAGATGACGGCCGATGAGATGCGGGCTCTCGGCGACGATGTGCTGGGCCGCATCGTCGAGCACGTCGCCGGGATCGGCCGCCAGCCCGTACGCGGGGACGTGGCGGCAGAGGACTTGTGCCGCTCTCTCCGCGAGTCGGCGCCGGAACGCGGGGAGCCGGCCGCCGACGTGCTCGGGCCGCTCTTCGACGAGTGGATCCCGCGCTCGTTCACGACGCCGTCGCCCGGCTACCTGGCATACATCCCCGGGGGCGGGCTGTTCCCCGCAGCGGTGGCCGACTTCATCAGCGCGGCCACGAACCGCTACACCGGCGTCTGGCTGGCCGCGCCGGCGCTCGTCCAGATCGAAGCCAACGTGCTGGAGTGGTTCCGGACGTGGATGGGGTTCCCGGGATCGACCCGCGGCCTGCTCACGACCGGCGGTTCGATGGCTGCGTTCAACGCGATCCTCTGCGCGCGCGAACGCCACCTGGGCCGCGATGTCCGCCCAGGCGTGCTCTACACATCGACGCACGTGCACCATTCGGTGGTGAAAGCCGCCCGACTCGCAGGCATCTTCGAGGACCGTGTCCGCCACATCCCGGTGGACGCTGACTTCCGCATGCGCGTGGATGCGCTGGAAGCGGCGGTCCGGGCGGATCGCGCGGCGGGCCTCCGACCGTTCATGGTCGCTTCGTCTGCGGGCACCACCAACACGGGCGCCGTCGATCCGCTGGACCAGATTGCCGATCTCTGTGCCGCCGAAGGGCTGTGGCATCACGTGGATGGCGCGTACGGCGCGTTCTTCCACATCTGCGAGGACCTGAGGCCGCTGCTGCCGGCGCTGTCGCGGGCGGATTCGTTGACGCTCGACCCGCACAAAGGACTATTCCTGCCGTATGGCACGGGTGCGCTTCTGGTGAGGGACGGCGCGGCGCTTCGCGCCGTGCACGGGATGTCGGCAGGATACCTGCCCGGCACGCCGGACCCCGACGAGTTCTACGACCCGAGCCAGTACGGGCCCGAGCTTTCGCGGGGATTTCCGGGGTTGCGGATCTGGCTGTGCCTGAAGCTGTTCGGTGCGGCCCGGTTCCGCGCCGCGCTGGCCGAGAAACGGGCGCTCGCGGTTCAGGCCGCCGCCCGGATCGGCGCGCTCCCGGGCGTGATGATGGTGGCGCCTCCACAGTTGTCGCTGTTCGCGTTCCACCTCACGTGGCCGGGCGCGACGATGGAGGAGGAGAACGGGGCGACGAGCGCGTTGCTCGAGCGGGTGACGGTGAGGGGCCGCGTCATGCTAACGGGCTGCACGGTTGACGGTCGCTTCCTCGGCCGCGTGTGCGTGCTCAGCTTCCGCACACGCCAGGCGCAGATCGACGCGTGCGTGGACGACGTTGCGGCGGAGGCTGCGGGCCTGCTTGTCGGCCGCGGGTAGAAGCCACGGCCCTGCGACTCCGGTCACGGCGGTCAGATCCAAGACCCATACCACGTTCGGGACACGGCGTCCGGGCCGGCCGGGCGGCTGGGCGCGTCAGGGCAATGTGCCATAATCCTTGGATGCGCGCCTTTCGTGCCACGCTCCGCGGCGTCCTGGCCGTGTCGTGCCTGCTGGCGCTATTCGTCCCGGCGTCTGCGGCCGTCCGGCCGCCGAAGATGAACGCCGAGGTGGCGACGCTGCCGAACGGGCTGACGATCGTGCTGCTCGAGGATCACTCGACGCCGATTGTCCACGCGCAGATCTGGTATCACGTGGGGTCGAAGGACGAGCGGCCGGGCCGAACCGGTTTTGCGCACTTGTTCGAGCACCTCATGTTCCAGGGCTCGAAGAATGTGCAGCCGGACGCACACTCCTCGATGATTTCCGGCGTCGGCGGCCGGGTCAACGCCTACACGACCGACGATGTCACGGTGTTCTGGGAAACGGTGCCGGCCCAGTATCTCCCGCTGATTCTGTGGCTCGAGGCGGACCGGATGGCGTCGCTGCGCATCGACACGCACACGTTCGAGCGTGAGCGCCAGGTGGTGAAGGAAGAGCGCCGGATGCGGGTGGACAACCAGCCGTACGGCAGTCTCCCGGAAGTCATCTACGACCAGGCCTTCACGGTCCATCCCTACAAGCACACCACGATCGGCAGCATGGCAGATCTCGACGCGGCGTCGGTCGAAGACGTGCGGGATTTCTACCGCACCTTCTACGTGCCCGGCAATGCGACGATCGCGCTCGTCGGCGATTTCGACCCGAAGCAGGCGATGGCGCTGATGACCCGGTACCTCGGGGCCGTGCCCGGGTCTGAGCGGACGATCTCGCGCGACCATCCGAAGGAGCCCGAACAGAAGCAGGAACGCCGGGTGTCGCTCACGCGGAACTGGCCGTTGCCGGTGGTCGTGGTGGCGTATCACGTGACGTTCGACGGCCACCCCGACTCCTACCCGCTGCGCATCGCGTCGAAAGTGCTGTCCGACGGTCAGAGCTCGCGGATCTACCGCGCGCTCGTCTACGACAGGGGCCTGGCGCTGACCGCCTTCGGGGGCGGGAACATCCTCGAGCACCCGAACCTGTTCTTCGCCGTGGCGATCGTCCAGCCGGGTCGCAGCCCCGAGGAGGCGGAGAAGGCGTTGATCGCCGAGTTGGACCGCCTGCGCAATCAGCCGGTCACCGAGCACGACCTGCAGCGGGTGAAGAACCAGTTCGCGCGCGACTACATCATCGGGCGCGAATCGAACCAGCAGAAGGCGATGCAGCTCGCGCACGCGATCGTGATTCACCAGGGGGATCTCTCGACGGCCGACGGCGAGTTCGACATTTTCATGAACACGACCGCGGCCGACGTGCAGCGCGTCGCGCGGACGTACTTCACGCCGCAGAACCGGACCGTGCTGACCATTCTGCCCGGCCAGGCGCAGCAGTAGCGGCGCGACTCGCGCCGCACGGGAACCCGCATGCACACGCGCGTCTTCCGCCCCGTCCTCGCCGCCAGCCTCGTGGCATGGCTCTGGCCCTCGCTGCTGTCCGGGCAGGCCGCCAAGTGGCCGTCGAGCTCGCCGCCGCGGCCGCTGGCCGCGCGCGAGGTGAAGTTCCCGCCCTACGAGGCGAAGACGCTCCCGAACGGCATGACGGTCGCCGTCGTCGTGCACAACGAGCAGCCGGCGGTGAGCCTGAGGATGATCCTGCGCGCCGGCGTGGCGCAGGACCCGGCGGGGAAGTTCGGGGTCGCCTCGATGGTGGCGACGCTCCTCGATCAGGGCACGACCACCCGCACGGCGCAGCAGGTGGCCGACACGATCGATTCTGCAGGCGGCGATCTGGAGACGGGCGTGGGCCGCGACCTGTCGTACGCCAACGTCACGATCATGAAAGACGGCCTCGGTCTCGGCATGAACCTGCTGGCCGACGTCGTTCGCCGCCCGGCGTTCGCGCAGGAAGAACTGGACCGACAGCGACAGCAGGTCGTGGCAGCCCTCAGGGTCAGCTACCAGGACCCGGTCTACGTGGCGAGCGTCGTGTTCGACCGGCTGGTCTACGGCTTCCACCCGTACGGCTTCCCGGGGAACGGCACGCCCGCGTCCGTTGAGAAACTCACGCGCGACGACCTCGTGGAATTCCACCGCCGTTACTACGCCCCGAACAACTGCATCCTCGCGGTGGTGGGCGACCTGACCATCGACGAAGCGATGGCCGCCGTCACCGGGGCTTTCGGTGACTGGGCGCGCCAGGAGATTCCCGTGGATCCGGCCGTCGAGCCGCCGAAGCCCACGCAGCGCGTCGTCGTGGTGGACAAGCCGGACGCCGTGCAGACCGAGATCCGGATGGGACAGATCGGGATCCCGCGCAAGGACGACGATTACATGGCCGTGGACCTGGCCATCAGGATCCTCGGCGGAGAAGGCGCGAACCGGCTGCACCGGGTCCTGCGCACCGAACGCGGCCTGACCTACGGCGTCTCGGCCGACGCCGAGACGTTGAAGAGATCCGGCGAGTTCGAGGCGCAGACCAACACCCGTTCCGAAGCCACGGGCGAAGTGCTTCGCCTCATGGTCGACGAGTTCTCCAGGCTGCGGCGTGACGGCGTGAACGACGGGGAACTGGCGGATGCCAAGGCGTACCTCACCGGAAACTTTCCGCTGACGATCGAGACGCCGAACGACATCGCGACCCAGATCCTGAACGTCCTGTTCTACGACCTGCCGATCAAGGAGTTGCAGACGTTCCGCCAGCGCGTCAACGCGGTGAGCGTGGACGATATCGCGCGCGTCGCGGTCAGGTACGTCCAGCCCGACCGGCTCTCGATCGTTCTCGTGGGCAACTCCGCCGCGTTCCTCGATCAGCTCAAGCGCGTCGGGTTCAAGCGCGTCGAGGTCGTCCGCCTGTCGGACCTCGACCTGACGACCGTCGACTTCAAGCGGAAGGACCTGGCAGATGGGCGAACTATCGCCAGGCAACCGTAGATGGCCAGCGTCTTCATCTCCTGCGGCGAGCCTTCCGGCGACCTCTACGCGAGTGCGCTCGTCGAGCACTTGCGCTCGCTCGATCCCGACGTGCGCGTCACGGGGTTTGGCGGCGACCGATTGAAGGCGGCTGGGGCGTCGCTGCTCGGCGACTACCGCGGCCTCACCGTCACCGGCCTGGTCGAGGCGGTTCGGGTCCTGCCGCGATCGCTGGAGATGTACCGCCGGCTGGTCAGGGCCGCGCGCGAACATCGTCCTGACGTGTTCGTGGCGATCGACTTTCCCGATTTCAACTTCCGGCTGGCCTCGGCAATCCGTCGGCTCGGCGTGCCGATCGTCTACTACATTCCTCCGCAGCTCTGGGCGTGGCGCGGCGGCCGGATGCGCACGCTCCGCGCGCTCGCGGATCGCATCCTCGTGATCTTCCCGTTCGAACCCGAGTTCTACCGGGCTGCCGGGACACCTGTGACGTTCGTCGGTCACCCGCTCGTAGAGCTTGCGTCGGCGACGCGCCCGCGCGACGCGTTCCTGCGGGAGTTGGGCCTCGACCCCGGACGGCCGACGGTCGCCCTGCTCCCCGGCAGCCGTCCGAACGAGGTGCGCGAAATTCTCTCGACGCTCGTCGAGGCGCTGCCGCGCATCGCCTTCCGGGTGCCGGGCGTCCAGTTCGTGCTCGCGCGAGCGCCGGGACTGGCCGACGAATTGCTCGCGCCACTCCGCGCGGCGGTCGTCCCGGTGAGCGTCGTCGAAGGACACTCAGACGACGTGCTCGCTTCGGCGGACGCCGTCGTCACCGCGTCGGGAACCGCCACCGTGCAAGCCGCCATCCACGAGTGTCCGATGGTGATCGTCTACCGGGTGGCTCCGCTCACCTACGCGATCGGCAAGCCCTTCGTGCACCTGGACACGTTCGGCATGGTCAACCTCGTGGCTGGGCAACGGGTCGCGTCGGAGTTGATTCAGGACGGCCTGACGCCGGACGCTGTGGCCGAGGAGACCGTCCGGCTGCTGACGGATGCCGGGACTCGCCAGTGGACGCTCACGGCCCTGCGCGACGTGAAGACGAAACTGGGCGGTTGCGGCGCCAGCCGACGGGCCGCCGAGATCGTGCTCGAGACCGCCCGCTCCCGCTCCCGATCTGGCGACCGCTCCTCCCCGAACCCTTCCGTTCCCGTCGTGGTATAAGAGAATCATGGGACACAACCGGATACTCCTGGTTGCCGCCGTGGTCGTGGCGCTCGCGCCCGCGGTCCGCGCGACGGTACTTCTGCCCGGCGATCTCGGTGAGATTGCGCGCGGCGCGGCCGCGATCGTTCACGGCACCGTCGTTGACGTGCGGACCGAGTGGGTCGACGGCCGGCGGCGCGTCGAGACGATTGTCACGCTCGAGGTCAGCGAGACGTTCAAGGGCGACATGACGGGCCGCGTCAGCGTCAAGGTGCCCGGCGGGGTGATGGGCCGCTACCGCAGCGTCACGATCGGCGCGCCGTCGTTTCGACCAGGCGAGGAGGTGGTGCTGTTTCTCGGCGCCCGCCCGCCGGCGCTACCATACGTGCTCGGCCTGGGGCAGGGCGTGTTCCGGGTGCGGCGAGACGCGCGCACGGGCCAGACGACCGTGATGCCGCCGGCGCTGCTGGCCGATTCGAGAGAGGCGGTCACTGTGCAGCGAGGTGACCCGTCGCGTCGCGCGGTCTCCCTGTCGGAGTTCAGCGCCACGGTGAGGTCGGCCCTCTCGACGGGTGCACGAGAGCGGCGCCAGGCGCCCGAGCCTCGGGCGATCAAGGGTGTGACGCACCAGTAGGACGGGCGTCCCTGCTCGTCCCAGCCCTACGGCCGGCTGGACGCCCGCCCCCGCGATCAGGAGAACCATGCGACAGCGAACAGGCATCAGGCGGCGCGCGGTGATCATCCTGTCGGCGATGCTGGCACTGGGCCAGAGCTGGCCGGCGGCGGCCTATCAGACCTACGGCGTGCAGGTTGACAGTCGTCTCGCGCCGGTGAAGTGGAGCGGGCTGCCGGTGCGCTACTTCGTCGCCGACCGCGGCACGACCGGGGTCACCTCCTCGCAGTTTCGCGACGCGGCCGCGCGCGCGTTCACCACGTGGCAGAACGTGGCCACGGCTGTCGTGTCCGCGCAGTTCGTCGGTTTCACCCTCGCAGAACCCGACGAGGAAGACGGGCAGAACACGATGGGGTTCCTCAGCCGGCCCGACCTCGAGCGCGTCCTCGGAACCACCAACTACCTGATCGACGACACGACCGGGGAGATCCTGGAGGCGGACATCTTCTTCAACTCGGCGTTTCAGTGGTCGGTGGCATCGGCCGGCGAGTCCGGCAAGTTCGATCTCGAGTCGATCATCCTGCACGAGACCGGCCACCTGTTCGGGCTCGGGCATTCGGCGCTCGGCGAAACGGAGCTTCAGGCCGGCGGCGGGCGGCGGGTGATCGCGGCCGAAGCGGTGATGTTCCCGATCGCCTTCTCCACGGGCAACATCAGCGACCGGACGCCGCGCGCCGACGATATCGCCGGGCTCTCGGAGATCTACCCGAAGACCGGGTTCTCGAGTTCGAGCGGCAGCCTGAGCGGCCGTGTGACGAAAGGTGGCCAGGGCGTTGTCGGGGCTCACGTTGTCGCGTTCAACCCGGCGACCGGCGCTCTCGTCGGCAACTTCACGCTTGACCGGCAGGGCCACTTCACGATCTCGAGCCTCGCGCCCGGCCCGTACATCGTCCGCGTCGAGCCGCTCGACGACGCCGAGCTCGACAGCTTTTTCGACGACAGCACCATTTCCGAGGTGGATATCGACTTCCGCGTGACCTTCTACCAGGGCTTCATCGTCGTGCCGCCGGGCGGAGGATCGCAGCCGTTCGAGGTGCAGGTCATGGCCAAGTAGACGACGGCCCGCCCGGCGTGGGACAGGAGGCGCGAGTGAAGACGAGGACCGCATGCGTGCTGGCGGCGGTGGTGATGGTGCTGGGGCAAAACGATGGCGCGTCGGCCCAGGCGCCGGCCGGCGCGGCGGAGAGTCGTGCCGCGGCGCAGGCGCCAGCGCGCCGCATTTCGGCCGCCACGCGGCAGCCTGGCCGCGCGCGGTCGTTCGAGCTGACCGCTTCGGTGTTCTTTCTCGCGCCCTCCTCGCTCGGCACGAGCAACGCAAACCTGACGTCGAACGACCTCTCGGGAACGGCGTACAGGTGGTTCAGCGCGAGCGGGGAATTCCGGAGCGCGCCTGGGATCGAAGCGAGCGCAAGCTACAACGTGACAGGCGCGATCGCGGTCGAGGGCGGGCTCACCTACAGCAGGCCGGTGATCGCGTTCACCGTGGCGAACGACGCCGAAGGCGCGTCGGGCTTCACCGCGCCTGGCGAGACCGTTTCGCAGTTCTTCTTCGACGCGAGCCTGGTGGCCTACCTCTCGCGCTACAGGTTCGCGGGTGGAAGGGCACGCCCCTTCGTCGAAGTCGGGGCCGGCTACCTGCGCGAGCTGCACGGCCAGACCAGCGCGGCGTCGGGCTATTTCGCCCTCGAGTCCGGCCAGGTGTATCACGCGGGCGCCGGCGTGAAGTACTTCTTCCGACCAAGGCCGACCGGGTTCGTCAAGGCGTACGGGCTGCGATTCGACGCCCGCTTCTATGTCCGGAACGGCGGCTTCACGTTCGACGGGAGCCACTCCAAGACATTTGCGGCCGGCGGCGGGCTGGTGGTCGCGTTCTAGCTAGGCGTCTTCTGCTGAGGTAATTGGTTACCGGGGTGAACCTATGCTGGCGGTGTCTGCAGCGCGC
>JADGOB010000388.1 GCA_017883185.1 Acidobacteriota bacterium
TCATGGCCGTGCCGCCGTAGCTCAGGAACGGCAACGGGATGCCCGTCACCGGCATGATACCAATCGTCATGCCGATGTTCACGAACACCTGGAACAGGAACATGACCGCGACGCCCCCCGCGAGGATGCTGCCGTACATGTCTCGCGATAGCGTGGCGATGCGCAGGCACCGCCAGATCACAACGCCGTAGAGCGCGATCAGGACCAGCGCCCCGAGAAACCCGTTGCGCTCGCTGAGGACGGAGAAGATGAAGTCGGTGTGGTGTTCGGGCAGGAAGTCAAGCGTGGTCTGCGTGGCCATGTCGCCGCGCCCCGTGAGCGCCCCGGAACCGACGGCGATCATCGACTGGATGATGCTCCAGCCGCTCCCCTGGGGATTGTGGCCGGCGTTCACGAACACGAACAGACGGTCGATCTGGTACTGCTGGATGAGATGGATGCCGGCCATGGGCAGGACTTTGAGGGCCAAGACCAACGTTGCCACCCCGCTCCCCGCCAGCACCGCGAAGTGGGTCCACGAGGTGCCGTAGAAATAGAGCATCGCCAGCGTGAGGGCGACCATCACCATGGCGGAGCCGAAGTCGGGCTCCTGGTAGACCAGAAAGGCGGGCGCCGCGACCATGGCGAGCGCGACGAGCGTCGCGCGTTTCGAGCCGAGCATGTCCATGCGGTCGGCCAGGTACGCGCCTATGCTCAAGGCGAGCAGCAGCAGGGCGAGCGCCGAGGGCTGGAAGCTCTGGAAGCCGAGGTCGATCCAGCGCCGGGCGCCGTTCACCACCTGGCCGAAGGGCAGCACGACCACGAGGATGAGGACCGCGAACGCGTACATCAGCCACTGGAAGCGGCGGTAGATCTCGTAGTCGAGCAGCGACACGACGACGACGGCCACCAACCCCACGCCCACGGCCACCAGCTGCTTGGTCACGAAGTACAGCGGCTGCCCGTCGATGTCGTGACGCGTAGCGAAGTAGATCATCGTGACGCCGTAGGCGATGAGCCCGAGCGTGGCGGCGATGAGGATGTAGTCGAGGTGCCTGAGGTAGGCGCGCCAGTCCACCTGTCAGTCGCTCCTCACGGCGCCGGTGGTCTTCTCGCTCTTGACCTTGAAGAGGGAGTCGTAGATGAGCCGCGTCGCCGGCGCCGCGACGGAGCCGCCGTGGCCACCCTGCTCGATCATGACGACCACGGCGTACCTGGGGTCGTTGGCCGGCGCGTAGCTCGCGTACCAGGCGTAGTCGTCGGAGCCGAAGACCTCGGCGGTGCCGGTCTTGCCGGCGACCTGCACCGGGTAGCCGGCGAAGACGGCCGACGAGGTGCCCGTCACTGAGTTGGCCGCTTCATAGAGGCCGCGCCGGACGACGTCGAGCGTGCTCTGCGAGATGTCGACCTTGCGCGGCTTGGCGGCCTGGAGGTCGCGCACCATCTTGCCCTGCGGGTCGACGATCTTCTTGCCGACGTGCGGCTGCACGATGTAGCCGCCATTGGCGATGGCGGCGTACGTCACGGCCAATTGCAGCGGTGTGGCCTCGAGGTCGCCCTGGCCGATCGCCAGGTTGACCGAGTTGCCCGGCGTCCAGATCTTGTCGACCTCGCTCTCGAAGTAGGAGCGGCGCCAGGTCGGCGTGGGCACACGCCCGGCCTCCTCGCCGGGCACGTCGATGCCGGTGGGCTTGCCCATGCCGAGGCGCACCGCCCAATCCTCGAGCTCCGTGCCCTTGCGCTGATAGAAGAGGTAGCCGACGTTGTAGAAGTAGACATCGCACGACTGGGTGATGGCCGGCACCAGGCTCATGTTGCCGTGCCCCCCCGGCAGCCAGCAGTGCCAGACGGTGTTGTCGGAGGCGATGGGCACCTTGAAGCTGCCGTTGCAGAAGAAGCTCGTGTACGGCGAGATCGCGCCCTCCTCGAGGCCCGCGATGGCGTCCACGACCTTGAACGTGGAGCCGACCGCCTTCTGCTCCTGGATGGCGCGGTTGAACAGGGGCCGGTTGGCGTGGGGGTCGGCGAGCTTCTTGTCGTCCTTGGTGCTGATACCCCCCACCCATACGTTGGGGTCGAACGTGGGGAAGCTGGCCATGGCGATGACTTCACCGGTCTTGACGTCGAGCACCAGGGCGGCGCCGCCGGCCGCCTTGTAGAGGCCGCCGCTGTGCGCCAGGTCGATGGCGTACCGGAGCGCCTCCTCGGCCTTCGCCTGCACCTTGGCGTCGATGGTCGTCACCAGCGTGTCGCCCGGCTGCGGCGAACGGCCGCCGGGCACGGGATCGCTCTGCGTGGGCCGCCCGTGAGCATCCACCTCGATCTTGGCCACACCGTCACGACCGCGCAGCCAGCGGTCGTACGTCCATTCGAGCCCCTCGATACCGACGACGTCGCCGCCCGAGTAGCCCTTGAAGTGCTTCTGTTTGAGCTGATCGGCCGAGATCTCCCCTACGTGCCCGAGCACATGCGCCGCCAGGGTGCCGTGCCGGTACGAGCGGAGGTAGTTCTTTTGGATCACGACTCCCGGGAAGGCCTGCGTATGCTCCAGG
>JADGOB010000389.1 GCA_017883185.1 Acidobacteriota bacterium
CTCGCAAATCAACCGATTCCTGAAAACAGGCAGATCCCTTCCGGGTCCGTCAGGTTTCGGAACCATCCGACGCGAAATCGAAAGCACGACCGAGGCGGGTTCCTGAAATGGCGAACGGCGTCAGGGGGTACCAATAGATACCCTCACGACCCTTACAGGTCCCGGGATCTTAAGTTGAAAACAGACGTTGCACGGGTGGGCACCCACGGGTACAACTCGGCGTTCTTCTGAATGAACTCGCCGCGTTGCCGCCAGAGGGAGTACCCGCAGACACCGAGTAGTTCCCTCTCGTCTGTGTCAGATCCGTGTCAGACAAATCCACTGCTTGCTTGCGAGCCTGCCGGTCGACCTGCACGAACCCCGGCCCTGGCCGGACGCTATTGTCCCTCTGTCATGCTCGCCGGTCGCCTCTCGCCGCGGGCCGCACCGTTACAGGCTTCTTGGCCTCGAACCCCGCGCGCTGGCGCGATTTCCGCTCCCCTGGGTGGCGTCGGCGAATCGAGACGTCCACATGGGCGCCGAGCGCCGTCGCAACACGAACCAGCGTTCTCAACTCGACGTTCTTGGGCTGCGCCGACTCCAGTTGCGCGATCGCCGATTGCGTGATGCCGAGACGACCGGCCAATTGCGCCTGGGACAACCCGCGCGATTCACGGAGCGCTACCAGATCCTGCGCGACGTTGATCGCCGCAAGTTCTTCCTCGACCTGCGCCTGAAACGCAGGCGACTTGTGAATGATCTGGTCCAGCCACTCGTCGGCCGCCACAACGGTCGCTTGCTTTCTCATCGTTCACCTTCATGTCTCGCCGCCAGAACTTCACTCTGCGACAGTCGGATGCGTCGAAGAACCGCCGCCGGGATGTCGTTGCGCTTCTTTACAATCCCGTCCAACAGCACGATCTGCCGACCGGGAAGGAACACATAGAAGACGCGAATCGCGTGCTTCACGCTTCGCAATGAGCGCGCAGCCACGGCTCGTCGGCGACGAGGACGACAGACAGTCGCGGGAGCACGACCGGCAGGCTCTACTTCTTCCGCTTCACGGTCCAGGTGGCCGTACCCATCCCGCCGAAGTCGACCGTGCCGGTGATCGTGTCGCCATCGATCTTGCCCTTGTAGGTCAGCGTGAACTGCTGTCCCTGCGCGTCGACGGTGATGGTGTACGCAATCTCGTTGCCCTTGACCGTTCCGGTGAGCGTCACTTCCCCCATCTGGCCGACGTGGGTTCCCGTGAGCTTCTCGCCGTCCTGCTTGTAGGTGACGGCCGAGACCATGGTGCCCTGGGGAGACTCCACCGTCGACTCCCAGTTCCCGGTGACGTCGATCTTCTTCTCCTTCTGGGCGTCCTGGGCGAAAACGGGGACCGCCGCCAGCGCGAGCGCCGCTACGAGCAATGTGAGCCTCTTCATCGGTCCTCCTTGACATCGGTTAGTATAATCGCTCCGTCCGCTCATGTTGATCCGCCGAGGCCAATCGCCGATCCGCGCAGTCCTGACGCTTCCGGCCATGCTCTGCCTGGGCCTCGTCCTCTTCGCCGCTGTCGGCGTCGGGGCCAGGAGTCCAGGGCCATTCCTCTTCAGCTACTTCCTCGACAACGGCCAGGATGGTCTGCACCTGGCCTTCAGCCGTAACGGTCTGACGTGGACCCCGCTCGGCGGCGGCAAGTCGTACCTGGCGCCTGGAGTCGGCGGCAAGCTGATCCGAGACCCGTGCATCATGCTCGGGCCGGACAAGGTGTATCACGCGGTGTGGACGTCAGGCTGGTGGGACAAGGGCATCGGCATCGCCCACTCGCGGGACTTGATCGCATGGTCGGAACCCGAGTTCCTGCCGGTCATGACTCACGAGCCCACCGCCGCCAACGCCTGGGCGCCCGAGATCCTGTACGACGGCGAGACACGACAATACGTGATCTACTGGTCGACGACGATTCCCGGACGATTCCCTCATCGTGGTCCTCGGCCAGTTGATCGGGCGGGTCCTGTTGCGTCGCGCCCAACAACGCGTCGGCTTTCACGGGAGCCTCCGCACCTTGATCGAACGCTTGGCCCTGATCCGTCGGGCGACGCTGATCTACGCGCTCACGAAGCGAGGGGCCACCGCCGGACGACCACGGATCACGGAGCAACTCGACCATGGGGAGGATGACGACCTGGCGCGCCTCGCGGCCGCGCTCAACGTCCCTGTTGCATATACACGGTCGCGTCGGTAACCCGCAGTGGCGACAGCACTAAGCGCGTTTGTCGCCTTGGTCCTGGCAAACTCACGCTAGCAGGGCCACTGCGCCACGCGGCTACGCCCTGTGGCCGTGGGGCCTATGGCCATGCGGCGGGCCGCTTGCGCGGCACGGGCAGAACCACCCGGCACCCCCAAGATGGTCGCAGCGCGAGAGGCGATGTATAGTCGGCCTGCCGTCCTAGCCCGATCTTACCAAGTTGTAGAGGCGGCTGCCGCGTGTTGCGCGTCGCCCGCCGCCCGTATCTTCGTCTCAATCAAGGGTTTGTCGTCATCGCCGCCCAAGGTGAC
>JADGOB010000151.1 GCA_017883185.1 Acidobacteriota bacterium
AAGCAGGTGACGCAGTCCCATGGCGACGATTATCCCCGTCGTCGCGGAGTTGTCAAGCCAGTAGCGGAACAGCCAGTAGCGGAACGGTGTGGGGAGTTTCGCCGGACGACAGTATGAGGGTCCGCTGCTTGGTTGGCGTCTCAGAAAACACATGACACAGATCTGACACAGACGAGGGGGCACCAGGCGGTATCTGCGGGTGCGGGGCAGGGCCGCGCGGTGGTGGTTTCCGGGCTCCTCACGGAACGTGCGGGTTCGGTTCCCGCCTCCGGCACCAGCTAACTCCGGCCGGAGAGGTTTGACGCGGCCTGGCTATCATGCCGGGGCTGCACAGGCTGCTTGGCCACGCTGGCGCGGATGGTCGAGCGATGCGACGTTTTGACGATGGCCCGATCAGCAGGGCCTGGCCTCGCGAGGTCAACAGAACGGCGAAGGGTGACGCCAGCGGCCGCGTGCAGCGGTAGTGGTCTGTCGGGCGCCTGAACCCTACGCCGTCAGGTGCGCGTGCGCCTCCTTCAGCTTCTCCGCGATCGGAATCTGCTGCGGGCACTTCGGCTCGCACTCCCCGCACTCGAGGCAGACGTCCGCGCCGTGTCCGGCCCTCACCGTCCACGTCTGGTACACCATCGCTGCGGTCTTGGCGTCGTCGAACATCGCGGCCGAGTTGTAAGACGAGAACACGTCCGGGATCGACACGCCGCTCGGGCAGGGCAGACAGTAGCCGCAAGTGGTGCAGTTCACCCGCATCTTCGCGCGATAGAAGTCGCGAACCTCGGCGACCAGCGCCAGTTCCTCTGGCGTCAGCGCTCCCGTCCGGGCCGCGTCAGCGACGGCCAGGTTCTCCTCGACCTGCTCCGGCCGGTTCATGCCGGAGAGCGCGACGATCACTTCCGGGTGATTCCAGACCCATCGTAGCGCCCAGGCTGCCGCCGACCGGCCGGCCGGCCCGCGCTGCCACACTGCCTTCACGGCCCCAGGCGGTTCCGCGCCGAGCACGCCGCCGCGGAGCGGCTCCATCGCGATGATCCCCACGCCGCGAGCGGCTGCGTGCCGGAGCCCCGCCGTGCCCGCCTGGTACTCCTCGTCGAGATAGTTGTACTGAATCTGGCAGAAGTCCCAGTCGTAGCCGTCCACGATGGACGTGAACGACTCCGGGGAGCCGTGGAACGAGAAGCCGACGTGGCGGACGCGGCCATCCGCCCGCGCCCGCTCGAGCACTTCGAGGCCGCGCAGCCTCGTGACGAGATCCCATCGCTCCCCGGACAGCCCGTGGAGCATGTAGAAGTCAATGGTCCCGACATCGATCCGCTTCAGCTGCTCGTCGAGCAGCCGCTCCCAGTCGTTCTCAGCCTTCACCAGCCATGTCGGCAGCTTGGTGGCCACGTGAACCCGGCCACGAAGCCCCTGCTTCAACATCTGGCCGACGAACCGCTCGCTCTCGCCACCGTGATAGGGCTGCGCCGTGTCCAGGTAGTTGACGCCGCACTCGACGGCCCGCCGGACGAGCGCCGCGGCCTTCTCCTCGTCGATGCGCGCGTAGTCGCGATCCACGATCGGTAGCCGCATGCAGCCGAAGCCGAGCACCGACAGTTTCAGATCGGGGTATTTGGGCAACGAACGGTACTGCACGAAGGTCCCCTCCGCTCCTATGCCTTCCTGGTCTTCTTCACGGTCACCCGGACGATGGTCTCGAGCCTGGCCGGCGCGACGCGCCGGGGATCCCTCAGGTAGACCTCGTGCCCGATGCCCACACATTGGTACCCGGCTTCGCTAGCCTCAGCGACGACGCGCTTGTACGTCTCGCCGACCTTGCCATACGGCCCGACGTGGAGCGTCTGCAGGGCCGTCCCCTCGGTCCACGACACGCGTTTCACCGTAGAGGTATCGACCGCTGCGAGCACTGGGGGGACCTGTGGGTGCGGGTCGCCGCATGACGCGGCCTCTGCAACTACCGCGGTACTGGGGTGAGGGCCCTCTCGAGTTGCGCAGCAGGTGGTGGGAGATCGTAGGGGATGTCGGGCCACTCCAGCCGGGTGTCTGCTGAGACCCGGCTGGCCGCCTCGCCGATGATCTCGACGTCCTTGACGAGCGCCAGGAGCAGCAGCCTGTCGTGGTCCAGGTCTGACCGGGACCGCGTCGCCGCGAATCCCTGCGCCTCGTGTGCCGCGTCCAGCATGTGACGGAGCCGAATGCTGTCATCCTTGCGCATACTGCACGACCGCGTGTGCGATCACGTCGTCCCTGAAATAGCGACTCAGATCTCGCAGTGTACGCATGTCATTATAGCCTCGAGCCCGGTTCGGCGGGTTGTTGCAAGCGGTTTGGCGCGCGAAGCCTCGTCCATTCGGCAGCGGACACGAAGGGGCGGTGGGCGTGGGCAAGAGGGGATCGCCTGTTGACCGTGGACGAGGCCGCGAAGATCATCGGCGTCGGCAAGCGGTGGCTTCAGCGTCGCTACGGCGACTTGCCGTTCGTCCGCTCCATCGCCGCGAGGACGGTGAGGGTGTCGGCGCCCGCGCGGCGCCGGTGGATGGAGAGGCAGGGGCGCAGGCGAACCGTGAGATTGTCTGACACAAGTCTGGCACAGACGAGGGGGATCTACGCGGTTTCTGCGGGGACGCGGTAGGGCGGCAAACCGGTGATTTCCCTCAGAAGAATGCCCAGTTGTACCTGTTGGTACCCACCCCGCCAACATCGCTTTTCAACTTAAAATCCCGGGTTCCTCACGGGACGTGCGGGTTCGATTCCCGCCCTCGGCACCAGATGAATACCTCGAAGTCAGCATCATCCCGAAGCTGGGGCTCGCCTTCGGGGGACTGAAGGCCCGTGGCCTGGGTAACCGAGCGCAAGGACGTGCTGAGCACGTTGTTCCTTCTGTCGGCACTCCACGCGTATGCGATATACGCACGACGACCATCGGTGGGTCGCTATCTGATAGTGGTGGCGTGTTTCGTGGCCAGCTTGATGGCCAAGCCAATGCTGGTCACCTTTCCGCTCGTGCTCCTGCTCCTTGACATCTGGCCGCTCGGCCGCCTCCGACTCTGCGAGCGGAAAGACTCTGCCAGGCAAGCCGATTCACCTCCGTCGACGTGGCGATGGCTGGTCATTGAGAAGCTCCCGCTTTTCATCCTCGTCTCGGCGTCAAGCGCCGTGACGTACTTTGCTCAGCGGTAGCTGCCGGGGTGGGGCATCAGGTTAGCACTCCGCTAACCTGGCAGTCGGAAGAGCCCACCGATGTCCATTGCTGCAAGGCGCTTGTGTTCCGAATTGAACAGACGAGCCGCGTGTGCGCGTCTAACGTGTGCCACAGGGGTCCGGGCACTTGGGGGGCAGCGCAGACGCGGCGGGACGTCACGCCGGCGGGCCGCACGAGATAGTGCTGATTCCTGCCCCCGCGCCGGACCCGTTCTGACGCCCGGCCCTTTGATGGGTCGGCCACTCATGGTACGGCTTGATTTTCAGGAGAGGTGCTGTATGCCAATGCTAGACAAGCCACCGTCGCCAAAGCCCCCGACGCCGCCTCCATCTCCGACGCCAAAGCCCCCGCCGCCGCCTGGAGTAGGTCCTAAAAAGAAGTAGGTCCACCCCCCTTGGCGTTTCGGTTCGGCCAGAACGTCCACCTTGCGGACGTTCTGGCCGATGCTATTTGATTTGAAATGTCAAGTATTTCAAATGCGGGGCGCGCGTTCGTCGCGCCCGTAGGGGGTTGCGGGCCGCTCGTCGGGTTGCGAGCGCGTGCGACCCCGCTGAACCACGGGAAAGTCTACGACCCGATGACCGATGCCGTGTCGTACAGCGCCGTCGTGGTCGGCTGTCAGGCCTTGTGGCCGTCCGATGCCGGTCGCGGGTGCCTCTCCGGGAACGGCCTGCACGTTGTTGTAAGCGCTGACGCGGTGTCCGCATGCGCGCTGACGCGCCTTCCTGCAGTATTATCTGCGTGCCACCGGGGACGAACCTGTACATCGAGCAGTTGGCATCCTTCCGGCGGTGCTACTGCCACGAAAGGAGCGGTCATGCGTTACTTTGCGCTCGTCCTGTCGGTCGCGATCGCACACACGCTGCTCGCGCAGCCTTCCCCCGCGTACCGTATTACCCACACCTACGTGCTTGGTGGCGACGGCAGTTGGGACTACGTCGTCCCTGATCCGCCACAGCATCGCGTCTTCATCGGTCGCCAGAACCGCGTCATGGTTGTTGACGAGAACAATGGGAAGCTCCTCGGCGAAGTCACCGGCATCAACGGCGCGCACGGCGTGGCGTTGGTGGACCGCACCGGGCACGGATTCGCCACGTCTGGCAACGACGGCGCGGTGATCATGTTCGACCTGAAGACGTTCAAGGTACTCGGTCGCACTCCCGCAGCCGAAGACGCCGACGCCATCATCTATGATGCCGTATCGAACCGTGTCTTCACGTTCAATGGCGACGCACATTCCTCGACGGTCATTGACCCGCGCGATGGAAAGTTGGTGACGAACATTCCGCTGGGCGGGAAGCCCGAGTATGGCGCGTCGGCCAGTGACGGCAAAGTCTATGCGAATCTCACGGACACCAGCGAGGTGGTGGAGATTGACGCGCAGACGCTGGGCGTGACGCGCCGCTGGTCCACGGCGCCGTGCAAACAGCCCGTGGCGATGGCCATCGACCTCACGCACCACCGGTTGTTCAGCGGCTGTCGAAGCGGCGTGATGGCCGTGTCGGACTACCAGTCCGGGAAGGTGGTCGCGACGGTGCCGATCGGCGATGGCGTCGATGGTGCCGGCTACGATCCGGCCACCGGGGACGCCTTTGCGGCGAATGCTGACGGCACGCTCACCGTGATTCATCAGGATGGCCCTGATACGTATCACGTCGTCGAAACCGTGCGAACGGCGCCGGGCGCGCGGAACATGGGTCTCGATCCCACGACACATCGCGTAGTCGTGGTCGGGGGCAAGTTTGGGCCGCCTCCCGCCGAATCCACCGCCGCGAACCCCCGGCGGCGTCCGCCGGTCATTCCGGGTTCGTTCATGATGATGGTGATTGAGCGCGAACCGGGAGCGCGATGAGCCTGAATGCCGCCCGAGCGAGCCGGCCCTGCGTCGGAGTGGCGCGCCCTGCAGGACTCGAACCGGCGATCTTCTGGTTTGTCGTGAATGGAGAGGTGGATCTCCCTCGGCGACTACAACCCCGAGACCACCGAACTGCGGGTGCGGTCAGGCAAGGGCCAGAAAGACCGGCTCTGCTATGTGACCGACGGGGCGAAGTTGGCCCTCGACATATGGCTGACGGCGCGCGGGAACGAGCCCGGCCCGCTGTTCTGGCCCGCTGACGGCCGGGGCCGACCGCTCGTCAATCGACGCATGACCGATCAGGCCGTGCTCCTGTTGCTCCGTCGTCGAGCGGCGCAGGCAAAGATCTCCGCGTTCACACCGCACGATCTGCGGAGGTCGTTCATCTCTGACCTGCTGGACGCCGGGGCCGACATCGTGACGGTCCAGAAACTGGCGGGGCACGCCAACGTGCAAACGGCGGCGAAGTACGACCGGCGCGGCGAGGAAGCGAAACGGCGAGCGGTGGAACTCCTGAAGGTACCCTTTGCCGAGTCCACTCGGCCCCGGTAGCACGGAGATCGTTGATTTCACGGCCCGCACTCCGGATGTCTGATACGGCCTATCGTCATCGCGCTTCTTGATGACGACCTGTACCTGGCCGTTCGGCCAGGGGAAACGAATCGACTCGTGGAAGCTGCGGTGGAGGCCCTGCTTCGGCTCGTCGGTCGTTTCCCACTCGCCGTAGATCGAAGCGAAGCCGTGAGAGTAGATCGGCTGGTTCGTCTTGCGGTCGATCGCCTCGAAGAGATACGGGTCGAGGTTCGTGTCATCGATCAGGCGCGTGCGGCTGCCCGGCCACGGACCGTCGGATACCACGTGACCGAGCGAGAAGAAGACCTCTTGCCCGCCCCCCGTGTGGCTCTTGATCCAATTTGTTGGAGGTCGAGTTCCAACCGGTTGGATCAGCGTGGCGTCATGGATCCGTCGGCCTGGCGCATCCCAACGCGATCGTCGGAGTTCGGCCGATTTCGAGGAATGTCGCCTCGATTTGTCCGAAACTGCAGACTGGCATCTCCTTTGCAACGGAACCTCAGCGGGTCGAGCCCCCGATCCGAACGAGCGCCCCTCGGACGTCACAAGCCCCCCTCGAGCGCAAAAGAGGCTTTGTTTCCGCTGTCTCGGAATGCTGCCTGCCTGCCCTCGGGTCTGCGCGCCACTGGGTCGAATGCTTCGTTCGGGTTCTTGACGGCGGCTTCGCTGTTCACTTGGTCCGGGTGTGTTGAGGGGGGTCTTTTATGTCGAGACGTGTGCTGTTCTTCATTCTGGCGTGTTGTCTGGCCTGCACAGGGGTCGCCTTTGGCCAAGGCAACACCATGGGTACTCTCTCCGGGAAGGTGATCGACCCGGACGGTCTGGCGATGCCGGGGGTCACCATCACGGCTTCGTCGCCCAATATGCAAGGCGTTCGCACGATCGTATCGTCTGCCAACGGCGACTTCGTCCTGCCGTTGTTGCCAGCCGGCGATTATCGAATCACCTTCGAGCTGGCGGGCTTCAACACCAAGACGCTCGAACAGCGCGTGTCGCCCGGCGAGACGACCGTGCTCGTCGCGGTGAAGCTGGCGCTGGGGACGGTGACCGAAACCATCACCGTCACGGGCAAGGTCGAGAACTTCGCGCAGACGGCCGCCTCCACGATCAGCTACAAGTCGGACCTGATCGAGAAGCTGCCGACCAATCGCTCGTTGACCGACACGGTGCTCCTCGCGCCGGGCGTCAACAACACGGGACCGAGCGGGAGCGTCACCATCTCGGGTGGGCTTTCCTACGAGGGCCTCTACCTCCTCAACGGCGTCGTCATCAACGAGAACCTGCGCGGCCAGCCGCTCGGGCTGTTCGTCGAGGACGCCATCCAGGAGACGACCACGACGACCGGCAGCGTGTCGGCCGAGTACGGGCGGTTCGCGGGCGGGGTGGTGAACACCATCACGAAGTCCGGAGGCAACAAGTTCAGCGGGTCGGGCCGTGTGAACCTCGAGAACGACTCGTGGCGCAGCACGACGCCATGGGGCGAGCCGAAGACCAACGTCACCGTGCCGACCTATACCTACACGATCGGCGGGCCGATCATGAAGGACAAGCTGTGGTTCTTCCATGACGGCCGGTATCGGAAGACCGCGACCTCCGGGACGTTCGCCTACTCGGCACTCCCCTACGATCAGACCTCGAAGGAATACCGCCTCGAGGAGAAGCTGACCTATGCGATCAAACCGAACCACAACATCCGCGGCACGGCGTTCAACCTCGCGACGAGCGCGCACAACTACTGGTTCAGCGGCATGGACCCGCGCCTGATGTACGACCGGCGCCTGCCGCAGAGCATGTACTCCCTGAACTACAACGGGATCATGTCCTCGAAGTTCTTCTTCGAGGTGCAGTACTCGCAGCGCCACCTCGCGTGGGAGAATGACGGCTCGCGCTTCACCGACCGGATCTATGGCACGCAGCTCACCGACCGGACCAAGACGGTGTTCTGGTCGCCGACCTTCTGCGGCGTGTGCACCGGCGAAAGCCGCGACAACCAGGACATCCTGGCGAAGGGGAATTACTTCTGGTCGACCTCGAAGACCGGCTCGCACAACATCGTGTTCGGCGTCGACGTCTTCAAGGACTATCGCTTCTCGAACAACCACCAGTCGGGCAGCGACTTCATCGTGTCGGTGCCGCGATCGATCCAGGACGGCACCGATTTCTACCCGGTGTTCACCAACACGACGGCGGCCAGCCAGACGATCATCAGCTACCGGCCGATTCTCGTGCCGACCAAGGGTACGAACATCTGGACGTATTCCGGGTTCTTCAACGACTCGTGGCGTCTGAACAACAACCTCAACTTCAACCTGGGCCTGCGATGGGACCGCAACCGCAGCATCGACAGCAGCGGCGCAGAGGTGGCGAAGGATGCGACGTTCAGCCCGCGACTCTCGGTGACGTGGGCTCCGAAGAGTGACGGCACGACCACGGTGTTCGCGTCGTATGCCCGCTACGTCGCCGGCATGGCGAATAGCATCGCGGATGCCGGTTCGGCCGGCGGCCAGCCTGCGCTCTACCAGTGGTACTACCAGGGTTCGACGGTCAACACCGCTTCGAGCGGACCGTATTTGACCCCGGACAAGGCGCTCCCGACCCTCTTGGCGTGGTGGGATGCGCAGGGCGGCGTGAACAATCCGAACCTCGTGGCGGTCACGATTCCGGGCTTGAGCACCAAGATCGGCGCGGATCTGAAGGCGCAGTACATGACGGAGTACATGGCCGGCATGAGCCACAACTTCGGCCGTGTGCTGGTGCGGGTGGACGCGTCGTATCGGCCCGCCTCGAACTTCTACGGCAACTTCACGAGCACCGAGACCGGCAAGGTGACCAATCCGGTTAGCGGCGCGAATTACGACCTCACGCTGGTACAGAACACCAGTTCCGTATGGCGTCGCTACTGGGGCATCAACACCCAGGTGTCCTGGCGCGTCAATCGGAGCCTGAACCTCGGCGGCAACTGGACGATCTCCGAGAACAGTGGCACCATCGAGGGCGAGAACGCGGGCAGCGGCCCGATCAGGACCGGTGCGAACCAGTACATGGAGTACAAGGACCCGACCTGGAACTATCCCGAGGGCGACCTCGGTTCCGACCAGCGTCATCGTGGCCGCATCTATGCGAACTACGACATGCCGCTCGGCCGCTTTGGCCGGCTCGGCATCGGCGTGCTCGAGATGATCAATAGCGGTTCGCCGTGGGGGCCGGTGGGTAGTATCGACATGCGGCCATACGTGATGAATCCCGGCTACTCGACGGCGCAGGGCGGCTCGACGGTGACCTACTACTTCGCGGCCCGCGATGCGTACCGTGGCGACTGGAACATCCGTACCGACCTGTCCCTCAACTATTCGTACCGCATCGGCAAGGTCGAGGCGTTCTGGCAGGGTCAGGTGCTCAATGTGCTCGACCGGGCGGCCCTGACGGGTGTCGGCAGCCTGAACCAGAACGTGTTTACCGCGGCGTCGGCTGGCACCATCAAGGGACTGGTGGCCTTCAACGCCTTCACCACGACCCCGGTCGCGGGCGTGAACTACGTGACGGATCCGGGGACAACGAGCCTGGACCTCGCGAAGAATCCGGTGGCGTTCGGTCAGCCGCTGTCGGCCAACGCCTACCAGACACCACGCACGTTCCGCCTGAACTTCGGCGTGCGGTTCTAGCCCAAGGGCT
>JADGOB010000390.1 GCA_017883185.1 Acidobacteriota bacterium
GCCGCACCGTGTACAGCGCATTTTTCTTCGAAACTGTTCGGATGATCTGCATCACGACGCGGAATCTCTTGACTATCGGAGGCGCTAGGCCGGCCGTAAAACCCGCCTCGACTTCGAGACGCTTTAGGTCAGGATCCGCGTGCGTTACCTCTAGCATAGGAGAAGTATATGTACTCTTGCTGACATGTCAATACACCCATTCACCCCTTGGGTGAATATCATCTCTATCTTATTATATGTCAATCATATATGCTGATTCACAAAACTCTAAATGCATCCGTCGCACTCTGATTCTTGCGGCTCCGTGTGGTGGCGACGCGACCTAAAAAAGCCCGCGTCTTTCAATAGAAGCGCACGTGCCTGACGGATGTTGCGCGGCCATTTTACGAAATTAGGCCGCCAACGGGCGTTTCCGTCGTGACCGAACTCGTTTCCGTTTTACGGAATTAGCCAGTCCGGAAGCGGACGTCAGAAAACGGATGTGCTTGCCAGTGGAAGACTTGGCGAGATCACGGTTTTACGAAATTGCTGCGTTGACCCATCTGTCGCAGGACAATAAAGTCGGTGGGATGCGAGCTGGCTCTCGTTTGGATCTTCGGAGTGGGGCTATGCAGTGACTCCAAAGAACTGAACTGACGTCTGCCTATTTCGCACGATTAAATCAAAAGTGCTCTAGGTGGACCGGTCGAGCGGCAGCCGCTTCGGCGGCGCCGAGCCCAGTGCGCCGTACTCGCTCGTTGGCGAGGCGATGAATGTGGCCGGCTCGACGATGCCGAGATCCGGCAGGGCGTGGAGCACGACCCAGCCGCGGACAAAGGGATCGTCGAACATGTACCCCGACCCGTGTGACGTCTTCTGCAACACCCCCTCGGCGACGAGCGCCTGCACGGTGGTCGTGGTGCTGGCTCGCAGGCCGTACTGCTGCTGGGTCACCCGAGCCGTGAGGCCCGTGGAGGCGCCAGCTACAGCGCGGAGTACGTTCTGCTGGGCTACGGTGAGGCCGCTCCACCACCGCTGCGTGCTGTCGGCGTCTTCCTCGAGGATTTCCCGGAAGGCGGCGTCCACGGCGGTCCCGTCAATGCGCGGCGTGTCCTCGGCACGGTCGACACCCTTGCGCGCGAGGCGCACAATGTCGCGTGTGCGAGCTCCCGCCATCGCGACGCACCGCGCTCCGGCGTCCTGCGGGGCCAGGCCGACCGCGCGCATCCGCGCATCAATCCACGCGGCCATGTGGTCGGGGGCAATCGGGCCGAACGGGCACCGCTCGAAGAGCTTGTAGAACGCCCGCCCCTTCCCTTGCATGGCGTCGATCAGCGAGAGGTGCGAGCTCGCGACGACGTAGCTGAGATGCTGGTGGCGCTGGAGCACCCCCCGCAGCCGCCACTCGGCGTGCTCTCCAAAGCGGGCGATCTCTTGGAACTCGTCCAGCACGAGGCCCAAGGTCATCTTGCGTTTTCCGGCCAGCTCATCGAGGAGGTCGAGCACCTGCGCGAGCGACGCTTCCTGGGTCTTGGCATCCGCGTCCCGGACGCTCATGTCCAGACTGACGGCCATGCCCCCTGAGACCGGATCGGGCTTCATCGTCAGCGACATCTTCAGGAGCGCCAGGCGATCGACGAGGGCCGTCGCCCACCCGCGCTTCACCACCCGGAGCGCGGCCGTCAGGATGCGATTGGCCATGTCGACCGGCGTACTGGCCGTTGAGAGGTCGGCCATGCACGCTGCCCCACCCGCCGCCGTCACGGCCTCGACCGCTCGCTCGAGGGTGGACGTCTTGCCGGTGCGCCGTGCGCCCGCGACGAGGAGCTTGGCGCCGGGTTCCCCGAGCACGCGTACGATGCGTGTGATTTCGTCCTCACGATCCGTGAAATACGGCCCGCCCACCGTCCCGCTGATCCGAAACGGATTTTCACGCCCCGTTGGGGGCCGCTTTCCCGGCATACGACCTCCGCGTCAAGATTTGTATGAAAGAACATACTATGGAAACGCAGAGTATGCAAGGTGAGAGTTGCGTCCCTACGCCGGCGCCAGGCGCGCAAGAGCCGGCTCAGAGAGGCGTCTGTATCGCGTTCGCTGTGCCGCCCGACGTCATCCCGGAAAAGTGGCGCAAGTCAAAGCGAGAGTCCGCAGGAAGGTCTCGACTACTTCATTTCGGGCCCACGCCGAGTGGCGCGGAAGTCAACGCCGGACGCCGCTGTCATATAAACCCGGCGCTCCGGTCACCAATGATCGTAAGTGTTCCAGCCACGGACTGATCCATGGAGAGAGCAGAGCTGGAACGCGAACTGGAGCGGCTGCACCCAGCATGCTGGGGTTGGGCGCTTGCCTGTTGCAGACGGGACCGGGATATCGCGGAGGAGGCCTTGCAGTCGGCGTATCTCAAGATCCTGTCCGGGCAGGCGCGATTCGACGGTCGGTCGTCCATCCGCACGTGGGTGTTCGCCGTCATTCGCCGCACGGCAATGGAGGAAGTGCGGCGGCGGCGAACTCGTAACGCGCGCGAGCCGGGTAACGAGATCGA
>JADGOB010000391.1 GCA_017883185.1 Acidobacteriota bacterium
TATTCGGAGGCGCTTATGCGTCGTGTACTCCTCGCAATCCTTATTCTTACGAGTCTCGCCTCGGCCCAGAAGCGGCCCTTCACCTTTGAAGACATGATGGCGCTCAAGCGCGTCGGCGATCCGGCGGTCTCGCCCGACGGGAAGTGGGTCGCGTTTTCGGCCGTCGAGGTTGATCTGGCGCAGAACACGCGAAAATCGCACCTGTGGGTGGTGCCATTGGCGGGCGGCGATTCGAAAAAGATCACGGATGACAAGGCCGGCGAGAGCCGCCCCCGCTTCACCCCTGATGGCAAGCGGCTATCGTTCCTTTCGGCCAAGGACGGCGGCACGCAGGTCTGGGTGCAGGACTTCGACGCCGCGACGGGCGCGCTGACCGGCGAGGCCAAAAAGATCACCAGCATTTCGACTGAAGCCGACGGGCAGACCTGGTCGCCAGACGGGAAATGGCTGCTGTTTACGTCGGGCGTTTATCCGGACTGCAAGGACGACGCGTGCAACAAACAGAAAGACGAGGAGCAGGCGAAGTCGAAAATAAAGGCGCGCGTCTTTCGGCGGCTGCTCTATCGGCACTGGACGGCCTTCACGGGCGACAAGCGCACCCACATCTTTATCCAGCCCGCCGATGGCTCGGCCCCCGCGCGCGACCTGACGCCGGGCGATCACGACGCTCCTCCGTTCTCGCTGGGCGGAGCGGATGACTACGCTTTCTCGCCCGACTCGCAGGAGGTCGCCTACGCCACCAACCTCGATGAGGTGGAAGCCACCAGCACGAATAAAGACATCTTCCTCGTCCCGGTCGTGGGCGGCACGCCGAAGAAGATTTCCACCTCGCCGGGAAGCGACGGCTCCCCGCGCTACTCGCCCGACGGCAAGTACATCGCGTGGCGGATGCAGGAAACGCCCGGCTACGAGAGCGACAGGTTCCAGTTGGTCATCTTTGATCGCCAGTCAAGCCAGATTCGCAGCCTGACAGCGAACCTCGATCGATGGGTCGGAAGTTTTGTGTGGGGACCTAAGTCGGAGGACATCTTCTTCGTCACCGAAGACGAAGGCGAAGCGCCCATTTTGTGGGCTCAGAAAATGGCCATATCGAGTGCCTCGCCTGTGTTGGTGACGGGAGCGGGAAAGCAAACTCGAGAGATGCCGATGATGGCAGTCTCCCCGCGCGTCATTGGCGGACACAATGATGACCTTGCCATCACTGCCGATGGCAAGACGATAGTATTCACTCGGATGTCGCTGCAGGCGCCGAACGAAATCTATGCGCTCGCGATGGATTATTCGTCTATCAAGGAGAAGAAGGCGCAAGCAGTAACCCACCTAAACGACTCTGTTCTCTCGCAAATCTCGATGTCGCCGCTCGAGTCCTTCTGGTTCACCGGCGCACTGAAGGCGAAAGTCCAGGGCTTCCTCATCAAGCCGCCGAACTTCGACGCCAAGCAGAAGTATCCGGTGAAATTCCTCATCCACGGCGGGCCCGAGGGCGCGTGGGGAGACTCGTGGACCTACCGCTGGAACGCCGAACTGTTCGCCGCCAACGGCTACGTCGTGGTGATGATCAATCCGACCGGCTCCACCGGCTACGGGCAGGCTTTCACGCAGGCGATCCAGAACGATTGGGGCGGGCGTCCGTACGAAGACCTGATGAAGGGGCTCGACTACGCTCTGGCGCACTATCCGTATATGGATGGCAACCGCATGTGCGCCATGGGCGCCAGCTACGGCGGCTACATGGCCAACTGGGTCCTCGGCCACACCACGCGTTTCAAGTGCATTGTCTCGCACGACGGCATATTCAACACCATCGCCGCCTACGGCGACACCGAAGAGCTATGGTTCCCGGAGTGGGAGTTCAAGGGCACGCCGTGGACGAACAAGGCGATTTACGACAAGTGGTCGCCTTCGAATTTCGTGAAGAATTTCAGGACGCCGACGCTGGTTGTGCACAGCCAGCTCGATTACCGCCTCGATGTCAGCGAGGGCTTCCAGCTCTTCACCGCGCTGCAGAAGATGAAAGTGCCGTCGAAGATGCTCTACTTTCCCGACGAAGGCCACTGGATACTGAAGCCGCAGAACTCGCAGCTCTGGTATCGCACCGTGAATGATTGGGTAGATCAGTGGGTGAAGAAATAGTAGGTCGTCGGCGGTAGGTCGTAGGTCGGGAAACCATTTTTGATTTTTGATTGAAGGAACCCGGTGCATGAAAAATCGAAAATCATAAATCGAAAATCGAAAATGGTTATGTGCTTACTGCGCGCGCTGCTCTCTCACGACTCGTTCCAGCAGCGTTGCCGGGCTTCCCACTTCCCAGGTGTGCAGCGTGAAGCTTACTTCCGATGCGCCGCTGGCGGCGCTGATTTCAATCGTCAGGCCTGAGCCGGGCACCTGCGGAGCATAGCTCGCCAGTCCCCAGCCATTGGTGTTGACCGTCACTTCTTGCGACGCGACCGCCACCAGGCTGCCATAGTGTCCGGTCACGACCTCGCCCGTCACCGTCCGGTCCGACTGCGCCGGCTT
>JADGOB010000392.1 GCA_017883185.1 Acidobacteriota bacterium
TGACCGAACGGCACGAACACGTGTGGGCCCGTCGTGGTGTCGAACATGTTGTGGCGCGTGCCCGCGACGATGCCCACCACTTCCATCGGGGCGCGCTCGGCCTCGACCGGATCGGGCAGGTAGAGGTGTTGTCCGATTGGATCGGCCCCCTTGAACAGGCGTTTGGCCATCGGCTCGTCGATGACGGCCACACGCGGCCCGTTCGCATCCGATTCCTCCGCCTCGGTGAATCCCCGCCCTCTCAAAACGGGGATGCGGAGCGTCTGGAAGTAGTCCCGGCCCACCACATAGAAAGCAGCGGCGACGCCGTTCCTGTCGTTTCCGCCGCCGTCACCGCCGCCCGCGCCGTACGACACGTTGGCGCCCCCGGCTTCGTTGTCGGCGTGCTCATCGGCGACCGCCTGCCCGACGAAGCGCACACGCCGCGTCTCGCTGATGTTGCCAAAGGGCACCACCGACGCCATGCTGGCCGCCTGGATCCCGGGCGTGGCCCGCAAGCGGTCGAGCGCGCGGCGATAGAAGTCCCGCACCCGCTTTTCGTCGATTCGCGTCAGGCTTGGATCGACTCCCACGACGATACTGCGGTCGAGAGCGAAGCCAGGTTCGGCGTGCGCAGCCTTGGTGGCCCCACGCACGAACAGGCCGGCGGCCGTCAGCAAGGCCAGCGACAGCGCGACCTGACCGACCACAAGCACATGACGGATGCTGATGTAGCGATGCCGGCCAGTCACTGCCGCCCGGGCCCCTTCCTTCAACTCGCCGAACATATCGGTCCGTAACAACTGCAACGAAGGCCCCAGACAGAACGTCAGCGTCGCCACCACCGCGAACCCCAGCGCCACGCCGAGGATCCGGAGGTCGGGGCGAGGATCGAGAATGACCATCAGCTCGGAGAGCGGATCCAGTGAGGCGCCAAAGGCATGAAGCGCCCAGTAGGTGAACAGCAGGCCGACCATGCTCCCGGCGAGCGAGAGCACGAACCCTTCGGTGAGGAGCTGCCGCACCACGACGATCCGGTTGGCCCCCAACGCGAACCGAACCGCGATTTCGCGGCGTCGGCTTGTCGAGCGGGCAAGCAGCATGTTCGCCAGATTCATGCAGGCAATGACCAGAACAATGGCCGTCATGCCCTGGATCAGCCCGGACATCGTGTAGGCGTCGCCATCACTTTGCGGATTCGAGCTGATTCCCGTCCGCGAGATTGCGCTGACTTTCAGCCCAAGGTGCCGATGCTCGGCAGGGAACGCCTGCTCGAGCTGTCCCGCCAGTGCCGTGAGCGGGGCCTGCGCCGAGGCGAACGACGTCCCCGGCTTCATCCGGACGAAGAGCAGCAAGGACTCCTCGGCGCGATCGGCGAAGGCCCGCCGAACCCCTTGCCGGAAGGTGCCCCGGACGAGGAGGTCGTACACTCCGGTCGGCAGCCAAACCGCCGGTGCGATCATCGTCGTCGGGCCGCCAAACCCCCGCGGTGCGACGCCGATCACCGTGAACGGTTGGGTGTTGATGCGAATCGTCTTCCCGACAATGTCGGGATCCGCCCCGCTCCGTCGCCAGTATTCCTCGCTCACGACGGTGACCAACCGGTTGGCGCCCGGCGTCTCTTCGTCGGGCAGGAACGCACGGCCCTTCGTGGGGTGTGCGTCGAACAGCGTGAACAGGCTGGACGTCGCAATGAACGCGAACCCGCGGCGGGTCATCTCGCCCTCGCCGAGCCCAACCATACTGACTGCCAGGCCGGCGGTCTGGGCGAAAACTCGATTCCGGTCGCGGATGTCCACGTACGCCGGATACGACAGCTCGCGGTACGAGTCAGGATGCGTGCGGTCGTACGCATACAAGGCGGCCAACTGGCCAGGCTTCGACTCGCCGTACAACGGTCGTAGCAGGACCATGTTGATGAGGCTGAAGACGGCGGTATTCAGTCCAATCCCGACACCCAGGATGAGCACGGCCACCGCCGTGAAGCCTGGCGTGCTGGCCAGCGCCCGGATGGCATAGCGGAGGTCCGACAGCATGGTGCGCATGAATTCTCCGAGAACGGGTCACGGCTCGACGCCGGCGCGACCGTACGCGGTCGCCGGCCTGGATTCTGCCGCGGGCAGAGAACTGCCGTTGTACCGCAATACGTATGGCGCACGGCGGAGGTTTCGGCCGGCGCGGCTGAAGAGCGGCCTCTTCGGGGCCGGCCACCTTCCGCCTTGCCGCCTTCCGCCTTGCCGCGTTGCCGCCTTCCTATTGGCCCCCAACGCGAGCCGCGACCGACTCCATCTCGCTTACGAGCCGGTCGAACGTCGCCAGGGCTTCCTCGACGGGCCGACTCGTCATCAGATCGGCAGCGAGGTGCCGCAGCAGATCGAGGATCGGACGGCTGCTACCCGACTTCAGGAACTCGACGTAGCGGTCGATAGGAAGCATTAGGGCAGTTTGCCAGGGCCCCGCTAACCCAACGCCCGCTATCAGACACCGCGGGCGTCGTTCGGAAGAGCCGCCCCGTCCAGGCACAGCCCAGGCACAG
>JADGOB010000152.1 GCA_017883185.1 Acidobacteriota bacterium
GCTGACGATGAAGAGTCGGGACCTGATGATGAGCGGCCGGTGCTACCGCGTAGCCTGCTTCCTGCAGCCCCTTAACGAGGAACGAGGCGATCGTCGGATCGTCTTCGACCATGAGCAGGCGCATGAGACCATCTCAGCGCTGACAGGATTCCTGAGCCAGGAGTCGGAATTCAGGGCGTGATACCGTATGATGCGGCAATGACAATCGAGCGCCTCGACAGGCTGGATGATCCGCGGCTGGCCGACTACCGTCATGTGCCGGACCCCGAGTTGTTGCGGCGAGGAGAGGTGTTCGTCGCCGAAGGGCGGCTCGTGGTCAGGACGCTGCTGTCACAGTCGCCGCTGCGCGCCCGGTCCGTCCTGCTGACGGAGAACGCCTACAGGGGGCTGGCCGACGTGATCGAGCCGCGCCTGGCGAGCACGCCAGTGTTCATCGTGTCGGAGGGCGCGATCGAAGACCTGACCGGGTTCAACATCCATCGCGGGTGCCTGGCGATTGGCGAACGCCCGGTTTCCATTCCCCTGGACGCGATGCTCGACCGCCTGCCGACCGCCCGCCGGTTGGTGGTCCTCGAGCAGGTCGGTAACGCTGACAATCTTGGCGGCATCTTCCGCAACGCCGCGGCGTTCGGGGCAGACGCCGTGGTGCTGGGGCCCGGCTGCTGCGACCCACTCTACCGGAAGGCGATTCGCGTCTCCATGGGCGCGGCGCTGCGGGTGCCGTTCTGCCACGCCGCCGACTGGACCGCGGATCTCGACGTGCTGCGCGCCGCGGGGTTCATCGTGGCGGCGCTGACTCCCGCCGCCGACGCGCAGGACATGGCCCGCTACGTCGAGGCGGTCTCGCCGCAGGCGCGCCTGGCCCTGCTGGTCGGCGCTGAAGGACCCGGCCTGAGCGCCGACGCCCTCGCCCACGCCGACGTCGCCCTCCGCATCCCGATGGCCCCCGGCACCGATTCGCTGAACGTCGCCACCGCCACCGGCATCGCGCTGCATCGGCTATGTCGGCCCACGCCCGGCTCAGACACGCCTCCCGACTCCCGACTCCTGGTCTTGGCCCCTGACTCACGAATTCAGTCAAGATCGCCGGACAAATGACGATTATCGAAAGGGGTAGGCTTTACGGCCTGCGGGGGCGTTCGTGCATCGATCCCAGTTGACTCACTTCGCCGTGTTTTCGTTGGCCACGCTGGCTGTGTTGACCGCCGCAGCCATGGCGCCCTTCCATGCCGGCTGGGCCCCGTTCGCCGGTGCCGCGGCCGCCGGCACGGCACTGGTCAGCGTACTGCTCCTCTATCGTGCCGTCACGACCCAGGCGCGGCTCGTCCAGCGGCAACTCGAGTCGGAGCGCGCCCTCGCCGAGCGCTACCAGGAGCTGTTCGAGAACGCGAGCGACATGGTCTACACGCTCGACCTCGAGGGACGCCTGACGTCGCTGAACAGGGCCGGAGAGGAGCTCTCTGGCTTCCGGCTCGCCGAGAAGGACGGTCTCACCATCTTCGACCTCGTCGCGTCCGGTGCGCAGGAGGGCGCGCAGCGCCTGATGCTCAACGTCGTCCGCGGCGGCGTTCCGGTGCGGGGCGAACTGGAGTTCCGCACCGCGCGCGGCACGCACCTCGTCGTGGAGATCGTCGAGCGGATCATCAAGCGCCAGGGGCGTCCGGTGGGGGTCCACGGCATCGCCCGCGACGTGACCGCGCACAAGCGCGCCGAGATCGACATGCGGAACGCGCGGGAGGCGGCCGAGGCCGCCTCCCGCTCCAAGAGCCAGTTCCTCGCGAACATGAGCCACGAGATCCGCACGCCGATGAACGGCATCGTCGGCATGACGGACCTCGCGCTCGACACCGAGCTGACGACCGAGCAGCGCGAGTACCTGGTGACCGTCAAGTCGTGCGCCGAGGCGCTGCTGCGCCTGATCGAGGACGTGCTCGACTTCTCGAAGATCGAAGCCGGGAAGCTCAGCCTCGACCCGATCGACTTCCCGCTTCGGCAGACGGTCGAGGACATCCGGAAGATGTTCGGGCTGCGAGCGGCCGAGAAGGGGATCGCGCTCGCGTTCCATGTGGGCGCCGACGTGCCCGACCGGCTGCTGGGCGACCCGGGCCGGCTGCAACAGGTGATCGTGAACCTGGTGGGGAACGCACTCAAGTTCACGCCGCAGGGGCGCGTCGAGCTGAATGTTGATCTGGTGGCCTCAGGCAACGATGGGACCCGGATCCGTTTTGCGGTGACGGACACGGGGATCGGCATTCCAGCCGACAAGGCGCGGATGATCTTCGACGCGTTTTCGCAGGCCGACGAGTCCACGGCGCGGCGGTTCGGCGGCACCGGCCTCGGGCTCACCATCTCCGCGCGCCTGACGCAGATCATGGGCGGGACCCTGGAGGTCGAGACCGAGCCTGGGAAGGGCAGCCGGTTCTTCTTCACCGCCAGGTTCGACCCAAGCCCGCTCACCCGGTTGGCGCGTCAGCCCGAGGTGGAGATGCGTCCCGCCGAACTGCCTGCGCCCGCCGGCGCCGGCGGATTGCGGGTGCTGCTGGTGGAAGACAACCTGGTCAACCAGCGGCTCACCGAACGCCTGCTGCAGAAGCGCGGTCACGCGGTCGTGCTGGTGGGCGACGGCGAGCAGGCCATTGCCGCCGCGTCGCGTGAGCGGTTCGACCTGATTCTGATGGATGTCCAGATGCCGGGGATCAACGGGTTCGAGGCGACCACCGGGATTCGCGCGCTGGAGCAGGGGACCCTCAGACGCACGCCGATCGTCGCCATCACCGCGCACGCGATGGCCGGCGACCGCGAACGCTGCCTCGAAGCGGGAATGGACGCCTACATCTCGAAGCCCGTCCGGGCCTACGAACTGTATGCCGCGGTGGAAACGCTGGCCCGGCGCAGGCCGGCCGCCGTTCCCGCCGTCGCGCCTATGGGCGCGGCGGACGTCGCTGGCGCCGCGCCCGCCGTGTCCACATCACAGGCGTCCGCCGCCCCGACGCCCGAACCGGTCGTCAGGATGAGAGTTGCGCCCGCCGCGGGTGGGCCCAGATAGCCGATCGCGGTCCGTTCCCCGCCCTTCCGTGTATCCTTGCCGCACCGGCCCTGGTCTGATGCTCCAGGAGGTCTCATGCGCCGTGCCCTGCTCGCGCTGTCCGGCATCGTCACCTGTGCCGGGTTGGTGACGGCTCTCGCAGCCAACGCCCGATTTCCGCAGGAACGCGTGCCGGGCACCATCCGCGTCCGCGTGACGCTCGTGCCGATCGATATCATCGTGACCGACAAGGACGATCGGCCGGTGACCGACCTGCGGCAGGAAGATTTCACGGTCATCGAGGACGGCGTGCGCCAGAACATCGCGCACTTCTCCTTCCAGGCGCTGACCGCGATCCCTGTCGATCCGTCCGCGCCGACCAAGGGCCTCCTTCGCAAGATCCCCGTCGCCGAGCTCACGCCCGAGACGCGGCGCACCTTTCTCATCGTCCTCGGTCGCGGTCGCCTCCAGCATCCGTCGCGCGGGATCGACGGGCTGCTGACGTTCGTCCGCAAGGACCTGCTGCCCCAGGATCTCGTGGCCGTGCTCGCGTACAACCGCGCTGCTACTACGGGCGCCAGTCGCTGCAGCCGTTCGACCGCAAGGCGTTCCTCTCCTATAGCCGCATCTCCTCGGCGGCGCAGTACGAAGAAGAAGTGAAAGACATCGGCGTCCAGGTCCGGGTGCACGTGGTACCGGCGGCCTCCGGCGACGGCCGGAGGGTCCAGGTGGACGTGATGCTGCAGGCCCCGAAGATCCCGTTCACCGAAGGTGGCGGACGACACGTGGCCAGCGTGCAGGTCGTGACGTTCTACGGTGACGGCCACGGCCGGTTCCTGGGGGAATCGTGGCAGCAGTTGGATCTGAACCTGCGCGAGGAGACTTGGCAGAAGGTGCAGAAGGACGGGATTCCGTTCTCGACCCGCGTCCCGTACCAAGTGCCGGACCAGACCTTCAAGATCGTGGTCTACAGCTACGATGCCGACAAGGTCGGGAGCGTCACGACGCGGTTGCGATAATAATCACCAAGGGCTGCCAGCCAGTTCAGTCCATTGAGGTATCATGGCGAAAGGGTTCTAACCGACTTTTCTCAATGGAGAGGGCCATGCTGATCAGCAAGAAACTCAACGCCGCGTTCAACGACGAGATCGGCCTCGAGCTGTTTGCCTCCAACCAGTACCTGAACATGGCCGCCTACCTGGAGAGGGTGCCGCTCAAGAAGCTCGCCGCCATGTTCTACAAGCAGGCCGACGAGGAACGCGGCCACGCGCTGAAGTTCGTGAAGTATCTTTGCGACGTGGGCGGAACCGTCGTGATCCCGGCAGTCAAGGCGCCGACGCCGACCTTCAAGTCGGTGGAGGCCGTGATAGAGAACTCGCTGGAGTGGGAGACCGAGGTCACCAATCGCATCAACGCGATGATGGCGATGGCCATCGAGCAGAAGGACTACGCGGCGCAGGACTTCCTGCGGTGGTTCGTGACCGAGCAGGTCGAGGAAATGGCCACGATGGACAACCTGCTGAAGGTGGTCAAGGCCGCGGGTGAGCACTCGCTGATCATGGTCGAGGCGTACCTGGCGCACCAGGGCTGAGTGGCCCGTCGCCTGATCACGGCAGCATTCGGCCGTCGGGGATCTTCGCTGTGGTGCGCGGCCGGTCAACCGGCCGTTACCACCTGACCCACGGCCGACCCTGCGGCATGAACGGCCACGGTGTAGCGAGCAGGATCGCCAGCAGGGCCAATCCGTACCAGATCACCGCGCGCTTGCCTGGCGCGGCCCCTGCGCCGCGCGGACGCCCGATGTGTGCGAACGCCACGGCCAGGATCATCAGCGCCGGGTGTTCGACCGTCCAGTAGCGCCAGCCGCCGTTCTTCATGGTGCCCGCCATGTCCTGCATCGCCGCCACAGTGATCGGGCTGAGCACCACGTACAGCAGGAGGCCGGCCAGCAACTGGATGTCCAGCACCATCGAGAACAGCAGGCCCGGCAGCGCCGCGGCGCGGCTGACGGCGGCCTGGCGCGACGGCAGCACGCTCACCACCGCCCAGATGCCGAGCAGGATCACCATCCACCGCAGGAACGAGTGAATGGTCAGGATGACCGGATACATCTTGGTATTGTAGCGCTGATGCGGCGGGGCGCTGACGTCACGTCCCGTGGCCGCGCGGGAACGCGCCACGGGACACGCGCCATGGGAACTCGGGCGCGAGCGCCCACCATACGCTACACTTGCCCGGATGAATCTCCGGTCGCTCTTCTTGCCCGAGCCGAGGCGTCGTTTGCCCTACGCACGAGCCTGGAATGTTGGTGCGCGCACCGTGCACCTGGCCGCCACTGGCACCCTGCTCGGCGGGCATGTCTTCGGCGTGGCTGCCGACATGTTGTTGGCGTGGCTGTGGGTGGCCATGGCGAGCGGCGCGGTGATCCTCGCCGTCGAACTCTACACCTCGTTCGACTGGCTGGCCCAGGTGGGCGGGCTGGCGGTGGTGCTGAAACTGGCCCTGCTGTGCGTGATTCCGTTCGCGTGGTCCGCGCGCGTACCGATCCTGTTCGTGGTGGTCGTGATCGCCGGCGTGGGCGCCCACATGCCCGGCCGATTCCGCCACTACTCGCTGCTGTACCGTGGGGTCAGGTCTTGAAATCTCACTTTTTTCAGACCTGAACCCACCAGCGGCGCTAGCGCCGCCGAACGACATGCGCGGCGACCTGCTCGACCGCCCAGCTGGACGAGATCAGCATGTGCTCCAGCGCAAGACGGCGTCGGGACATGGTGACCGCGTCAGTGAACCGCTGGGTAATGGAGCCACCACCCGGTGTGCTGAGAACGAGAGCGAACCCTGAACGCTCCTGGTGATTTTCGCAGCAGAAGCGCTCGGGGCCGCGCGTGAAAGTAGAAGCCGACACGTCAGTGTCATCGGCATCCGGTTCTGGAACTTGAATCGTTGCCGCATAACAATCTTCGCTTGCGGCCGTGTGCGGAAGGCGTACGCGGAGAAGGGCGAACTCATGGGACCTGGACGCGAATCAACCCACGCGCTGGCGGCCGTGCTCGACGGCTTGATGGATCGCTACAAGACGCACGTGCCGGACGTCGGCGCCATTGTTGCAGCCATGGTGCGCCATGGCCTGATCGCGCGCACGGCTGACATCGAGAACGACCACATCGCGTTCCGGACGCTGGGCGTGACGCCCCTCGGGATCGCGTCGCTCGAGAAGGTGTTCCTGCACTACGGCTACGCACGCCGCGACCGCTACGACTTCCCGGCCAAGAAGGTGACGGCGCACTGGTATGCGCCGCCAGAGCCGTCGTTTCCGCGCATCTTCATCAGCGAACTGCGCGTGGACGAGCTCTCGACCGAGGCCCAGGCCATCATCCGGTCCTACACCGATTCGGTCGCCACGGACCCGGTCGATGCCCTGGCTCTCGATTCGGCCGCCAACGTCGTCGCCTTCCTTCATGCGCCGCTCTGGCGAACGCCGACGTGGGCGGACTACCAGCGCCTGCAGCAGGAAAGCGAGTTCGCCGCGTGGGTCATCTTCAACCGCTACTACCTGAACCACTTCACGATCTCGATCCACCACCTGCCCGACGTCTGGAACACGCTCGAGGCGTTCAACCGGTTCCTCGAGTCGAACGGCTTCACGCTGAATGACTCGGGCGGCAAGGCCAAGGTCAGCGAGGACGGCAAGCTGCTTCAGAGCAGCACCGTGGCCGCCATGGTGGATGCGCCCTTTGATGACGAGCGGGGAGGGAGCGAGGTGCACCGGATCCCGGGCTCCTACGTGGAGTTCGCGGAGCGCCGTGTGCTGGACGCGTTCGCCCACCTGCCGGCCGTCGAGATTCGCCGCGAGCACCGCCGCGAAGGGTTCGAGGCCGCCAACGCCGATCGCATCTTCGAGAGCACCTACACGGCCCAGGCGACGCGCCGGACCCGGTAGGCAGGCGCGTCGACCCACGATCACGGCGCCGTCCTTCACCACGCGGATCGCATCGACGCCATCGGCCACGCCGGACATCTGCTCGAACCTGAGGTAGGGGGAGAATCCACTCAGGTCGCCATGCCCGCCTGTAGCACTCACGGCCAGGGTGGCCACCTGCATCGAGGGCCGACGATGGCGCCGCGGTTGATCGCGTTGCGCAGGGCGACATCGATGTACTCCTGCACGCCGACATCGCGCACCGTGGTGAAGCCTGCTTCGAGCGTGCGCCGGGCATGGATGTGCGCCGTCACCGCTGTGTCGATGGGTGACCTGCGGAAGATATCGTTTCCTTGAACAGTCGGGGACTCTCTTGGAGAGGATCTTGCGCCGGGCGCCGCCGCGCGGCTGAATCCCGGCCACCATCGTTAGTTCCGTTTTGGGGCACAATGGTCGCGCCGTTCGACTGCCTCACCGTCGTCGATGCGGGCGACGTGGATACTTCGCCCTTGAGCCTCGACCTGGCCCACGAGTCGATCGAGACGCACATCGGGGGCATCGTCGCCGCCGGTGCATTGCCGCTGGCTATCGGCGGCGATCACAGCATCTCGCTGCCGGTGCTGCGCGCGCTGGCGCGCAAGCACGGCCCGGTCGGCCTCGTGCAGTTCGACTCGCATATCGACACCTGGGACGGGGACTTCGGATCGAAGCTATTCCTGGAGGTCAGAGCATGCGGTCACTCTTTCTTGTCGCGTCGACGGTCGTCGTGTTGCTGGTGCTGAGCGGACATGTACCGGCAACGAGCGCCCAGGTGCTGACTCCTGCCGCTTTGTCCGTGGCGCAGATCGAGTCGATGCTCGAGCCGCGCGTCGGTGACCACCCGGGGCTCGGCATCGTCGTCGGCCTGATCGATCCGGCGGGGAAGCGGACCATCGTGAGCGCCGGATCGGCCGGGACGCGGCCTGGTCGCGCGCTGGACGCCAACACCGTGTTCGAGATTGGATCGATCTCGAAGGTCTTCACCTCGACGCTACTCGCCGACATGGTGCGGCGTGGCGAAGTGAGCCTGGACGATCCGGTCGCCAAGCTGCTTCCGGCCTCGGTGCGGGTGCCCGCGCGCGACGGGCGCGATATCACCCTCCTGTCGCTTGCGACTCACACGTCCGGCCTGCCGCGCATGCCCGACAACCTCCCGATGAAGGACCCCGAGAACCCCTACGCGGACTACACGGTGGAGCAGCTCTACCAGTTCCTCGGCACCTGTCAGCTGGGGCGAGCGGTGGGTGAGAGCTACGAGTACTCGAATCTCGGCGCGGGCCTTCTGGGCCATGCCCTCGCGCTGAAGCTGGGCACGACCTACGAGGCGGCGCTGATCGAACGCGTGCTCGGGCCGCTCGCCATGAAGGACACCCGCATCGTCCTCACGCCCGAGATGAAGGCGCGCACGGCCGTCGGCCACACCGTGAACGGCTACGAGACCGCGAACTGGGACCTGCCGGCCCTCGCCGGCGCCGGGGCGATTCGCTCCACGGTCAGCGACATGCTGACATTTCTCGCCGCGAACCTGGGCGCGGGCCCCGCGGCGCTCCAGGCCGACTTCGAGCAGACGCTGTACCGCGCCACGATACGGGCAAGACGCCGGGGAAGATCGGCCTCGGCTGGCACATTCGTAGCGGCAAGGACGTCGAGGTGATCTGGCACAATGGCGGGACAGGCGGCTCCCACTCGTTCGCCGGCTTTGACAGGAAGCGCCGCGTCGCCGTGGTCGTGCTGCACAACTCTGCGGCGAACATCGACGACATCGGTTTCCACCTCCTCGATCCGCAGTTCCCCCTGACGCCCGTGAAGCCCCCGGCAAAGCCGCGCACCGAGATAAGGGTGGACACGGCCGCGCTCGAACACTACGTGGGCCAGTACGCGCTCGGACCTGCATTCGTTCTGGCCATTACGCGCGAAGGCGACCGTCTCTTCCTCCAGGCCACCGGCCAGCCCCGCTTCCAGATCTTCGCTGAGACGGAGACGCGCTTCTTCCTCAAGATGGTCGATGCGCAGCTCACGTTTGTGAAGGACGCGTCGGGGAAGGCCACCGAGGTCATCCTAAACCAGAACGGGATGGACCAGACGGCGAAACGGAAGTAAGGGGACGGAACACACAGAAAACAAGCAGATGAGGAGTCGGTGCTGGCGATGAGGGGTCGGAACTGACGGGGAAGAGTCGGGAACTGACGCAGAAGGGTCGGAACTGACGCAGAAGGGTCGGAACTGACGCAGAAGGGTCGGAACTGACGCAGAAGGGTCGGAGCTGACGCAGAAGGGTCGGAGCTGACGCAGAAGGG